>NZ_CP095491.1:1502622-1803146 GCF_023028105.1 Halosolutus gelatinilyticus
GCGGCCGAAACAGACCGGCCACGAGATCGGGAACTCCTCGTATAACGGGTGGCTCACGCGCTCGGCACGCTCGGCCTCCAGATCCTCGAACGCCCGGCGGATGCGCTCGAACCTGGGGAGGACCGACTCACCCCGCCAGCGGGACGCCGCGTGCGCCGATCGGCCCTCGAGTCGGAGCCGCTTCATCACGCTTCCCTCCGTCGCCGTCACCGGCCGACACTCGGTCGGCTCGGCGACGATCGCCGCGTCCCGCGAGAACGGGTACGGGTTCTCGATCGCCGCGGCCGCCGCGCCGATGCCGCCCTCTTCTTCGCCGACGACGCTCTCGACGACGAGCCGGCCGTCGACGTCCGGTTCCGACGCCGCGAGGTGGCGGGCCGCGAACACGCACGTCGCCAACCCGGCTTTCATGTCCGCCGCGCCGCGGGCGACGAGCCGACCGGCCGCGCCGGCGTCGTCGACCCACCGCGGTTCGAACGGATCGCCCTTCCAGCCGCTGCCCGTCGGGACCACGTCGACGTGGCCATTCAGTACGAGGGTTCGGCCGGCGCCCGGGTCGCCGAACTCGAGTACGCCCGCGACGCTCGGCCGATCGGCCGTCTCGATCTCGTCGGAGTCGTCCGGAAACGACGGGTGGCCAGCGAGGACCTCCGTGTCGGCGTCCCACCGGTAGGTCTCGAAGCCGGCGTCAGAGAGGTACTCTCGGATCCACTCCTGGGCGGGCGCCTCGTTTCCAGCCGTCGACTCGAACCCGCAGAGTTCGTCGACGAACGACCGCAGTTCGTCGTCCCACGCCGAAATTTGCATGCGTGAACAGCGGACGCGCTCGTGAAAATACCAGCGGGTTCGCGGTCGATCGGGAGCGTCGACCCCGACGGCGGGCGGCGCGATCGCTCGGCGGTCGAACGGGCGGAGAGAAACCTGGCGGCCGGTCGGAGTGGCGGCCGATCAGGCGTTCAGCACGTTCTGCAACACATCCGGCGCGTCGTCGAGTGCGTCGTCAAGCGCGTCGGCGTCTGGACCGCCACCCTGGGCGAAGTCCGGCGGGCCGCCGCCGCCGCCGCCGACCTTCCGGGCGAGTTCGCCGACGACCTCGCCGGCGTTGACGCCGACGCCGTCGGGCACCGCAACGACGAACTGCGCGCCGCTCTCGCCGCTTCCGAGCACGGCGATCTTGCCGTCCTCGACGAGGGCGTTCGCGGTCGCTCGAAGTTCGTCCATGTCGGCGTCGATCCGATCGACGATCGCCGTCGCGTCGCCGACGTCGACCTCCTCGCCGCCGCCACCGCCGCCGGCGCGCGCCGCAGCGAGCTGTTCTTTCAGGTCCTCGATCCGCTTGCCGCGGTCCTTCCACTCCTCGAAGAACCGTTCGGCGGTCTCGGGAACGTTCTCGGGGGAGACGTCGAGGACGTCGGCCGCCGCGTAGAGGGCGTCCTCCGTGCGCTGGGTCGATTCGAGGGCGGCCTCGCCCGCCGCGAAGACGATCCGTTCGACGCCGTCCTGGACGCGCTCCGTGTTGAGCACCTTGATGGTGCCGATCTCGCCGGTTCGGGCGACGTGGGTGCCGCCACACGCTTGCACGTCCTCGTCGACGTGGATCAGCCGGATCTGCTCGCCCGGCGGGATGCCGCCCTGGTAGAGGTCGAAACCGTACTCGGCCTCGGCGTCGTGGCGATCGGGCCACTCCTGGCTCACCGCGGTGTTGTCCATCACGATCTCGTTTGCGACGCGTTCGATCTCCTTGACGGCCGCGCGATCGATGCGATCGTAGTGGCGGAGGTCGATCCGCGAGGAGTCGACGCCCTTCTGGGCGCCGGCCTGGCGGACGTGCTCGCCGAGCACGGTGCGTGCGGAGTGCATGATGATGTGCGTCGCCGTGTGGTGGCGCATGAGCTGGCGCCGGCGCGCGGCGTCGACCTGGCCGTTGACGAACTCGCCCTTGCCGGGGTGGTCGTCGGTGCGGTGGAGGATCACGCCGTCCTCGATCTGGACGTCAGAAACCTCGACGGTGGTGTCGTCGGTCGAGAGCGTTCCCGTGTCGGCGGGCTGACCGCCGCCCTCGGGGTAGAACATCGTCTGGTCTAAGACGACGTCGTAGCCGTCCTCGCGTTCGAAGACGTCGAGGACGACCGCCTCGAACTGGGTTCGCTGCTGGTCGTCGTAGTAGAGCTTCTCGGTCTCGGGGAGGTCCTCGAACCGCTCCTCCGCGTCGCCGGTGGACTCCTCGGCCGCTTCGACGGTGTCGTGGCGCTGGGCGACCAGGCTGTAGAAGTCGTCCGGAACGTCGACCTCGGCGCCGACGTCGTCGGCGATCTCGGCGACCATATCGGGCTGGATGCCGTGGGAGTCGTAGAGTTCGATCAGCTCCTCCGTCGGAACGGGTTCGCCCTTCTTCGCGTACTCCTCGGCCAGGCTCTCGACCCGGCGGCCGCCGCGTTCGAGCGTCTCGCGGTACTTCTCGACTTCGGTGCGGACGATGTCGCGGATCGTATCGCGGTTCTCGTACTCCAGGCGCTCGGCCTGCATGTCGACGAGTTCGTCCAGCGGTGCGTCGACGCCGACGTTGTCACACAGCCGCTTGGTTCGGCGGAGGACCATCCGCGCGAGGTAGCCCGTCCCGACGTTCGAGGGGACGATGCCGTCGCCGAACATGTACGCCAGCGTCCGGCAGTGGTCGGCGATCGCGTAGATGTCCTCCAGTGGTTCGACCAGTCGGCGGAGTTCGTCGGTATCGACGCCGAGTTCGGCCGCGAGATCGTCGCGAGCCGCCTCGACATCGTCGACGTCGTCGATGTCGAGCTGACCCGACAGGCGCGCGGCGCGGTTGACGAGTTCCGTCTCCTCGTCGGTGTAGTCGATCCCCGCGTTGTCCCTGAGGAAGTCGATCATGTCGGGGTAGATCGCCTCGTAGACCGTCGCCGTGCCCTGGCTCATCCAGGTCCACCGCTCGAGCCCGTAGCCCGTGTCGACGATGTACGTGTCCATGTAGGAGTAGCGGTTCCCGTCCTTGAGCTCGTACTCGCCTTCGGGGTCTTGCTCCATGCACATGAAGACGAGGGTCGCCAACTCCAGCCCGCGGTAGATGACCTCGATCGCGGGGCCGGCGTTACCGCCGCCGACCCACGGATCTTCGATGTAGGTGACCTCGGTGATGTCGGCGCCCATCGAGTCCAGCAGTTCGTCGCAGAGTTCGACGGTCCGATCCTTCCAGTACACCTCGCCGTGGTAGGCGTACTCGTCCTCGGGGACGTCCTCGCGCGTGTTGAAGGCGTGGTGGGCCATCATCTCGAAGGCCATCGTGTGCCGGCCCGTCTTGCCGACGTTGTCGATGTCCTGCATCCGGATGCAGGGCTGAGAGATCGTCAGCGGATTGGCCGGCGGCGGCGTCTTGCCGCTGGTCACCAGCGGCTGGAAGTCGTAGATCGACGCCTGGGTGAGCAGGACGTCGTCGCGCCAGCGGTTCGCCGCGACGGGGTAGGGATCGATCCGCTCGTGGCCGTGCTCCTCGAAAAAGGAGAGGAAGGCCTCGCGCATCTCCTCCAGGCTGTACTCCTCCTCGAAGCCGGGGTTCCCGATGAAGTCGTACTCCGCACACGGCGGCTCGCCGCAGGTCTCCCGGTCCCGATCGCGCGTCCAGAAGTGCGCGCCACACTCGACGCACTCCTTGCGCTCGAATCCTTCCGACTCGAAGTACTCGAGTCGGTACTCCTCCGCCAGTTCGCTCATTACACGTGCATTGACCGCGCAGCGGGTAAAACAGTTCCGCAACGTTCAGAAGCACCCCGACAGCCGCGTGATTCCCGACGGAACCGTTCTCGGCCGATCGCCGCTCCGACCCGAATCCTGCGGCGCCGGACCGGGCGCGATCCTGTACCAGAACGGAAGACGTAATAATGTGCACCTAATTGACGTATCTACGAATGGTGGGGTTCAATCGAAACCGTGTGGCCGAACGAACGAGACGGCAGCCGCGCCCGAGTCGGTCGCCGGGACGCCGACCGGCGACCCGCCGAGGTATCGCGTGACGATGCCGACGAGACGGACGCTCCTCCGAAAGGCCGGCGTGATGGGGATCGGAACGGCGATCGGGGTCGCCACGTTGCCGTCGCCGCCCGAATCAACGACGACTGGCGGCACGGTCGAGGGCGCCGGGCCGTCGGCCGTCGTCACGCCGTGGGACGACGAGGTGATCGGCGACGAGAACGACGCGCCGATCGCGCGGTATCAGTACCGACCCCGCCGCGGCGGCGAGTTCGCCCCGACCGCCCCGGTCAACGTCGTTCTCCTTCCCGATCGCGGCAGGCTCGAGCGCGTAATGGGGGTGCTGGAGAACGCGGGCTGGCTGCGCAACGTCGAAGAGTACACCCGATACGCGTGGGACAGCGAGACGGCGCGGTACGTTCGCCAGCAGGCGTCGGCGGCCGAAACCTACTACGGAACCAGCGGCCGCCGCCACGTCCGGTGCTGGGCGTTCGACGGCGTCGTCTCGATGCAGGCCCACGAAGATACGGGCGCGAGACCGAAACACGGGATCGCCTCGTACGAACGCGGCCGCGAGACGGTGGAAACGCTCTACGCCGCCGACGGGTGGTCCGTCTCGCCGGGGGCGATCGATCTGGACAACGCCAAGGCGCCGGACCACGACGGGGTCGCGACGGTCATCGCGGAGGCGCCGTGAGCACCGACCGCCGGCTCATCGAGTGGCCGGACGGCCCCGCGATCCTCGAGAACCCGCTGATCGGCCTCGATCGGCGGCGAACGACGATCGCGATCGCGTACGTACTCGCCGTCGTCGGCCTGTTCGCGGCCAGTTACGCCGGCGGCGCGGTCGTGATCGACGGTACCCCGCTCGACACGGCGCGGCCGAGTTTCGATACGATCAGCGCCGTACTCATCGCGCTCGCAACGGCAACGATGCTCGTCGTTCCGCTGGGGTACGCGGCCTGGAACGGCGGGCCGGCGTTGTCGTTCGCGCTCCCGCTGGTCCCGGTGCTCCTCGCCGACGCCGCCACCGGCCGGTACGTGCTCGATCTCGACGTCTCGATCGCGCTCACCGTGGGCGCGGCCGCGTGTGCGCTCGCGGTGCTTTCGACCGACGTTCGACGGCGAGGAACCTACCGTCCCTGGCGCTACCGGTCGATCGACGAGAACGCGGTGCTGTTCGTCACCGCCGCGACGATCGTCGCCGGCGTCGGCGTGCGCCGGTTTCTCGTCACCGCTCCGGCGCACGCCCGCGAATGGTACCTCCCCTACGGCGCGTGCTGGCTCGTCCCGGTCGGGATTCTCGTCGCCTACTGGTACGGGCTCGGGACGAGCGTTGCGAACCGGACGGGTCGGCAGTCGCCCGATCGGTGACGGCGGCGGAATCGGCCGCCGTTCGCGGGTGACGATCGACGATCGGGCCGCACCGATCCGGCCGAGTCGCCCGGTGAACCAACCAGTAGCTTTTTCACACAGTTCGACAGCCGTACGTGACGACCCGCGTTCACACCCCATGACCGTCATCGTCCTGTACGTCGCAGCCACCGGCGCCGACGCGAGTCGCGGGGCCGGCGACCTCGAGCGGAGCGCGTCCGGCGTTTCGGCCGTCCCGGCCGTCTCCCTCGAAGCGATCCGCGATCGCGCGCCCGCCGCCGACTGCGTCGTCTTCGCGGAGACGCCGACGACCGCCGACGGCGCGCATCTGCTCGACGTGATCGACGCCTGCGGCGAAACGCCGCTGGTGCTCTACGCCGACGCGGCCTACGCTCCGACGGCCGCGCGAGCGACCGCCGGCATCGACGGCTACGTCCGTCGCGACGGCGATCGATCGACGGTCCACCTCGCCGACGAGATCCGCTGGATCGCTCGCGGTCCCGCCCCCGCAGACGAGCCGACCGCGCTTCCGAGCGCGCCGAGCGACGCCGGCGACCGCTCCGGAGCGAACGACGGGGCCGCTTCGGCGGACGCCCGGCTCTCGTCGCTCCTCGAGGCGGTTCCCGATCCCGCGGTTCGGTACGCGATCGTCGACGGCGAAGCGATTGTCCGGGACGTCAACGCCGCGTTCGAAACCGTCTTCGACGAAGACGCCCCGGCGCTCCGGGGAACGCGACTCGCGGACCACCACGCGCTCGACGCCGTCGAGACGGGCGATCGGACGAGCGCCGATCGAGGGGACGACGGGCCGTCGCGTGCGTTCGTCCGGTGCGGGACGCCGGAGGGACGGCGAGACTTCCTCGTAACCGTCGCGACGTGCGAGCGCGAGGACCGCGCCGTCGGCGTCGCGACGTTCAGGGACGTCACCGATCGCAAACGCCGCGAGCGAGCGCTCTCCGCCCAGCGGGCGCGGCTCGAGGCGTTCGAACGGATCGTCAACCAGGAACTGCGCAACCGACTCAACCTCGCACAAGGATACCTGGCGGCCGCACGAGAGACGGGCGATCCCGACCACGCCGCGGAGGTCGAAATCGCACACGACCGCCTCGCCGAGTCGATCGACGCGCTCCTGAAACTCTCCCGGCGGCGGGGCGTGATCGCGACCGTCGAGCCGGTCGCGCTCCACGATCTGGCCAGACGAGCCTGGGCGCGCCTCGACGACGACGACCGGGACGGACGGCTGCTACACGTCGCCGAGGATCGACTCCTCGAAGCCGACAAGGAGCGGCTCACCGACGCCCTCGAGCACCTCTTTCGAAGCGCCGAACCGGCGGACGAGGGGCCGGTCACGCTCCGCGTCGGCGCGACGCCGAACGGATTCTTCGTCGCCGACGACGTTCCCGGTCCGGACGCCGATCGGGAACGACTCCTCGAACCCGGCGCCGACCGCGCCGATCGGTGCGGCTACGGCTACGGGATCGTCACCCGAATCGCCGAGGCCCACGGCTGGTCGGTTTCGATCAACGAGCGCGCCGCGGGCGGGACGCGCGTCGAGTTCGTCGGCGTCGAAACGGACGACGACTGGCTGTTCTCCGACTCGACCCGCGATCCGGCGCTCGATCGGATCCGAAACGTCGAAAACTAACTCACTCGCTTTCGAGCGCCAGCGAGGCCAGCAGCGCCTCGAGTTGCAGTCGCTCGTTCGCCCCCTCCGTGATCCGGTAGTCGGCCTCGCCCAGCCGTTCGAGCAGGCGCACCGTCGCTGGCTCCGGGATGTCGAACTGCCACGCGGAGCGATGCAGTTGGTCGATCACGTCGCCGCCGGCGAGGCCGCGATCGGTCAGCAGATCCTCGAGCGCGGCGCGCGCGGCGGTGAAGTCGCCGTCGATGGCGTGCTCGACCATCTCCTCGACCTCCTCGGGGCGGGCGGTCGAGGTGAGCGCGAAGACCGTCTCCTCGTCGACGGTTTCGCCCATGACGGCCGCGGCCTGGAGGCCGTTGATCGCCTTTCGCATGTCGCCGTCGGCCGCGTAGACCAGCGCGTCGACGCCGTCGTCGGTCACGTCGATCCCCTCGTTCTCGGCGATCTCGCGAACCTGCGCCTCGACGGCCTCCACGGAGAGTTCGGTGAAGCGGAAGACCGCACACCGCGATTGGATCGGATCGATGATCTGGCTGGAGTAGTTACACGAGAGGATGAAGCGGGTGTTGTTCGAGAACTGCTCCATCGTCCGGCGGAGCGCGGACTGGGCGTCGCTGGTCAGCGCGTCGGCCTCGTCCAGAAAGATGATCCGGTGGTCGTAGCCGCCGAACGACGATCGAGCGAAGTCCTTGATGCGATCGCGAACGACGTCGATCCCGCGCTGGTCGGAGGCGTTGAGTTCGAGGAAGTTCTCCCGCCAGTCGTCGCCGTAAAGCTCCCGCGCGACGGCCTGTGACGCGGTCGTCTTCCCCGTCCCGGCCGGCCCCGCGAACATGAGGTGCGGCAGGTCGTCCCGCTCGACGTACCGCTGCAGTCTCGGAATGATATTCTCGTGGCCCTTGATCTCGTCGAGCCGCTCCGGGCGGTACTTCTCGATCCAGACCTCGGTCCTGCCGGGGGTCGGCTCCGCCGCCTGGTCGTCGGCCTCGCTCATACCGATCGCAAGGGGCGGCCCGCAGATAAATCGCCCGAAGGCCACCGCCGGGGCCGGGCGGAAACGGGGCTATCGGATCGTTCGAGGGGGCGCGAGCGACCGATCGCGAGGTGACGATTACGGCGGATCCGATCGCCTCGGCCGACTCCTCCGTCGTGGGAACTAGGTGACAGTTATTGGGTCCTGGGAGTCGTACGATCGGTATGGAACGCATTCCACTCTCGCGAACGCAGTTGGTCGTCGTCGCCGTCCTCGCCGTCGTGGTGCTCGGGACGGTCCCGATCGGGGCCGTCGCCCAGTCCGAGCGACAGGCCGGCGGCACGATCGTCGTCGAGGAGGGCGAGACGGTCGACGAAATCGAGGCGTTCGCCGGGAACGTGATCGTCCGCGGGACCGTCACCGGCGACGTCAGCGCGTTCGCGGGCAACGTCCACGTCGAGGGCGAGGTCCGCGGCGACGTCGAAGCCGCCGCGGGGAACGTCGAGATCACCGGGACCGTCGACGGGGACGTCAGCGCCGGCGCCGGCAACCTCGTCGTCGGCGAGGGCGCGGTGATCGGCGGCTCGCTCGACGCCGGCGCCGGCACCGTCACGATCGACGGCACGATCGAGGGCGACGCGGAGATCGGCGCGGAGACGATCCGCCTCGGCGAGACCGCGTCGATCCAGGGCGACCTCCGCTACGGCGGCACGCTCGAAGGGAACACCGACGCGGTCGCCGGCCAGATCACGGAGGACTCGCGGGTCGGCGTCGGGGTCTGGCCGACGCTCCAGCCGATCACCGAGTGGGTGTTCGTGGCCTACGCGTTCGTCATGAACCTGCTGCTCGGCGCCGTCTTGCTCGCCGTCTTCCCACGGTTCTCCGACGGGGTCGTCCGGCGCGTCGCGACCAACCCGGTCAGGACCGGCCTCGCGGGCCTCGGCGTCCTCGTCGGCGTGCCGATCCTGCTGATCGCGATCGCGATCACGGTACTCGGCATTCCGATCAGCGTGCTCGGCGCGTTCGCGTTCGCGCTCGTCGTCTGGATCGGCGTCGTCTACGGCCGGTTCGCCGTCGCCGCGTGGCTGCTTTCCGCCGCCGGCGTCGAGAACCGCTGGCTCGCGCTCGTCGTCGGCCTGCTCGGCGGCGCGCTCCTCGCGCGGATACCGATCGTCGGCGGCCTGCTCAACCTCCTACTTCTCCTGCTCGGACTGGGAGCGCTCTCGCTCGGGCTGGTCGCCCACCGGCGGCACACCCGAGCGTCGCCCGCGCCGGCCCAGCCCGACGGCTCGGCGGCGGAGTGACCGGGCGCTCCGATCGGGCTACGGCCCGCCGATTGCGAGCGTCGATCGCGGTTCTCGCTCGTACCTCCGCGGTTCTCGCTTTCTTCGTTTGCTCCCGGGTCACTTCGTTGCTCACGGGTCGCTGCGCTTTTCGCGGGTCACTTCGTTCCCCGCTCGAATTCGCGGCCCGTCGGACCGCGCACTCCCCGTTCGCTTCTCGCGGTTCGTTCCACTCACCGCTCGCTTTACCGCGGTTCTCACTCGCTACGCTCGTTCCGAACCGCGCTCCTCAAGTTCGTTCCCTCGTAAGATCGCCCATGCAGGTCACCGTCGACGTCAAGGGCGAGGACACCCACGAGTTCGATCTCGACTCCCTGAGCGCCGGCGAGGCGACGCCGACGTACGCGGACCTCCTCCGCGAAGTCGACCTCAGCCCGCACGAGGTGAGCGTCCTCGTCGACGGCCGCCCCGTCCCGGAGGACCAGCCGGTCGAGAGCGAGCACGTCACCGTGTTGCGGCTGATCAAAGGCGGCTGACGAGATCGCCGACTTTTGAACGGGTCGATCACCTGCGACGAAGCTACTTGGAGGACGTTCTCGATGATCGCGGTATGTCAAATCACCTCACGGAGGTGGACCCGGCTGTCGCGGATGCCGTCGATCGAGAACGCGAGCGCCAGGAGTCGACCCTCGGGATGATCGCCTCGGAGAACCACGTCTCCGAAGCCGTCCTGGCGGCCCAGGGAACGGCGTTAACCAACAAGTACGCCGAGGGCTATCCCGGCGCGCGCTACTACGGCGGCTGCGAGCACGTCGACGAGGTCGAGCGACTCGCGATCGAGCGGGCGACGGAGCTCTGGGGCGCGGACCACGTCAACGTCCAACCGCACTCCGGAACGCAGGCCAACATGGGAGTCTACTTCGCCGCGATCGAACCGGGCGACACCATCCTCTCGCTCGATCTGACCCACGGCGGCCACCTCAGCCACGGCCACCACGTCAACTTCTCCGGGCAACTCTACGCGGTCGAACAGTACGAGGTCGATCCCGAGACGGGGTACGTCGACTACGACGCGCTCGCCGAGCAGGCCCGCGAGGTCGACCCCGACCTCGTCGTCAGCGGTTCCTCGGCCTACCCGCGCGAGTTCGACTGGGAGCGCATCGGTGCGATCGCCGACGAGGTCGACGCATACCACCTCGCTGACATCGCCCACGTTACGGGCCTCGTCGCCGCGGGCGTACACGCCAGTCCCGTCGGGCACGCCGATTTCGTCACCGGGAGCACCCACAAGACCATCCGGGCCGGCCGGGGCGGGATCATCATGTGCGAGGAGGCGTACGCGGACGACGTCGACAGCGCGGTGTTCCCCGGCAGCCAGGGCGGGCCGCTGTTGCACAACGTCGCCGGAAAGGCGGTCGGATTCGCGGAGGCGCTGACGCCCGACTTCGAGGCGTACGCCGAACGGGTCGTCGACAACGCGTCCGCGCTGGCCGACGTCCTGCGCGAGCGCGGGCTGTCGCTGGTCTCCGACGGGACCGACAAGCACCTCGTCCTCGTCGATCTCCGGGACTCGCACCCGGACCTCACCGGGGCCGACGCCGAAGCCGCGCTCTCCGACGTCGGGATCGTCGTCAACAAGAACACGGTTCCGGGGGAGACGCGATCGCCGTTCGTCACCAGCGGCGTCCGCATCGGGACGCCCGCGCTGACGACGCGCGGGTTCGGCCCCGAGGAGATCGAGACGGTCGGCCACCTCGTCGCCGACGTGATCGACGCTCCCGACGACGGCACGACGCGCGATCGGGCGTCCGACGCGGTCGACGACCTCTGCGAGTCGTTTCCGGTTTACGAGTAGTCGACCCGGCACGACTTGCGCCGCTCACCGATCCGGCGAACCGACAGAACCGTTATTATCGATCGTGTTGAACCCTCGACAGACTCGCCGGCCGCGGATCCGGCGGGAGGGTACACATGTCCACGAGCACGACGAGAGAAGACGTACTGGATCACCACCTCGACGCCTTCGAGAACCAGGATCTCGAGGCGGTCATGGAGGACTACACGGACGACTCGACGGTCGTCACCAACATGGGAACGTTCCGCGGGCTGGACGAGATCGAGGGGCTGTTCGCGACCCTGTTCGAGGAGTTCGACCACCCCGACGCGTCGATCGCGATGGAGCAACAGCTCGTCGAGGACGAGTTCGGCTACATCGTCTGGCGCGCCGAATCGGGCGAGAACGTCTACGAGTTCGCGACCGACACGTTCCACATCCCCGAGGACACGATCGAGTTCCAGACGTTCGCGGGGAAGGTCGCGCCGAAGGAGTGACCGCGTCGATCGAGGGTCGAACGGCGAGCGGATCGAACGTTCCGTTTTCGGTCGCGTGAAGCCGCGGTAACGCCCCGCGAGTCGACGGTCGGTAGACGCGAGGGTGCCGCCGGGACGGCGATCGACGGCTCAATCGTCGTCCGGAGCGCTGTCCACGCCGACGACGTCGCCGGTGCCGGGCACCTCCACGCCGTCTTCCTCTCGGAGGAACAGCGAGCGTTCGGTGCCGAACGCGAGACCCATCGACGCGACGGCGAGGAGGGCGATGACCGAGAACGGGCCGCCGGTGATGATCGCAGCCGCCCGAAGCGCGTCGACGCCGCCGGTGACCATCAGCAGCGACGCGAGTGCGCCGATGAGGAAGCCCCAAATGACGCGGTTGATCGTCGAGGGGCGTTCGGCGCCGCCGGTGGTGAGCATCCCGAGCGCCAACGTCGAGGAGTCGGCCGACGTGACGAGGAAGGTCGTGACGAGCACGAGGAACAACACCGTCAACACTCCGCCGAGGGGCAGCGCCTCGAACAGCGGGTAGCCGGACCCGGCCTCGCCGAGTTCGCCGACCACGGTGAGGATGTCGGCCCGGCCGGTCTCCTGCAGGAAGATCGCCGTTCCGCCCATGGTGGCGAACCACGGGATCGTGACGCCGGTCGAGGCGACGACGCCCGTGACGGCGACCTGTCGCACCGTCCGGCCGCGCGAGATGCGGGCGATGAACAGCCCGACGAACGGCGTCCAGGAGAACCACCACGCCCAGTAGAAGACCGTCCAGTTGCCGACCCACTCGGCGACGCCGCCGCCGACGCTCTCCGCGGCGCCGGTGTAGAAGCTCATCGTGACGAACTGGTTCAAGTAGGCGCCGAGCGCCTCCGTTCCGACGGACGTGATGTACGTCGTCGGACCGAGGACGAACGTCGCGACGGTCACCACGGCGAACAGCCCCATGTTGAAGTACGAGAGCCGACGGATCCCCTTTCGAACGCCGAGCGCGACCGAGATCGTGAAGGCGACGGTGAGCCCGGTGATCACCGCCACCGTGCCCGCGTCGCCGACGCTCGCGCCGGTCATCCACTCGACGCCGACGAGGAACTGGTTGCCCACCAGCCCCAGCGTCGTCGCGACGCCGCCGATCGTCGCGAACACCGCGAGCACGTCGACGAGCTTCGCGATCGGCCCGTCGAGGTTCTCGATCCCGATCCAGGGGGCCAGAACCGTCGAGATGCGCATCGGCGCGTCGTGGCGGTAGGCGTAGTACGCGATCGGCAGCGCCACGACCACGTAGGCGGTCCACGCGGAGATACCCCAGTGGAAGAACGTGTACTGGATCGCTCCGACGGCGGCCGACGACGACTGCGATTCCGCACCGATGAACGGCGAGACGGCGTCGTAGTGGAAGATCGCCTCGGCCGGCCCCCAGAACACGATACCGGCGGCGATTCCCGCCGAGTACAGCATCGCGAAGTACGCGAGGAAGGTGAACTCCGGTTCCTCGTCGTCGTCGCCGAGTTTGATGTTCCCCCACGGGCCGAAGATGAGGAACGCGACGAAGACGACGAGGACGAACATGGCGAGCAGGTACCACCACCCGAGCGCCGTCCACAAGAATTTGTTCGCCCTGTTCATGTATTTGGACGCGGTTGCCGGTCTGAGTACGAACGCGAGTACCGCGACGGCCGCGACGGCGAACCCGGCGCCGAAGACGACGGTGTCGAGTTCGTCCGTAAAGGTTCGTAGCGTGTTGTGTCTGGTGTCGTCCATTGTCGGTCACCGTGCGCGTCGTGGTCTACTCCCGTGGATTCGGCCGATCGATCGCCGTCGCGCGACGCAGTCACCCGCCGACGGATCGCCCCTCGTCCGACGGGTACTCGTGGTACGGGAACTCATGCCAATAGTTGGCAAAGTCCCCCATCAGTGTTCATCTTAATCATCGGCGACCCTTTTAAGTGGACGTCTCGCGGAGACGGGCTGGGCCGGTTATCGTCGATGCGTCCGGTTCGGAGCGGTCACGCGTTGACGTGTCTGACCTCGTACCCGTGGCCGCGGATCGACCGAATGATCGCGCGAGCCTGGCTCGCGCCGCTGGTCTCGATCTGGAAGACGAGGTGCGCCTCCCCGACGTCGAGTTCCGGGGCCGATCGATCGTGGCGGATGGTCTGGATGTTGGCGTTGTGCTCGGCGATGACCCCCGAGATCTCCTCCATCTTTCCGGGCCGGTCGTCGATGCGAACGCGCAACCGCAACAGCTGTTCCCGATCGGTCAGCGCGTGGACGAGCACCGTCTGGAGCATCGTCATGTCGAGGTTGCCGCCGCAGAGCAGCGGCATCACCGTCTCGCCCGCCACGTCCAGTTCCTCGCTGATGATCGCGGCGACCGAGGCCGCACCGGCGCCCTCGACGACCTGCTTCGCCCGCTCGAGCAGGAGGAGGATCGCCCGGGCGATCTCGCCGTCGGTGACCGTCACCACCTCGTCGACGTGCGCCTGGATGTGCGAGAGCGTCAGCTCCGAGATGCCGCCCGTCGCGATGCCGTCGGCGATCGTCTTCACCGACTCGAGGGCGACCGGATCGCCCTTCTGAAGGCTATCGGGAACGGTCGCCGCCCCGGCCGCCTGGACGCCGACGACGCGCGTCTCCGGCGACAGTTCGGCGAACGCGGTCGCGATCCCGGAGATGAGGCCGCCGCCGCCGATCGGGACGACGATCGTGTCGACGTCGGGCAGGTCCTCGTACATCTCGATCCCGAGGGTACCCTGCCCGGCGACGATGGCGGGGTCGTCGTAGGCGTGGACGAACGTCGTCTCGTCGTCGACGAGGCTGCGGGCGTGGCGCATCGCCTCCCGAAAGTCGCTCCCGACGAGTTCGACGTCGGCGCCGTAGCCCCGGGTCGCGTCGACCTTCGCCTGCGGCGCTCCCTTCGGCATCACGATGGTGGAGTCGACACCGAGTTTCGTCGCCGCGAGCGCGACGCCCTGGGCGTGGTTGCCCGCGCTGGCCGCGACCACCCGATCCGTCTCGTCGGCGCACTGGGCGATCTTGTTGTAGGCGCCGCGCGGTTTGAACGAGCCGGTCCACTGCAGGTGCTCCATCTTGAGGTGGACCTCGCCGTCGGTCAGGTCGTCGAGCGACGTGCTCCGCTCGACCGGCGTGTGCTTGACGACCGACTCATCGTCGAGTCGCTCCCGCGCGACCTCGACGTCATCGAACTCGATGGTACTGCGCTTCCGGTTCATCGCGGATCAGCGGAGCATCTTCTCCCGATCGGGATCGAACAGCGGCTCGTCCCGGACCGTCGCGGGGTACCGATCGTTCTCGTAGCCCAGTTCGACCTCGCGGCCGGCCTCGGCCTCGTCGGCCGGCAGGTAGGCGTACGCGATCCCCGCGTCGATCGTGTAGCCGTACTCCGCGCGGGCCACGTACCCGAGCGCCTCGTCGCCGTCGGGATCGAACACCGGGTGGCCGGCGTCGACGAGGGCGCCGGGTTCGTCGAGCGTGATCGGGGTGATCTTCCGATCGATCCCCTCGTCGCGGGCCTCAACCAGCGCCTCCTTGCCGAGGAACTCCGTCTCGAGGTCGACGGCGAAGCCGATGCCCGCCTCGTAGGGGTCGTACTCCGGCGTGAGATCGGTCCCCCACAGCCGGAACCCCTTCTCCAGGCTCGTCGAGGCGAGGGCCGCCCACCCCATCGGGACGATCCCGTACGCCTCGCCGGCGTCCTCGATCGTCTCCCAGAGGCGCGCGCCGTACTCCGTCGGGGTGTAGATCTCCCACCCGAGTTCGCCCGCGTACGAGAGGCGGAGTGCGGTCACCGGCAGGCTCTCGAGGTACGTCTCTCGGGCCGTGTAGAACGGGAACGCGTCGTTCGAGAGGTCGGCTTCGACCAGCGGCGCCAACACGTTCCGTGCCTCGGGGCCGAAGACGCCCACGCCGCAGAGACTCGAGTCGTGCGTCGTCACCGAGACGGAGCCGTCGCTCGGCGCGTGCTCGCGGATCCACCGCGAGTGCAGCGTCGCGGAGTTGCCGCCACCCGTGTAGAGCACGAACCGATCGTCCGCGAACCGGGCGATCGTCACGTCCGCGAGGACGCCGCCGTCCTCGTTGCACATCGCCGCATAGCGCATCCGTCCCGGCGAGACATTGACGTCGTTGGTCAGGAGCCCCTGGAGGAACCCGACTGCGCCGTCGCCCGTCACCTCGATCCCGGTGTAGGTGGTCATGTCGACCATCGCCACGCGATCGCGGACCGCGTGGTGTTCGACGCCCTGGGCCTTCGACCAGTTCCGATCGAGCCACGCCGGCCGATCGGGTACGTCGTACTCCTCCAGCAGCGACTCATTCGTTTCGTACCACTGGGGGACCTCCCAACCGCCCGCGTCGTAGAACTCCGCGCCGAGTTCCGCCTGGCGATCGTAGAACGGGCTCCGCCTGAGCGCCCGCTGGTCCCGCGGCTGCTCGCGCGGGTGGATCAGCTGGTAGACCTCCTGATACTGCTGTGCGCCGCGACCCCAGGTGTACTCGCGCGATCCGGCGTGGGGCTGAAACCGCGACAGGTGGGCCGGCGTCGCGTCGACGCGATCGCCGTCGAGCCGCGGGACGCCGTCTTCCATCCAGTGGGCGACGATGTTCCCCGCGCCGCCGGACTGGGTGACCCAGATCGCCAGCGCCCACCAGAGGCCGTCGATGTCCTCCGTCGGCCCCAGGATCGGCATTCCGTCCGGGGTGAAACAGAACATGCCGTTGATCGCCGACTCGAACTCGGCGTCCCGCAGCGACGGGATGAGTTCGCAGGCCGCGTCGGAGGCCGTCTGCTCGTGATCGGGGTGGGTGTTCTCGTAGAAGTGCTCGGCCGTGAACTCCCGCAGCGAGGGGTACTCGAGGCCCAGGTCGTCGAGTTTCTCCGGGCCGTAGATATCCGCGGGATCGACGAGCAGCGGCTCGTGGTTGTACGAGCCGATCCCGTACCGCTCGCCGTGCTGACGGAAGTACAGCGACCGGTCCTGGTGGCGCAGGATCGGCTGTTCGATCTCCCGGCTCGCGCCGGCGAGTTCCGGCAGTTCGTCGGAGACGAGGTACTGGTGGGCGCACGGAACCAGCGGGATATCGACGCCGACCATCTCGCCGAACAGCGGCCCCCAGATGTTGGTCGCGACGAGCACCTCGTCGGCCGCGATCCGGCCGCGATCGGTGACGACGGCCTCGATCTCGCCGTCGTTCGTCTCGAGGTCCGTCACGGTCGTCTCGCCGTAGAACTCGGCGCCCACCGCCCGGGCGCGCTCGGCCATCGCCGCCGAGGCGTCGACCGCGTGGGCCTTGCCGTCGGTCGGGACGTAGTAGCCGCCTCGGACGACCGACTCGTCCACCTGCGGGACGCGGTCGGCGACTTCGGCGGGCGAGAGCAGGGCCCCACCCTCGATGCCGTAGGACCGTCCCCACTCGCGCTTTCGCTTCAGGAGGTCCCAGCGATCCGCGGTGTACGCGACCTCGATGCCGCCGCACGTCCGAAACCCGTCGAGGTCCTCGTACAGCTCCCGCGTGTACGACGCCATCCGCGTCATCAGCTTACAGCCCGACGTCTGGAACACCAGTCCCGGGGCGTGCGAAGTTGATCCGCCGGTCTCGAACAACGGCCCCTGGTCGACGACGACGACGTCCTCCCGGCCGAGTCGGGTCAGGTGGTAGGCGGCGCTACAGCCGACGCAGCCGGCGCCGACGACGACGGTTCCTGCCGTATCGGGAATCGCGTTCCCTGTGCTCATATGACACAGGTACTGCCAGCCGATCGGGCATAGCTATCCGGGTGCATAATCTGTGGCGTATAACACGACGCCGCGATCGGAAGGAGCTGCGGACGGATCGAAGCCCGCGATCTGACGGCCCGAGAGCGCGGACTGGAAGTGCTGGCTGAGAGCGGATCGAACCGTCCGCGGTCGCGTCGGTGCGAGCCCGCTTTCGCGCCCGCTCGGGTCTACTCGTCGAACCGATCGAGTCGGAACATCTCGATCGGGTGGTCCGTCTCGCCGTCGATCGCGAGGTCGGCGAGGATCTCGCCGATCACGCTGGCGAACTTGAAGCCGTGGCCGGAAAAGCCGGCGCCGACGGCCACCTGCGGGTGATCCGGCAGCGTATCGAGGATGAAGTGCTCGTCCGGCGAGTTCGTGAACATGCAGGTGGCGAGTCGCATCGTCGGCCCGTTCGCGTCGGGGAAGTACCGCCGCGTGACTTCCCGGAGCACGCGCTCGTCCTCGATCGTCGGTTCCGTCTCGTAAGCGTCCGGGTCGACCCGCTCGTCCCGGTGGTGGTACTTCCCGAGTTTCATCCCCGGAACGTCGTAGATCGGCAGCCCGTAGAACCGTCCCTCCTCGACCTTCAGATTCCAGACCGGGAAGTTCTCGGGGGCGAACGTCGACGGACGATCGGGCTGGAACCAGCCAAGTACCTGCCGCTCTGGAACCGCGAGGCCGTCGAGCGCATCGGCGAGCTTGTAGTTCCACGCGCCCGCGGCGAGCACGAGCGCGTCGGCCTCGTAGCTGCCGCGATCGGTTTCGACGCGGACGCCCTCGTCGGGCGTCGGCTTCCAGTCGACGACGCGCTCGCGGGCGCGCACCTCCGCGCCGGCGGCTTGCGCCGCCTCGGCGTGACCGACGATCGACTGCTCGGGGACGACGAACCCGCCGTCGGGCTGGTACACCGCCATGTGGCCGTCGGGGAGTCGATAGCCCGGGAACCGCTGGGTGACCTCCTCGCTCGCGAGCACCTCGTGGGGGATGTCGTACTCCTCGCAGGAGCGGCGCGAGCCCTCGAAGACGACGTTGCCCTCGGGTCCGGCGTCGATCGACCCCGTCCGGTGGATCACCTCGCGTCCCGTTTCGATCGCGAGATCCTTCCAGAGGTCGTACGCCCGCTCGATGAGGGGAATGTACGAGGGGTGCTCGTAGTAGGCTCGGCGGATGATCCGCGTGATGCCGTGCGAGGATCCCTTCGTGTGCGGAACGTCGTACCGTTCGAGGCCCAGGACGTCGATTCCGCGCGCGGCCAGGTGGTACGTCGTCGCGCTTCCCATCCCGCCGACGCCGACGACGACGGCGTCGTACCGTTCGGAGTCCGTGCTCATACTGCCGCCCGGTTCGATGACGACGTCCATGAGAGTTCGTCTGTCTCACGTCACACCTTTTTGACGCGTCGATCAGGTGTCGAACTCCTCGTCGACGAGTCCCTACCGTGTCGTCGACCGTCGTCGCGATCTCGGCCGATCGGTAGCGAACGGCGAGTCGGCACGCGATCGCGTAACCGAGCGCGGTCGCGATCCGGCCGCGAACGTGGGCCGGGAATCCGAGTCGGATCCCCGGCCGCTCCCGCGGATAACCGCCCGCCGCCACTTATAGGTCCGAACTACCTGCGATCAACCATTATTGAACGGTACGCCATGGCATGACACAGAGCATGACCAGATGGAACAACGGTCTGGACGAGGTAGAGCGAGTCAGTCCCGACATCACCGACGAGACGAACGCGCTTCCGGCGTGGTACTTCACCGATCCGGAGGTCCACGAACTGGAGAAGGAGGCGGTGTTCGGTCGCTACTGGGTGTACGCGGGGCACGCGAACTGCATCCCGGAGACCGGCGACTACTTCACCCGGACGATCGGCGATCGGGAGCTCATCGTGCTCCGGGATCACGACGGCGAGATCCGGGCGTTCTACAACGTCTGCGCCCATCGCGGCTCCGCGATCGTCGAGGACACCCCGATGACCGATCCGGGCAACGCGCGGCGCATCCAGTGTCCGTACCACCTCTGGACCTACGACCTGGACGGCGATCTCGCGAGCACGCCCCGGAGCTTCGAGGAGGCGCGGCTGAACCCCGACCTCGACGACGAGGACGTCCCCGAGCTGGACGCCGAGGACAACTCGCTCATGGCGGTCCACACCGATCGAATCGGCCCGTTCGTCTTCGTGAACCTCGACGACGACCCGATGCCGCTGGCGGAACAGGCCGGGGAGCTGACGGACGAACTCGAGGCGCTCCCGCTCGAGGAGTACCGCCTCGCCCGCCGAATCGTCTCGGAGGTCGAGTGCAACTGGAAGGTCTTCGCCGGCAACTACTCCGAGTGCGACCACTGCCAGGCGAACCACCAGGACTGGGTCAAAGATCTGGAACTCCTCGAGTCCGAACTCGAGGTCGACGACTACCACTGGACCCTCCACTACAAGCACAAGGAGGACGTCGACGACGAGATGCGCATCCACGACGAGCACGAGGCGCAGTTTCACTACTTCTGGCCGAACTTCGCGGTCAACATGTACGGCACCGCCGACGGGTACGGAACCTACCTCGTCGATCCGATCGACGAAGGACGGTTTCAGCTGGTGGCCGACTACTACTTCCGGGAGTCGGAGCTGAGCGAGGAGGAGACGCAGTTCGTCCGAACGAGCAGGCAGCTCCAAGAGGAGGACTTCGAACTGGTCGAGCGCCAGCAGCGCGGGCTGAACACCGGTGCGATCGCGCAGGCGCAACTCGGGCCCAACGAACACACGGTTCACCGGCTCCACCGGCTCGCACAGGAGGCCTACGACGCGTACGCCGACGAGACCGCCGAGGACCGATCGCACGAGGGTGAGGCCTCGGAAGCGTAACCGCCGAAAATCATGCAGTACCCATGACCACCTACCGGCAGCCCCCGTTCGTCGCGATCTGCCCGGACTGCGACGTCGAGTGCGAGACCATGGAGCCGAACGAAGTCGTCGCGTTCTACCGCCGTCACTACCGGCACACGGGACACGACGTGGTAGTGACCCGCGCCGATCCCGACGCCGACCTCGACGACGAGGTGGCGGATCCTGACGACGTCGCGGCGATCGTCGATGCGCTCGACGCGCGGGACGGGGACGAAAACGGCGTCCCGATCGGAATCGTCGTCGCCGCGATGAGCGAGCGAGGCGACACCGTCGGCGAGGCGCTCGGCGCGATCGAGAAGGTGCGACTGACCGGCGCGCTCTACGAGCCCCGCGACGATCACCTCGCCGCGTTCTGAGCGGCGTCGGCAGCGCCGTGGGGCTCCGTCGGTTCCGACGCTACTCCTCGAGCAGCGTCGTCTCGACGAGCTTGCCCGTCCCGCGGCGGATGCGGCCGCCGACGGCCGTCGGCGAGATGTCGAGTCGCTCGGCGAGTTCCTCGAGCGAGGTTTCGCGCGGTTCCTCGAAGTAGCCCTCCTCGTAGGCGCTGACCAGGGCGATCCGCTGTTCGTCGGTCAGATCCGTCGCCCGCCCGTTCGTCCACTCGTCCTGGCGGAACACGCGATGCAAGTCGAACGAGATGTCCCGCCCCTCGCAGTACTCCCACAGCGTGGCGAGCGCCTCTCGATCGGGGAGGTGAAGTCGAACGGTCCAGCCGCGATCGACGCTCTCCGCTTTCAATAGCAACCCGCCGAGTTCGCTGACCGCGGGCGAGATGAGTATCGCCTCGTCGGTGTGTTGCAATCGGTAGATGCGGGTCGAATCGAGGTCGTCGGCGGGCGTCCACTCCGCGACCGTCGGATCGCGACCGAGCGCGTCTTCGAACGACTCGTCGGCGTTCTCGACGAGAAAGAAGAACAGGCCGGTCTCGGGGTCCGTCGTCGAATGCGGGACGACCTCGATGGAAACGCCCGGACACCCCTGAATCGTCGGCGTCAGCGCGAGGTCCGGATGCGCGATGTCGGCGATGACGATCAGGCTCATCGGGTCGTCCCTCTCTCGCGCGAGCGCCGCAGCACCGTTCGTCGGTCGAGCGTCGATCGCCCCCCGAACTCGAGAACCCCGTGTCGGGTACAGCCGTTCTTCCGCCCCATATGGCATCCGCTACCACGAGTCACTCCTTAACCGTTCGGACGATTTTCGGTCTCGAACGCCCGATCGGGACGGTCCAGAAAGCCCGATCGTTTTCCCGGCGGGGATCGTACCGGACACCCATGATCGACACCGTCGGCAAGGTGACCCTCGCGAACGTCCGTCCGGAGCCGGATCCGCTCGCGTTCGACGTTCGCGATCCCGGCGAGATCGCCGTCGTCCCGTCGTCCCGCGACGGCTCGATCCGGGACCGACCGGAAATCGACGCGCTGTTAGCGGACGCGGACCGACTCACCTGACGAGTACGATGCACGTCCGCACCGCGACGATCGACGACGTCCTCGACGTGCGGCGCATCCTCGACGCCGCGATGCTCGAACCGGGCGACGTCGAGGCCCGGATCGCGGAGGGGAACGTCCTCGTCGCCGGCGATCGACGCGGCGGGTCGACCGACGACGAGACGGCGATCGGGGACGGCGGCGGAGACGAAGATGACGAACGGATCCTCGGCGCCGTCGTCCTCGAACCGCGCGAACGGGGCAGCCACGTCTCGGCGATCGGCGTCCGCCGTCGACAGCGCGGCCGCGGTATCGGCCGGCTGTTGATGGAGCGGGCGCTCGAACGAGAGGCGCAGCTCACGGCCCACTTCGACGACGGCGTGCGGCCGTTCTACGAGCGGCTGGGATTCTCGATCGAACCGATCGACGATCGGCGCCACCGAGGCGTCAAGCAACGGGACGGCGGCGCGTGAACGGCGAGGAAACGTCTCGCTCGACCGGGCGCCCGGTACGCACCGGTTTCCGGCATACCCCCGCACGACATTTATCAAACAGAACGTGGTACGGTGGGTCGCATGGCGCTACAACGGATGCTCAGCGGCGATCCCTCGCGGAGTTCGAAACTCTACCTCGCGATCGGCGTCCTCTCGCTCGCGAAGGCGATCGCTGTGCGGAACGACAACGAACGGTTCCGACGGGAGCTGGTCGACGCCGGCCTCTACCTCGGAATCGGACTCGTCCTACGACAGTACAGCCAGATGAAAGCCGAAAAGCGATCGCAACTGGAGTCCCAGCTGCCCGACTGGGTCGCGAGCGGAACCGGAAGCCAGTCATCGGGGCTGCGATCGCGGGCGAAGCGTCGGCTCTCGTGAGTCGACCCCGCCGGTGCTGACGACGGTCGATCGGGCCGAACCTCGCCGGCCGGAGTCGGGTCCGCTCGCGGGCCGTGACCACCGCTTTTCGCGCACTCTGTCGGATCGGTAGATTCGCCGCCGTCGGCCGAGAGGATCGTCGTTTCGTCCGCCTCCCCTCGAATTTCCCGGTCGAACGACGGCGTTCCGCGCCCCGATCGATACGACCGACGGATCGCAACGCGGCGGTCGCCGGCTCGGCTCTCGCAGCCGACGCGAGCTACGACGATATCGGCTCGAGTTCGGCGGTGAAGTGCCGGAGTTCGGGAATCTCGGGGTTCGTCGCGACCCGGAAGCCGGAGACGTCCGATCGCTTCTCGATGACCGCCGCGGCCGCCTCGGCCACGTGCTCGAAGTGGTCTCCGTGGTACATCCGCCGCGGAACCGCGAGGCGGACCAGTTCGGGTCGGTCGGTCTCCGGGAAGGCGAAACTCCCGAGTTCGACCCCGCGGACGCCGCCCTCGCGGTAGAGTTCGCAGACGAATGCTTGGCCCGGGAAGTCGTCGGCGGGGACGTCGGGCAGCGCGGCACCGGCGTCGACGTAGACCGCGTGGCCGCTGGTCGGCGTGACGATCGGGACGCCCGCGTCGGCGAGCAACTGACCGAACTCGCGGATGCCGTCGACCCGATCGGCCACGTAGGCGTCCTCGACGGCCTCGCGCAGCCCCACGGCGAGCGCCGCGACGTCGCGGCCGGCCATCCCGCCGTACGTCGGAAAGCCCTCGTAGAGGATCGTCCGCGGCTTACACCGCTCGAAGAGATCCCGGTCGTCGGTCGCGACGAAGCCGCCCGCGTTGGCCAGCCCGTCCTTTTTGCCGCTCATCACGACGGCGTCGGCGTAGGAGAGCTGTTCGCGGGCGATCTCCGCGATCGAGGCGTCCGCGAACTCGGACTCGCGCTCCCGGACGAAGTAGGCGTTCTCCGCGAACCGGCAGGCGTCGACGACGAAGGTCGCGTCGATCTCCTCCGCGAACTCGCTGACGCGCCGGGTGTTCTCGACGCTGACCGGCTGGCCCGCCGCCGAGTTGTTCGTGATCGTCAGGATCACCAGCGGCACCCGATCCCGACCGACCTCGTCGACGAATTCCCGTGCGCGATCGATCGAGAAGTTCCCCTTGAACGGCGCCTCCGAATCGCGATCGTGGGCCGCGTCGGTCGGACAGTCGACCGGCTCCGCGCCCTGGTTCGCGACGTGGGCGCGCGTGGTGTCGAAGTGGGTGTTGTTCAGGGCGACGTCGCCCTCCGAAAGCACGGTCCCGTAGAGGACGTTCTCCGCGCCCCGTCCCTGGTGGGTCGGGAGCACGTACTCGAACCCCATAACGTCCGCGACCGCTGACCGAAGCTCTTCGAAGCTCCGCGAGCCGGCGTACGCCTCGTCGCCGCGGATCAGTGCGGCCCACTGGGCGTCGCTCATCGCGCCCGTCCCGCTGTCGGTCAGCAGGTCGACGTACACCTCCTCGGCGGGGATGTTGAAGACGTTGTACCCGGCTTCCGAGAGGGTGCGTTCGCGTCGCTCTCGCGACGGGAGTTCGATCCGTTCGACGACTTTCGATCGGTACGCGACCATACGACCAGTCGGACGGCCAGGTAGTTCAAATCGAGCGAGAGTAGCTGTCTATCGGTGCCGGGTTCGGGCCGCCGAGGGCCTCTCACCGGCGCCAACGTGCTGATCCGCCGTCTCGACCGCGGAGTCGTCCACCGATCGCCGGAAGTGGGGTCCCGGCCGCGAAATCGCGGTTTCGATCTCGAACGGACGCGGACGCAGCCGTGTCGTCGTATCCGACACCGACTATTATTATAGTTGGGTGGCAATTGTTAGCACGAACTATGGGAGGATACGATCAGACGCTGCGGCCGTTTCTGTGGCGCGCCGAACGGTTGCACCCGGACCAGGAAGTCGTCTCGCGGACGCACGAGGGGATCGTCCGCAACACCTACGACGAGTACGCCGATCGGACGCGCCAACTCGCGAACGCCCTCGACGAGGCGGGGGTCGGCGCGGGCGATCGAGTCGGGACGTTCTGCTGGAACCACCACCGGCACGCGGAGGTGTACTTCGCGGCGCCGAACATCGGCGGCCAGCTACACACGATCAACCCGCTGCTTCCGCCCGAGCATATCCGGTACATCGTCGAGAACGCGCAGGACAGGGTGCTCTTCGTCGATCCGTCGCTGCTCGAGCCGTTCGAGGCGGCCTACGACGAGGAAGCGTTCGCGAGCGTCGAGCAGTACGTCGTCATGGGGTCGGAGGTCCCCGAGGCGAGCCTCGAACCGATCACCGACTACGAGTCGTTTATCGGCGCCCACGACGCCGCGTACGACTGGCCCGAACTCGACGAGGAGACGCCCGCGGGGATGTGTTACACCTCGGGGACGACGGGCAAGCCGAAGGGCGTCGAGTACACCCAGCAGATGCTCTGGTCGCACACGATGGCCACCCTGACGCCGCAGGGCCTGGGCATCGAGTCGGACGACGTCGTCATGCCGGTCGTGCCGATGTTCCACGTCAACGCCTGGGGGCTCCCGTTCACGACGACGGCCGCAGGCGCGAAACACGTCTACCCCGGTCCGTCGCCCGATCCCGCCGACCTGGTCTCGCTCATCGAGGCGGAGGGCGTGACGCTCAGCGCCGGCGTCCCGACCGTCTGGATGGGCGTCCTCGAGTACGTCCGGGAGACCGACGCCGACCTCTCCAGCCTCGATCGGGTCGTCATCGGCGGCTCCGCGGCGCCCGAAAGCCTCATCCGCCAGTACGACGAGCTCGGCGTCGAGGTCGTCCACGCGTGGGGAATGACCGAGATGTCCCCGATCGGCACGGTCGCCCACCTCAAGCCGGAGTTGGAGGGTCTACCGGATGAAGAGAAAGACGAGAAGCAGGCCAAACAGGGGCTGATCGTCCCGGGCCTCGAGTTCAAGGTCGTCGACGACGACGGCGAGGAGGTGCCGTGGAACGGCGAGGACTTCGGCGAACTCTACGTCCGCGGACCGTGGGTCACGGACTCCTACTTCAAGCGGCCCGACGCCGACGAGGCCGACTTCGAAGGGTCGTGGCTCAAAACGGGCGACATCGTCACCGTCGACGAGGACGGCTACATTCAGATCGTCGATCGCGCGAAGGACGTGATCAAAAGCGGCGGCGAGTGGATCTCCACGGTCGAACTCGAGAACGCCATCATGGCCCACGACGCCGTCGCCGAGGCGACCGTCGTCGGCGTCCCCCACGAGAAGTGGCAGGAGCGCCCCGCCGCGTTCGTCGTGCCGGCCGAGGACGTCCCCGACGACGAAGACGCGTTCCTCGCGGAGCTAAACGACTTCCTCAGCGAGGACTATCCCGACTGGTGGACCCCGGACACCGTCGTCTACATCGACGAGGTGCCCAAGACCGCCACCGGCAAGTTCGACAAGAAGACGCTCCGCGAGGAGTACGCGACCGAGGACCTCCTCGCGGAGGACGCCGACTAGGGGGTCGAGCGATCGGCGGCATTCTTCGATCGAAAACGCGGAGAGCCTACTGCACGTCGGAACTCGTCGCTCGGGCCAGCAGCGTGACCGAGATCGCGCCGAGGACGATCGCCAGACCCGCCAGAACCGCAACGCCAGGGACGACCGCGTTCATCGCGCCGTCGAACCGCGTCACCTCGACGACCGTCATCACGTCCCGATCGAGCATCAGCGCCCGCGCGGCGTCGACGCCGTACGTGACTGGGTTGAACGTGGCGAACGTCTGAATCCAACCGGGAAGCGTCGAAAGCGGCAGGAACGCGCTGGAGAGGAACAGCAGCGGGAACTGCAGCAGGTTCGCGCCGATGATCGTCGACTCCTGGTCGCGGGTGAGGATCGCCAGCGCGTTCGAGAGGGCGATGAACCACAGCGAGAAGAGGACGCCGACGGCGACGATTCCGACGGCGCCGACGATCCCCGTCGCGATGTCCGCGCCGAGGAGGACGCCCAGACCGAGGATGATCGCGACCTGAATCGCGATCCGGAACACCTCCGCGGCGGTCTTGCCGACGAACACCGCGGTCCGGTTCATCGGCGAGACGAGCACCTTCTCGAACATGCCGTTCTCGATGTCGTTGACGAGGCCGATGCCGGAGGTGACGGCCGCCGCGAGCGCGACCTGGATGGCGATCGCCGGTACGAGAAACGTCTCGTAGCTGATGCCCGGAATGCCACGGTTGACGGCGTCGCCGGCGACGTTGCCGAACACCTCCGTGAAGAGGACGAGGAAGATGATCGGCTGCACCAGCGAGACGACCAGCACGAACGGGTTGCGGACCGCCTTGAGGTTCCATCGCTTGAAGTTGACCCAGACGTCCCCGAGGAACGTGTTCGCCGATCGGTCGACGCTCGCGGCCCGTTCGCCGGCGGCGGCGACCGACTCGCCGCTCATCGGTCCACCCCCGTCGACGCCGGCGATCCCGCGGTGCCGGTATCGTTGGTCGCGTCGGTCGCATCCGCATCGCCGTTGTCGCCGGTGCCGTCGGTATCGACCGTCTCGCCGGTGATCGCGAGGAAGACGTCGTCCAGCGTCGGCGCGCGGACGTTGAAGCCGGTCACCGTCAGCCCGGCGTCGCGGAGCGCGACCAGCAGGTCCGTCCCGTGCTGGCGGGCGGTCTCGGCGGTTACGCTGATCCCCTCGTCGGTGACGTCGATCGTCGCGTCGTCGAACGCGTCGAACTCGCGGGCGATCGTCGCGGCTCGCGCGCGATCGTCTCCTCCGTCCTGCAGTTCCACGTCGAGGATCTCGCCGCCGACGCGGCGCTTGAGGTCGGCGGGCGAACCCTCGGCGACGATCGAGCCGTCGTTGATGACCGCGAGGCGGTCGCAGAGCTGATCCGCTTCTTCGAGGTACTGGGTCGTCAGGAAGATGGTCGTGCCGCGATCGTTGATCGCCCGGAAGTACTCCCAGAGCCGGTTGCGCGCCTTCGGGTCGAGCCCGGTCGTCGGTTCGTCGAGAAACACCAGCGGCGGCTCGTGGACCAGCGCGGTCGCGGCGTCGAGGCGCTTTTTCATCCCGCCGGAGAACTCGTCGGCCCGCTTGTCCGCAACGTCCGCGAGGCCGACCAGATCGAGCAACTGGTCGATGCGATCGGCGCGCTCGCCGCGGGGCACGCCGTAGGCCTCGCAGGCGAACTTGATGTTCTCCTCGGCGGTGAGTTCGGGATCGATGCTCGTCTCCTGGGCCATGTAGCCGATCGACTCCCGGACCTTCCGCGACTCGCTTCGGGCGTCGAAACCGTTGACCTGCACCTCGCCGCCGGTCGGCGACAGCAGCGTCGCCAACACCTTGATCGTCGTCGTCTTGCCCGCGCCGTTCGGGCCGAGAAAGCCGAAGAACTCGCCTTCGGGAACCGCGAGGTCGACCCTCCGGACGGCCTCGGTGCCGTCCGAGTACGTCAGCCGGAGGTCCGAGACCGATACCGCGAACGGTCCCGCACGAGCCGTCGGATCGAGGCCCGTCTCCGGTTGGGAGGCGTTTCGTCGATCGTCGGCGGAATCGACCGATTCGCGGGGTTCCATAGGGACGGGACGTGCTCCGCGGGGAAAAACGTGCGACTTCGGGGGTAGATTGCCGCGACGAGACGCGAGGGTCCCGCGCTGCCCGACGGCTCCGCGTCGACTCGGCGGCTCGATCGCCCTACAGCAGCATCGACAGCACGGCCAGGACCAGGAAGAGCAGCACGAGCCACTTGGCGATCGCCATCGACACGCCTGCAACGCCGGTCGCGCCGAACGCGCCGGCGACGAGCGCGATCACGAGGAACAGGATTGCGAGTTCGAGCATGGATCCATTTCGGGGTCTGCGACGGAAAGGACCTGAGCCTGAATGTGCGGAAAATCAACGAGTAAGCGAACACTAGGACTCGAAATCGTAGCGATAGGTGCGATCGGATCGACTCCCACCCGGCGGGAACGAGCGGCCTCGACGAACACGTCGGCGCCGCGGTCGAGCGCCGCCGCTGCGGGTGGGAAACCGGAAAGTCCGTGGGGACTCAGAACAGGTCCTGGGTGAGTTCGAGGGTCTCCTCGCGGTCCTCCCAGTCGACGATGATCGCGACGCTGGTCGCGCTGGTGATGATGTCGTGGACGTTGATCCGCGCGTCGGCCAGCGGGTTGACGATATCGCTGATGACGCCCGGCTGGTTCGGGAGTTCGCCGCCGGTGACTCGAACGACGGCCATCGGCTCGTCGACGGTGACGCTCGAGAGTTCGTCGCGGGCGATGACCTCGCGGTGGAGGATGTTCTCGGCGCGCTCGGCCTCGTCCTCGTCGACGTAGAAGGTGACGGTGTCGAGGCCGCTCGCGACGGCGTCGATGTTGACGTCGCTGTCGGCGAGCGCCTCCGAGAGATGATAGAAGACGCCGGGCTGGTTGCGGATCGCCCGGCCCGCGACGGTGAGACAGGCCAGCGGACGCTCGCGCAGGTCGACGAGGTTCTGGAACTCGCCCTCGATGCTGGTCCCGCCCGAGAGCAGATCGCCGTGCTGGTAGTGGACGACGCGGACGTCGAGTTTGCCGTCCTTGTACGACAGCGCGGACGGGGCGACGACCTCGGCGCCGCGAAACGAGAGGTTCCGCAGTTCGTCGACCGAGATCTCGCCGACGTTTCGGGCCCCTTCGACGACGTTGGGGTCGCCGGTCATGACCCCCTCGACGTCGGTGACGATGACGACCTCGTCGGCCTCCATGTACTTGCCCATCATGACGGCCGTCGTATCGCTGCCGCCGCGGCCGAGCGTGGTGACCGACCCGTCCGGGCCCTCCGCGAGGAATCCGGTGATGACCGGGACCGTCTCGTCGAGTGAGTCGGCGACCTCGAGGCCACGCTCCTGGGTCTCTTCGACGTCGACCTCGCCGTACTCGTCCGTGATGACCGGCCACTCTTCGCTGCCGGGTTCGAGGAACGTAGCATCGACGCCCCGCGAGGACAGCGCGGCCTTGAGCATCCGGACCGACGTCCGCTCGCCCATGCTGACAATCTGGGCGCGATCGGCGTCGTCGGTCTCGAAGGTGATCTCCTCGAGCAGGTCGTCGGTGGTCGATCCCATCGCGCTGGCGACGACGGCGATCTCGTGGCCGTCTTCGACGGCGGCGGCGATCGAGTCCGCGGCGCGATTGATGCGATCGCCGCTGCCGAGACTCGTTCCCCCGAACTTGGCTACGACGCGCATACAGACACCTCTGCACGGTCCGTTCGGTTGTCGGTGGCGTGGCTCATATGCCAGTTCGTTACCAGAGCGAGCAGATAACTGTGTCCCATCGCCGCTAATTTTACCGGTCACCGGTTCGATTCCGATCGCCAGCGCGCCGCCGCAACGACGGAATTGGTCGCGATCGGAGATAGTTCAGGATCGGTGAACTGCGACGGGATTTATATTCGTGGGTAGCATTACCACACTCAAATGAACGTACGGGACGCACTCGAAGCTGACGCCGATGCGCTCGCGTCGATTGCGGACTCTCCGACGGACGTGATGCGGAACCTGGTGCACGATCGGACGGTGCGCGTCGCGGAGGACGGGCCGCGCGACCCGAACGCGGACGTCGACGAGTCGCAGTACGGCGTCTCCGATCCCGAAGACCTCCTCGGCTTCATCAGTTTCGACGCCCAGGAGGATACGGTCCACATCACTCAGCTCGACGGGACGGCGGACGCCTGCAGACGGTTGCTCGCCGAGCCCGTTCGGTTCGCCGAACGCGAATCGATGGACGTCGAGGTGCTGGTCCCGCCCGGCACCGAACCGGTCGAGACGGCCGCCGAGGAACTCGGCTTCGAAAAGCGCGGGACCGGGCCGCGATTCGACGGCTCGCGGACGATCCGATTTCGACTGGAGCCGTAGGACGTTCGACTCGAACCGCGGGACGGCCCCGTCACCGGAGGGAGACGGGCTCCGCCGCGAACGCGCAACGGCGTCCGCACGGGGACGCCGATCGGGCCGGCTTTTTCCCGGCCGCAGACGACGAAACTGACCGAAGCAATTATTGCCGACAACGGTGCCACCCGCGGTGTATGCCAACGGACCACAACATGCCCGACTACGAGCGGGTTCGCGAGGGGTTCTCGTGGGAGGACGTCTACGAAGCGGCGGGCTGGGGCGCGCCGGAGCGGCTCAACGTCGCCCACGAGGTCTGCGATCGCCACGCCGAAAACAACGAGAAAGTCGCGCTCTACCAGGTGAGCGAGGACGGCGAGCTGACGGCGCTGACGTTCTGGGAACTGGCAGCGCGGACGAACCGGTTCGCGAACGTCCTCGAGTCGCTGGGTATCGATCACGGCGATCGCGTCTTCTCGTACATGCCGCGGGTACCGGAACACTACGTCGCGCTGGTCGGGACGCTCAAGCGCGGAGCCGTCTTCGGCGGCGTCAACGAGCGGTTCGGCCCCGACGGCATCTCCTACCGGCTGGACGACTGCGACGCGAAAGCGATCGTCACGACGCCCGAGAATCGCGAGACCGTCGCCGAGGCGCTGGACGACGCGCCCTCCGTCGAGCACGTGATCGTCGTCAGCGACGACGGGACGGGGATCCGACGCGGCGACGTCAGCTACCACGGCGAGATGGAGACCGCGAGCCGCGAGTACGACGCGGCGGAGACCGGCGGCGAGGACGACGCGCTGCTGTACTACACCAGCGGAACGACCGGGCTGGCGAAAGGGGTGTTGCACAAACACCGCTGGGTCGCGGGCGTCGCGGCGACCCAGAAGTACGCCGTCGACCTCCAGGAGGGCGACCTCTACTGGTCGACCGGCGATCTGGGCTGGCTCACCGGCCCGATCAACACGCTCGGCGCCTGGTTCTGGGGTACCGCGCTGTTCACCTACGAGGGCGAGTTCGACCCCGAGGCGTGGGCCGACCTGCTCGATCGGTTCCCGATCACGGTCCTGTTCTCGGTGCCGACGGCCTACCGCATGCTCCGCGAGCACGAGCGCGTCCTGGACGACGTTTCGCTGGACCTGCGCCACGCGCTGTCGATCGGTGAACCGCTCTCGGCCGGCGTCGTCGAGTGGGGCGAGGAGACGCTGGGCGTGACGATCCACGACACCTACGGCCAGACCGAGACGGGGAACATGATCGTCAACAACTACCCGACGATGGCGGTTCGACCGGGATCGATGGGCAAGCCGCTGCCCGGGATCGAAGCCGCCGTCGTCGACCCCGAGACCGGCGAAGTCCTGGAACCGGGCGAGACAGGCGAGATCGCCCAGCGCGGGGACTACCCCTGCTTCTTCGCGGAGTACTGGGAGAAGCCCGAACAGACGGCGAACTGCTTCGTCGACGGTCCCGACGGTACGTGGTATCTCTCGGGCGACCTCGCACACACCGACGAGGACGGCTACTTCTGGTTCGAGGGGCGGGCCGACGACGTCATCCTCTCGTCCGGCTACCGGATCGGCCCCTTCGAGGTCGAGAGTTCGCTGGGCGAGCACGAGGCCGTCGCCGAGGCTGCCGTCGTCCCGAAATCCCACCGCGAGCGGGGGAACATCGTAAAGGCCTACGTCGTGCCGAGCGAGGGCGCGACGCCCTCCGAGGAGTTGAAAAAAGAGATCCGAACCCACGTTCGCGAGGAGCTCTCGGCCCACGAGTACCCCCGCGAGATCGAGTTCCGCGACGAACTCCCGAAGACGGTCACCGGGAAGATCCGCCGGACGGAACTCCGAGACGAGGCGGAAGTCGAGGACTAAGTTTCACTCGCCGTTTTTCCTGGGGACGGGCGCTTCTTCGAGTCCCAGATAGTCGATCGCGGTCCGATAGAAGATATCCCGCGCCGTTTCTTCTGGGAGATCTCGATCGAGCAGCCCGGCCCGCTCGTTACGATACGGGTACGGAACGTTCGGGTAGTCCGAGCCGTACATGATGGATTCCGAGAGTTCGATCAACGTCTCGTCCGCGATCGTCGACGGATCGAACCCCATCGTGTCGGGAGCGGACGTGGACATCGCGAACGTCGTGTCGAGGTAGACGTTCTCGTTGTTCCGCGCGAACTCGAGGAACGCGCCAACCTCGTAGGCACCCATGTGCGCACAGCAGACCCGAATCTCCGGGTAGGAGTCGACCAGTTCGGCGAACGCGTCCGCGCCGACGTACGGGCTGTCCTGGAACATCGGCGCCGTGCCGCCGTGGTAGGTGATCGGTCGATCGTACTTCGCTGCGATCTCCAGTGCGGGTTCGAGTCGCGGATCTGCGGGGCGACATTCCTGAACCGGACAGTGGATCTTCAGCCCGCGAGCGCCCGCCTCGAACGCGTCACGGACGATACTCGCGACGTCATCGTCGTCCGGGTGGACGGTCGCGAACGGGAGCAGGGACGTCGACTCGGCCGCTCGTTCGAGGAGCCAGTCGTTCAGACCGGCCGCGATTCCGGGCTTGTGCGCGTACGGCAGGGCGACGTAGGCGGCGACGCCCGCTGATCGGAGGACCTCCTCGATTTCGGGTCGAGCCGTCGGGTTCGAGAACTCCCAGCCGGCTTCGGCGCGGAGCGCGCGCTGAATCGCCTCGGCGAGCCGCTCGGGAAACAGGTGCGCGTGGGCGTCGATCGCGGGGCGAAACGGGGACCGGCGTTCTTCGGACGACCGCCGCCGTTCGGGTGGAGACATCTCGATCGGGTGTCGTGACGGTAACGCGATCGCGGATAAAAGCACTGCTGCCGGCGATCGATCGCCGACTCGCGATCCGACGCCGGGTACTAACTGAACTTTTGGACCGTCACGTCGAGCGTGTCGAGATCGACGATCGGGGCGTACCCCGAGTCGGGGTCGATATTGACGCTCTTCTGGAAGTCGGTCTGGGCCTGCCAGCAGCCGGAGTTGATCGCGAGCACGTTGTGGTACTTGCCGAAGCCGAGTTTGTGGACGTGACCCGTGTGGAAGATGTCGGGCACCTCGTCGATGATGAGGTAGTCCTTCTCCTCGGGTGCGAGGCGGGTGTGGCCCCCGAACTGTGGTGCGACGTGGCGCTTCTTCAGGAGCTGGTACATCGCCTTGTGGGGCTCGTCGTAGCTCGCTTTCTCTGCGGGAAGCTCCGCGATTACCTCGTCGAGCGAGACGCCGTGGTACATGAGAACGGAGACGCCCTCGATCGTCACCGTCGACGGGTTGCTCACGATGCGCGGGGCATGGGCCGACATGATTTCCCGGAGTTCCTCGTCGAACCCGGGCTGGGGCTCCGCCAGGCGCACCGCGTCGTGGTTGCCCGGGATCATGACGATCTCGAGGTCGCCGGGAACCTGTTTCAGGCGCTCGCTGAACGCCTCGTACTGCTCGTAGATATCGACGATGTCGAGTTCCTCGTCCTGATTGGGGTAGACGCCGACGCCCTCGACCATGTCGCCCGCGATCAGCAGGTACTCGACGGCCTCGCCCGCCTCGGTGTGGAGCCAGTCCGCGAACCGGTTCCACGCGTCCGCCATGAACTCCTGGCTACCGACGTGGACGTCGCTGATGAGCGCCGCCTGAACCGGCCGATCGGCCGTCGACGGTTCGTGGGTTCGAGGAACGTCGGGGAAGTACATCGAATCGACGAACGCGATCCCCGAGTCGTCCGAGAGCGTCCCTTCCATGGCGAGCACCTCGTCGCAGAGCAGTTCGTCGACGAGGTCGACGTACTCCCGGTCTTTCATCACGAGCCACGGGAACGTTCCGGTGGCGTCCTCGAGTTCGATCAGCCAGTGGCCGCTGGCCGTCGATCGCACGTCGTTGACCAGCCCGACCATCGCGACCTCACCGCCGCCCGGCATGTTCTGGATCGCCGTCGCCGGCCGGTGATTGACCCGTCCCCGCAGCTTCGAGCCGAGCCGATTGAGGCGATCCCGGAACACCGACACGAAATCGCCGTACTCGCCGGTTCCCGTACTCTGCCCGGTCATGTCGTTTCGAATCTCGAGCGATCGGGCCTCGGGGTCGACCGAGCGATCGGCCGCCGATCGAGACCCCTTCGTTTCAACTGGAGAACGGTCACCGTCGGCTGGCGAATCCTCGGCGCCAGCTCCAGTTGAAACAGGGGGGTTGCTCGTTGATGCGTCCGCACTGGCATCGGCGTCGGTATCGGACGCCGAATCGGCGCCGCTGGCCCGATCAGCGGCGTTCGCGTCCGGTTCGGAGTCGCCGGCGCCTCGCTCCCGGTTGGCCTCCAGGACCGTTTCGACGTGGTCCGTGCTGACGACGAGCGCCTCCGCCGGAACCCGCTCGATGACGCGTTCCAGGACAGCCTGCGGGTCGTCCGCGGCGGCGATGCGCGTCACCGCCTCGCGCTCGGCGTTGTAGCCGCGGTTCGTGAGTTCGCTGACGATCCGGGCGGGACCCTCGAGTGGCACACCCCTCGAATTCGTGAGCGCGGGGAAAAACGTAGCGGATCCGAGATCGTTCGATCGTAACGGCTCCGAGACCGCTCGATTCGATCGCGGCGGCCGCTCGACGGGATCGCCCTGTCGAAGGCCGGGTCGGGTCAGATCGGCGTCCCCGACCCGGCGGGCGTCCGAGCAGAAAGTTGATTGCCGGCCGCGGCAAAACACGGGACGATGACCGGCCCCGATTCCGGAGACACCGACGACGACGACGCCGGAGACGGTACTTCCGATCACCGTTTCTCGGGCCCAGGTGACGACCCGTCGTCGGACGGGACCGCCGCTCCGGACGATACGTACGACGACGCGACTGCGCACCGATCGACCGAGGCCGGCCGGCGATCGACTTCCGAATCGGGTCGAACCGACGGCGACGCGATCGCAGCCGAGCAGGGATCGGCGACTCGGACGCCCGACTCCTCGAACGCCGGGGCGGGAACCGACGAGGTGACGATCGCGGAGGTCGGTATCGTTCGCTGGTTTCTGCGAACCGACGACGAGTCGGTCGTCCTCGCCCGCGATATCCTGAGCAGCGTCGCGCTCGTCGCGCTCATCGGCCTCCTGCTGTTCGGGATCAGCGGCATCTGGCCGCCGCTGGTCGCCGTCGAGAGCGGGAGCATGGAACCCAACATGCAAGAGGGAGACCTGATCTTCATCGTCGACGACGACCGATTCGTCGGCGACGATCCGATCGACGGCACCGGGATCGTTACCCGCGAAACCGGGCAGGACAGCGGCCACGAGAAGTTCAGTCAACCCGGCGACGTCATCGTCTTCAAACCCGACGGAAGCGATCGCCGGACGCCCGTCATCCATCGGGCCCACTTCTGGGTCGAAAAGGGCGAAAACTGGGTCGACACCAAGGCGAACCAGAAGTACCTCGGTGGGGCCACCTGCGCCGAAGTACAAGCCTGTCCGGCGCCGCACGACGGCTTCGTCACCAAGGGCGACGATAACATGGGCTACGATCAGCACTACGGCGGGGCCCAGACGAACATCGTCAAACCCGAGTGGGTCACCGGCAAGGCCATGTTCCGGATCCCGTATCTCGGACACATCCGGCTGGCCTTCGACTCGATCTTCGGGATGACGGCCCCGACGTCGCCGTCGATCATCAACTCGATCGCGATCGAGCCGGGACTGTCAGCGGGATCGGGCCAGGGGCCTGGACTCGCCGGTCCGGCCGGCGCAGCGGCGACGGCAACGACCGGCGCGACGGCTGCGGCCGCCATCACGCGACGACGACGGTAATTCGAGATTCGGTCGACGGTCTCGAGAGTCAGTTTCGCAGTCGGCTCAGATCGAACCCGGTTCGACGCGATTCGATCGACGTTCGACGCGACCGAAGCCGAGAAGGAACGGTCAATTCTCGAAACGGGCCTGGACGAACGGCTGGATGTCGTCGATATCGCTCAACCGGGAGTCCGAGAGCAGGACGGCCTCGGTCTCTTCGAGCGGAACCGAGAGGCTGATCTCCTTCGTTCGACCGTACCGCCCCTTCGAGACGACGATCGCGTTCACGATTCCGAGCATATCGAGTTCGCTGATGAGATCGGTGACGCGGCGCTGGGTCAGCACGTCGGCGTCGATCTCCTCGCAGAGGCGCTTGTAGATGTTGAACACCTCGCCCGTGTTGATGCTGTGGACGCCGTTCTTCTCGAGGAGGATGATCGCGAAAAGGACGAGTTTGCTCTGCGTCGGCAGGGTCCGGACGACCTCGACGACCCGGTCGAGTTCGATCTTGTCCTGGGCCTGCCGGACGTGTTCCTCGTCGATCGTCTCGGCCTGGGACCGCTCCGCGAGTTCGCCCGCCGTTCGAAGCAGATCGAGCGCGCGGCGCGCGTCCCCGTGTTCCTGCGCGGCGAACGCGGCGCACAGCGGGATCACGTCGTCGGACAGCGCACCTTCCTTGAACGCGACCTCCGATCGGTGCTGGAGGATGTCCCGCAACTGGTTGGCGTCGTACGGCGGGAAGACGATCTCCTCTTCGCCCAGCGAGGACTTGACGCGCGGGTCGAGGAAGTCGGTGAACTTCAGATCGTTCGAGATGCCGATGATCGAGACGCGCGAGTTCTCGAGTTCGGAGTTCATCCGCGAGAGGTTGTAGAGCGTGTCGTCGCCGCTCTTCTCGACGAGTTTGTCGATCTCGTCGAGCATGATCACGACGACCCGCTCGTCGTAATCGACGGCGTCGAAGAACACGCTGTAGACCCGATCGGTCGGCCAACCGGTCATCGGCACTTCCTCGAACGACTCCTCGTCGGCGCGCAGTTGGTCGATCCGGTCTTCGATCTCCGCACGCGAACCGAACGGCGTCGATTCCAGCGGATGGTCCGGCGGGAGCGTTCCACCGGCACCGATCGCGTCGCCGCGCGTTCCGTCGCCGGACGTCCCGCTGCCGCCCGTCGCGTCGCTACCCGGATCTCCGGTATCGAGTGCTGAATCAGACCCCCCTGTTTCAACTGCAGATTCGCCAGACTTGACGTCGAAGTTACCTCCAGCCGAAACCGAATCGTCGGGGTCGGAGCCGTCTCGATCGGACGACAGACCAGCCGCCTCGTCGAAGAGATCGGACTGGGTAGTAGCCCGGTCGGCCGGTCGATCGTACTCCTCGAGCTTCTCGAGGAGCGATTCGAGTGTGTCGATCCGATCGGCGATCTGCGCCTCGTTTTTCTCGATGAACTTGTTCGCCAGCTGCGCGAGGACGCGGTACTGCGTGTCGGTTACCTCGCAGTTGATGTACTCGACGTCGCAGGGAACGCTGTACTTCTGGGAGGTGCTCTCGAGTTCCTTGCTGACGAACTTGGCGCTCGCGGTCTTTCCGGTGCCGGTCTTCCCGTAGATGAGGATGTTCGACGGCGTTTCGCCGCGGAGGGCGGCGACGAGAATCGTCGCCATCTTGTTGATCTGGTCGCTACGGTGTGGCAGTTCGTGTGGCGTGTAGGACGGACGTAACACCTCCTTGTTCTCGAAGATCGGCTCCCCGCTGAGGAGGTCGTCGAACAACCCCTGATTCGAACTTTCGTCTTCGATATCGGAATTCCCGAAATCAGTCGAAAAGCCGGCTGTTTCGTCGCGCTCGACGTTTACGTCGGTCCTGGTGGATTCCGTATTCTTGTCTGACATCCGTCGTACACGCACCCCCTTATTTCGAGTGGAACGCCGACCCCGGATACAGGAATACAGCCAGTGAAACGGCCAATATCGGCTATTTCACCCATCCAGATATCAGGATCGGGTCCAGTTGATGCAAACGAAACAGAGGAAGACATTGGTAATAAAATCTTCCATTCAATGCAGCTGTTGTGACGACGTTCGGACCGATCGGCGTATCGGCATGTCGGACGGCATTCGGCCGCATTCGACCTCCACATTCGGTCGCGTTCGGTACTGGCGTCGATCGAAACGGCTCGCGATCGAGCACTGCGACCCTCGGTCGCGGCAGTTCGCGGACGCTCGTTTCGCGTCGACGCTCCGTCGTCCCGTCGGGACGAAGCGGCTAGGTTCGATTCGCGGTCCGGACAACCGAGCGGGTGATCGGCGCGACCGTCCCGTCGATCGATTCGAGCGACGACTGTGATCGTTTCACCAGTAGGTGACAATACGATCCGGGCGTAGTCCTGCACGCAGTGATTACGATGCGTGGTGCTCACGACGCCGTCCGTTCCGTGCGATAGTCGTCAACGTCCCGAGAGTCAACGACCCCGAAAGTCACTGTCCGAGAGTTAGGATGCCGGCGCCCGCGTCCCGTAAAGTCGTACTGCGATCGGCGGACGTATCGCGACCACTATGCAGCGGCTCGTTGCGGTGACGATCGGATCGATCGCTGGGCGAGATAGACGCGGCTTACGAGAAAACGACGTGAAAGATCGGAATCGGCGAGCAATGCGATGGAGTGCTGTGTTATTCCACAACACGATGGTTCGGAACCCCCCCACCCCTTCGTTTCAGGTGGAACGACCCGAGAGAGTGGACGGGATCGACGGATTATCGGACGGAAGGATTTATTTAGATGGGTGAGAAACAGTATCCGTAGAACTAGCAAAACGCCATACATTACTAGGGTATTGTATTCAATTACTAGATTCTACTAGAATACTTGGATTAGACCGTTCACATTACTAGGACCGTCGCTTCTCCAATATTCTCCAGGGAGCTCCCCGTTATTCGGGGTTCGAGCCGAAATCGGGGACGATCGTGTCCGCTCAGTGATGAGTTCTCCTACTCACGGAATACCGGCCTCGCAGATCTCCAGTTGAAACGAAGGGGTGGGGGTGTCCGAGAGCAGCAAGGCGAGTGCGACATTCTCTACCGATGTCCGAGTCGTTGACGGTCACAGCGGCAGCAATAATGACGATTCAGATCGCGACACTGATTGCTACGACGATGACGATCACTACGTCGTCCCGCGACGATCCCCGCCGATCGTTGGTCGACTGATCGTATTCAACTGGTGGACTGACCGTATTCAATACTGGTTGCTATCCCCTGTCGTTGTCCGTCGTCCCCAAACCTGTCGTCTGTCACTCGGACAACGTACATCGGATAGGCGTACGTCGGATAGTTCATAGTACTCATAGATCACGGTCTTTATATGAGATCGAGCGTTCCCCGCCCACTGGTTCCCAATCGGATCGTTCTCCGACGGATATTTCACGCGACGGTTTGATTCAATCGTATTTGACAGTCAACACGTCTGACGTAGGCTTAAGTGAGTTCGGTTTGTACTACGCGCAGATGCACCCCGTGGTGCTGGAGGTCCCCAAGGATGGGATTGTTCACAGAGCTCAAAGATAGTATCTCTCGGGTCACGGAACGCCTGTTCTCCGAACAGGAGCCCAAACGAATCGGTATCTATGGTCCGCCGAACGCCGGCAAGACGACGCTCGCGAACCGAATCGCCCGCGACTGGACTGGTGACGCTGTCGGGACGGAGAGTCACATTCCACACGAAACGCGCCGCGCACGCCGGAAGGAAGGCGTCGAGATCGAACGGAACGGCAAGACGGTGACGATCGACATCGTCGACACGCCGGGCGTCACGACGAAGGTCGATTACGAGGAGTTCACCGACGAGATGGAAGAAGACGACGCCATCCGCCGATCGCGAGAGGCGACCGAGGGCGTCGCCGAGGCGATGCATTGGTTGCGGGAGGACGTCGACGGCGTCATCTACGTTCTGGACAGCGCAGAGGACCCGATCACGCAGGTCAACACGATGTTGATCGGGATCATCGAATCCCGCGATCTGCCGGTATTGATCTTCGCGAACAAGATCGACCTCGATGAATCGAGCGTCAAGCGGATCGAGGACGCCTTCCCGCAGCATAAGACGGTTCCGCTGTCGGCCAAGGAGGGCGAGAATATGGACGAAGTGTACGAGAGCATCGCGGAGTACTTCGGGTGATAGCCATGCCAAAAGCAACGAACGCGGACGAACCGGACGCTCCGGACGGTGTCCAGATCGACCTCATCAGCGGCGAACGGATGGACGGAATGGCGACCATGGAGAAGATCCGGATGATCTTAGACGGTGTCCACGAGGGGAACATCGTCATCCTCGAAGAGGGGTTGACGCCCGACGAGGAGAGTAGACTCATCGAGGTGACGATGTCCGAGATCAGTCCCAACGAGTTCAACGGGATCGAGATCGAGACCTACCCGCGGTCGGACACGCGCGATTCGTCGCTGCTCGGTCGGATCATGGGATCGAACGAGTCGACGGCGAAACTGACCGTGATCGGCCCGGCGAACCAGATCGAAACGCTCCACAAGGACGAAACGCTCATCAGCGCACTCGTGTCCCGAGACTAATGCCTCACCAATGCACGAACTGCGGCCGGGTGTTCCCTGACGGCTCGAAGGAGATGCTCTCGGGCTGTCCCGACTGCGGCGGGAACAAGTTCCAGTTCGCGCCGAAGGCGATGGCCGCACGCGAGTCGGCGGATACGGGCGACTCCGGATCGACCCGGGCTCGATCGACCGCGTCGTCCCGAACGACGGAGTCCGCCGACGTCACCGATTCCGGAGCCGGTTCGGAGGGAGCCGGCGGCACACGTACTGCGAGTGAGTCACGCACCGCGGGAGAGAAGAACTCTGACTGGCCCTCGTCTGCGTCGCCCGACGCCGGCGACGCGTCCACCCCGGCGACCGGATCGGACGAGTTCACTGAGTGGCCCGACGCCGCACGGCGGCCCGAGGATCGATCGGCACCGCCACAGGAAGAGCGGGCCGATACCGGGACGGACTCCCCTGTCGATTCGGCAGACCCGACCGATAGATCGGATCCGGTCGACCCGTCGGACAGGACGTCGCTCCCGGACGACGAAGACACCGCACAGGCCGACGCGCGCAGCGAAGTCGTGTCGACGGACGACCTCCCGTCGCAGCCGCCGGACGAGCTTCCACCGCGGACCCGCGATACCGACGATCGGGCCGCGACCGGGTCGACGGACGTCCCACCGGAATCTCGACCCGCAGACGACGCCGCACCGCCGGGCAACGGCCGCGTCGTCAGCGAACCGTCGGCCGATCGACCGTCGATCGAAGAGCTCCGCGCGGAACTCAACCAACAGTTCGAGAGCATCAAGATCCTGCAGCCGGGCCAGTACGAACTCAACCTGATGGAGCTCTACAACCGTGAGGAGTACATCGTGTCGCTGCAAGAGGACGGGCGGTACGTCATCGACGTCCCGGAATCGTGGCGCGGCGCCGACTCCGAGTAACGAACTCGTTCTGCGTACACCGTCTCGGTTCGACTCCAGAAATACCAAATTGACGATTCGTAGCCTGTGACGGAGCGAAATATCCTCCAGTTGAAATGATGGTGTGGCCGGTCGGATGGCGCGTGCCCGATCGATACCCTCGGGCGATGCGGTCGGAGCCGGTACGGGCGGCGATCGTCTTCGGGACAGATGGATTTAAGCGACGTGGACGATAGCCACCGAGTATGAGCACCGCGACCAAGATCGTTCTCGGTACCGTTGCCGCATCGGCACTGCTGTCGGTTCTGATCGTCTTCCAGACCGTCTTCGGCGCCTGATGTTCGAGACCCGGACGCTCTCGAGTCGGCTCGAAGCGGTCCGCGATGCGTACGCGCCTGACGCGCGGGTAGTCGACGCGACCCGTGACTTCGAGACGGTCCCACCCGCGCAGGCCGAGGATCTCGGTCTGATCGTCGACTCGCTCGAACCCGCGAGCTATCCCGCGGACTGGCTTCCCGACGACGCACCCACGCTGCTCGCTCGCTACGCGAGTTCGAATCTGACGATCGGGATGCCGGGCGACGGGAGCATCGCGTGGACGCGTCAGACCGATCCGCCGACGGTCATCGTCAAACCCCGCGTTCAGGGCTCACCGGAGTCGTTTATCGACTTCCTCCTCGCGGAGGCGTTCGTGGAACTCGATCTCGGCGTCCCGGAGCACTTCCTCGGCTTCTTCGAGGACGACTATCCCGCGTTGAACCGGGCGACCCCGCTCGACCCCGGCGGCACCTATCAGGTCGCCGCGGCGCTGTACGACGGCTGGGTGGGGCTCCAGAGCCGCGAGGTCTTCGCCGGATGGAACGACGACTACCCGGAACTCGCCGACGCGTGGCAGGATGCGGGAACCAGACTCGAGGGCCGGGTCGGGGACCTTCCGCGGGCCGTCGCCCGCGGCGAGACCGACTTCGCGGATGCGACCGAACTCGCCTGTGCGGCGATCAAACACGCGATCGAACTCCCGGCGCCGTACGCGGCCCTCGATACCGACGCGTACCGGGATCACGGATCGGCGTACGCGGTTCGATGGGCCGAGAAGACGTTCGACTCGCTGGCCGAGTGACCGAACCCCGTTCCCGAATCCTCTTCGTTTTCCACCGCGATCCGCGGCCGCTGACGCCGCTCGCCGCTCAGAATTCGGCGTCGATGGTGCCGTCTTCGTCCAGATCGATCACGCCGCCGAACAGCTCGCGGATCTCCTCGACGAACGCCTCGTCGTGAGGGTCCTCGGAGACGTGAAAGAGGCCGATCGCGTCGTATTCGTCCAGAAGTTCGAGGATCCGCTCGACGGCCTCGAGCGCCTCGTCGTCGCCGGCGTAGTAGGCGAGTTCCGTGACGGAATCGAAACTGAGCCGGAGTTTGCCGTCGTGGTCGTTGAGGAAGCCGTCGATGTGATCGACGATGCCGTCGACGTCGTCCGGGGCGGCGACGTAGTGGACCGCATCGCTCGATCGGCGGGAGTAGCCGCGCTCGATGCTCAGCGTATCGAGGATTTCGGCACGTTTCTCGTCGACGTCGTAGTACTCCAGTTTCTGCCTGACCTCTCGAGCGGTGGTTCGGGTGGAGATGACGAGGAAGGTGTCGGTATCCGTCTTGAGGAAATCTGTGTCGATGCGGTCAGTTTCGCCCGTGCTCGGGTGGAGTAGAAGCACCCCGGTTCCGCCCGGTACCGTCTCTGGCGTCCCGTCGATTTCAAGCGCGTATTCCATATTGGAGTGAACAACTTTCGGCACTGACTTAAGAGTGGGGATGTGTCCCCCGACGCACTGTGGCGATTGGTCTCGATCGTCGATCGATTCGATGATAGCTCCGACTGTCTGGGACTTCGATCAGTCAGACAGCCGCGACAATCCGTCAGGTGGGCAAAAATCCGATTACTAGACCCGCGTTTCGGCCGTCCGGTCTCGATTTCGATCCCGTTCGACGGGGGATCAGGCCAGTTCGTGCGAGACCGCTGGCTCGCCGCTCACGGACTCGCCGAGTTCGATCCGATCGGAGTGGTTGTGCATCGGCTCGACGACCTCGCCGGCGTCGAGTCGATACGGTAGAGGACCGTGGGGCCGAGATACCGTCGGTAGGTCACCCCGCCGTCGGATACGAACGCGACAGCCGTTCGCAGCGATCGAACGGATACCGATCGTTCCGTGGCGGTAGCTGTGTCAGTTTCGGTGGAAAGAGGTGAGAGGACACAGGGGTGTTCTTCGGCCCGAATCCGATGCCCACGGATTTCGGCCAACCGAAACCTCTCCACTTCTCTCTTTTTAGGCCAGCCTAAAGAATCTACCGGTGCCGGACGCCGCGGTGTCTTCGGTACGGACTCGATCGTCGAACCCGCCGCCCGGCGGCGGAATCCGGATCGGAACGCTGGATCCCGTCGAAAATCGTACCGATGCGGGATCCGGGTCGTCTCGACGGGACGGTAGAGAGTCGAATCGGTTTTGCCTCCCGGTCGTGATTGGTCGCCCATGAGCGTACGCGAGGAGTTCGACGACTGGGCCACGAGCGGTCGCGACAAGGGGATGGAAGAGCGCCACTGGCACACCGCCAAACACGCGCTCGCGCGGATGCCCGTCGAACCCGGCGATACGGTGCTCGACCTGGGCTGTGGCAGCGGTTACGCCGGCCGGGCGCTGCGGGACACCAAGGGCGCCGGCCGCGTCTACGGCCTCGACGGCGCCCCCGAGATGGCGCGAAACGCCGCCGGCTACACCGACGACGGGCAGGTCGGGTACGTCGTCGGCGACTTCGGCTCGCTCCCCTTCGAGGACGACTCGATCAACCACGTTTGGTCGATGGAGGCCTTCTACTACGCCGCGGATCCCCGCGAGACGCTCGCCGAAATCGCCCGCGTGCTCCGATCCGGCGGCGCCTTCTACTGCGCCGTCAACTACTACGAGGAGAACGTCCACTCCCACGAGTGGCAGGAGTTAATCTCGATCGAGATGACCCGCTGGGACCGCGAGCAGTACCGATCGGCCTTCCGCGAGGCCGGCCTTCACGTCGCCGAACAGGACAACGTCCCCGATCGGGAGATCACCATCCCGAACAAGTCCGAATTTCCGACCGACGACTGGGACACCCGCGAAGCGATGGTCGAACGCTACCGCGAGTTCGGCACGTTACTCACCGTCGGCGTCGCGCCCTGACGGCGTCGTCTCCGCTCGCCGATCGTCTCGCCGTATCGAATCACCGATCAGCTGCCGTATCGCACCGCCCGTTCGCCTCCCACCGCCGGTGCAGCCCTCGGTTTCGACTGCAACCGACGTCCACGGGTGCCGGGCTACCGACCGCTCTGTCGCAGTCGTTCACCGATTCTCGCTCGTCGATTTCCGTTCTCGGTTTCCGTTCCGAACCCCCGTTCGCCCCGACACCCCTCCGTTTCCACTCGAACCGCGTGATCAGGGGCCGATTCGACGGTATTGGCGTCCGTCGCCTTCGATCGGCCTGCCGTCAGTTCGACTCGAACCGCTCCCCCGCCGGGATCGCCGCGTCGAGCCAGTTTTCCTCCGGCGGGAGCGGGCAATCGAAGGTCTCGCTGAACGCACAGAACGGGGTGTACGCGAGGTTGAAGTCGACGACGATCTCGTCGTCCGTCTCGAGGTCGCGATCGGGCGCGAGTTCCATGTACCGACCGCCCCGGTAGGTCTGTTGGCCGGTAGTCTTGTCGCGGAACGGGATGAAAAGCGGTTCGTCGCTCTGACGTTCGATCTCGTACGCGCCGAGTTCGAACGTCCCGTCCTGAAGGTCCGGATCGTCCCGCACGAGTTCGAACTCGAGCGTCGCGGTTCGCAGGTAGCGCATCTCCCGGCCCGCGGTCGTCTCCATCAACACGACTTCGGGGTCGTCGTGGACCTCGACGGTCGCGGTCACGCGGTAGTCGGGATCCGGTTCGAAGTAGTCCAGCCCCGAAAACTCGTCGCGCTCGTCGGGCGGGATCGGCGACTGGGGATGGTCGGCGAAGAACTCGTCCTTCTCGGCGCGTTTCGACTCGAGTTCGGCGCTCCAGCGATCGGGATCGACGTCCGCGTCGGAAGCATCGGCCATACCGGTACTACCGGTCGAAGGCTGGAATGGGTTGCGTTTCGGAGCCCGCTCGATGCGGTATCGGGATTGTGACGAGAGAAGAGCCGGTTCGATCGGGACGGTCGGCGAACGGGGTAATTTCGACCGCAGCGATCGGTCCGCGGCGTCGCCGACGTCTATTCTTCGATCGTTAGAACGCCGTTCTGGACGGACACGTCCGTCGCTTCGGGCGGCAGTTCGAACTCGAACTGCTCGCCGTCGGTGACGACGATCGCGGTCGACCCGAGGATGTCGACGGTGAGGGCGTCGCCCGCGTGGCCGAAGTCGACGGCGATAACGCTGCCGTCGTCGTACTCGAAGGTCCGGACGACCGCGCCGCTGCGATCGGCGTTCTGGAGGGCTTTGGGGACTTTCATCGTACGTGCACCTAGGTGCTCGGACCGTTAAAGGGGCACGCTCGCAGCATCCAGCACCGACGTTCGTGACCCGATACGGCCGACGGATTTCGCTCGGCGCTCGAAGCGACCGGCGACTTTCCGGCTGCGAGTCGAACCGCTCGGTCCGATCGTCGCCCGATTCGGCGAGCTGCCGAACCAGGCGGTTTATGTACGAGAGCGCGGCCAGTGCAGTCCGTCAACCCTATGACCGACCGACGATGAGTACGGCAGGCATGACGAACTGGCGGATGGTGTTCGGCCACGACGAACCCTACGACGAGCAGGTCGACGGCATCGAGACCGCCATCGAAACCGCTCGGGACGGCGGCTATTCCGTCGTCGAGGGCGCCTGTGGCACCGGAAAGACGATGATCGCGCTCACCGCGGGGATCGACCTCGTTCGCGATCCGGACACCGACTACGAGCGCGTGTTCGTGCTCACGAGCGTCAAACAGCAACTGCGCCAGTTCGAAGCCGACCTCGAGACCATCAACGAGAACCTGCCCGACGACTGGAACCCGGTTTCGGGACTCACCCTCGTCGGCAAGGCCGACGTCTGCCCGTACAACCGCGCGAACGCGGGCGGAATCGACGACGGAAACGTCTACGATCGCTGCGAGACGCTGCGCGATCGGACTCGCGACTTGACGGGCGAGGGGGGCGACACGACGACGGGGACCCTCGCCGCGCGCGCCCGCCAGCAACAGACCGGCCTGGCCGACAGCGGGCGGACCGCCACCACCGCCCGGTTCCTCGAAACGGCGGGGGAACCGGCGCCCTACCCGCTCGACATGCCGACCTACTCGGACGGCGGCCCCGTCGGCGCGGAAACCGAGTACTGTCCGTTCTACGCGCAGTACCTCGAGGACCTCCCGGACGACGAGGAAGGCTCTCCAGTCGAAGCGGTCCCCTTCGACTTCACCGAGACCGGGATGGTCACGCCCGAGGACCTCGTCGCCCGATCGGTCCGCCGCGGAACCTGCCCGCACTCCGTGATGGGCGCACTCCTGGGCTACGCCGAGGTCGTCATCGGCAACTACTACCACGCGTTCGATCCCACCACGACGACCGCGTTTACGGGCGCCCTGCTCGACGAGTCGACGTTCGTCGTCTGCGACGAAGCGCACATGCTCGAACCGCGCGTGCGAGACCTGGTCAGCGACGGCATCGCCGACGCGACGCTGCGGGAGGCCGAGACCGAACTCTCGCGAGTCATCCAGCCCGTGAAGTTCGAACGCGAGGGTCGACGCGCCGAGGGCGGCTCCAAAACCGCCGACGCCGACCTCGTCCGCTCGGAACTCGCGGACACGGACGTCTCCTTCGACGAACTCGTTCGAACCCTCGAGTTCCTCCGGGACCTCCGCGGGGAACTCGATCGGCGGGTGACGGCCCACCTCGATCGCCACTACCGGGGTTGGGAGTCGAACCTGACCGATCTCGAAGACGAGGAGATCCCGCTTCGCGATCCGCGAGAGCCGGCCGAGGACGAGATCACCGAGTGGGCGAGAAACGCGGGCTACACGGATGTCGACTGGATCCGCTCGGAGACGGTCGGCGCCGTCGTCGCGCGCATCCTGAACGAGGCCGAAGACGAAGATCGGACGCGCGCCGCGCCCGCCGTCGGTCGCGTCCTCGGCGAGTGGTACCGCCGGGGCCACACCGACTACTTCCGGGAGATCGAACTCGAACGCACCTGGAACGAGACCGAACCCGCCGACTCGTGGCGCCGCGCGTACACCGCCAGACTCGCCCTGCACAACTGCGTCCCGAGCGACGCGATCGGTGCGCGCCTCGACGCGTTCGGCGGCGGCATTCTGATGAGCGCGACCCTCGAACCGATGGACGCCTTCACCGAGGTGACGGGACTCCGGTACCTGGCGCGCGAGGAGGACAGACCGGTCGTCGAGCGCCGCTACGGGTTGCACTTTCCGGCGGAGAACCGCGAGAGTTTCGCCGTCGCCGCGCCCAAGTTCACCTACGACAACCGGGGGAGACCGGGAGACGACAACCCGACCCGCACGCACTACGCGGACGCGATCGCGAAGGTCGCCCGCCTCCCCGGGAACGTCCTCGTCGGCATGCCGAGCTATTCGGAAGCGGAGTGGGCCGCCGGCGTCCTCGAGGATCGCGTCGACAAGCCGATCCTGCTCGACGCCGCGAGCGACGACGAGACGACCCGGTCGCTCAAAGCCGAGTTCTTCGCCGGCGACGGGAAGGTGCTCGTCACGAGCCTCCGGGGAACGCTCACCGAGGGCGTCGACTACAGCGGCGATCGCCTCGCGGCCGCCGTCGTCTGCGGCGTCCCGATCGTCAACACCTCCAGCCCCCGGACGAAGGCCGTCCGGCGGGCCTACGACGACGAGTTCGAGGACGGATTCACCTACGCGCTGACTATCCCCGCCGTCCGCAAAGCCCGGCAGGCGATCGGCCGGGTCATCCGCAGCCCCGAGGACGTCGGCGTTCGCGTCCTGCTCGACGAGCGCTACGCTCGCGACAGCTGGGATTCGGTTCGTCAGTTCTTCCCCGCGGACGACGAGTTTCAGCCGGTGAGCCCCGATATGCTGGAACACGGGCTCGATCGGTTCCGATCGCGGCTCGCGTCGCGCTCGTCGTAGCGAGTTGCGAGCCGCCGTCTCGCAGCCGCGATCCGCGGACCGTCGACGGACTCAGTTTCGATCCGGCACTCGCTCTCGTCGCTCGACGCCCGCGCCGCCCGTGTCACCGGCCGTCGATCGCGCCGTCCCGTCCTGAAGGCGGAGCTCGATCCGGCGCTCGAACTCGTCCTCAGATAGCTCGCCGTTCGCGTACTGCCGTTTCAGATCGCCGAACGGATCGCTCGCGGCCGGTTCGGGGGTGTCGACTTCCGCGGCCGACGCGGCGGAATCGCGTCGTTTCGGGGATTCGGATTCTCGGCCGCTCGGGATCGCGCGCTCGTCGGTCCTCGAGCGCGGGTACGCGTCGGCCGACTCGATATTGCCGATGAGCGAGAGGTACACCGGCCAGAGGACCGCCAGCGAGAGGGCCAACGCCGGCAGTCCCAGCCCGAGGAGCGCGGGCAGCCAGAACAACGCGGCGAGCGATAGCCCCCACCGCGGGACTTCGAACAGGGCCAGCGCCAGCAGCCAGAGCCCGGACATCCCGGTCGTCGATCCGAGAAGCGTCCGCCCGAGCCACCCGTCGGGCGTGTACCGTTCGACGAGCGCGTGCCACCGCCCGAGGCGAGCGGGCCGGTCGAAACGCCGACTATCCCTATCCATACGTGTTCGCACGAACACGCGACGAATAACTATAACGGCTTTGCCACGTTCTCCGGCGGTCCGCCGCTACCGACCCGGCCGGCCGGGGACGTCGGCGGCGCGCCGCTCGAGAATCCGGTCCGTGATCGCGCTGCTCGAGAGAAGCTCCGGGTCGTCGTCCCGCGGTTCGCGGGCGCTCGCCCGCTCGACGCGGCAATCGATCTCCCAGGAGTCGAGCATCGCCGCGACCTCGCGCTCGTCGTGGTGCTGGTCGTGGCCGAGCACGAGCACGTCGGGATCGATCGCGCGGATCGGAATCGAGTAGTCCTCGGGGTGCCCGACTCGCGCGCGATCGACGACGTCGAGGGCCGCGACGAGGTCCCGGCGCTGTTCGTCCGGCACGATCGGAGCCGGTTTGTGGTCGATCGTCTCCGAGTTGGCGACGACGACGTGGAGTTCGTCGCCCATCGAGGCCGCTTCCTCGAGGTAGTGGACGTGGCCGGGGTGAAGGAGATCGAAGGTCCCCATGGCGACGACGCGAGTCGGTTCCCGCGCGTCTCGACTCACTGCGACCCCCTCGCGCGCACGATCGTCGTCCGCGATCGATCGACGAACAGCGAATACAGCAGGACGGCGAAGCCGCCCGCCGTGATAGAACTCTGGACGGCGACGCCGAGGGCGACGTTGTCGGCGAGGAGGTGGATGGCGCCGCCGACGACCGAGCCGGCGACGATGCAGGTGAAGCCGAGCGCAAGCGCCCGGAGCGCCGGCGATCCGGTCCGCCGGAACGCGCGGTAGGCGAGCAGCGCGATGGCGCCGCCGGTCACGAGCGTCGCCGTGTTCCCGAGTGCGATGAGGATCGTGTATTCGTTCATGGCTCGTCGGTTCCGCCGATCGCCCGCCGTCGCTCTCGGGCGTGCGAGCGCGCGATCGGTCACCACTGAGTAGGCCTCGCGCGTCGTACTTTAGTACAGTTGCGGTTCTCGCGCGCGCAGAATCACCGGCGAACGGGTTCGGGTAGTTATCCGATCCGGGTCCGGGACCCCATCCGTCGACGGGGCCGAAGCGCAGCCTCGGTCGGCACCACCCGAACGAGCGTGGACACCGGATCGTACGCCACGCGATCGGTCGGGGACTTCGCCGCGGTGAGCTTCCAGAAGCCGGGCGAGTCGAACCGCAGTCGACACAGTCCGCGCGCGTCCGTTCTGGCCAATTTCGTTTCGGTTTCGACGAGCGCGTTCTCGACTGGTCGGCGTCGATTGTCGCGGACGCGAACGGTCACCGTCCCTCCGCTGGGGATCTCTCTCCGCCCGACGTCGATCCTAAGTTGGCGAGTAACTTGCATGCGAATACGTACCACGGGAGTCCGGAAAAGGACGCACTTGCGAGTTCCGGTAGTCCGATGACGGGTGTCCCCGCTCGTCGATCGACCGGTCGATCGGCAGTAAGCGATCGGTCGCCCCGCCGGCTCACCGCACGTCGACGACGTGCGCGTCGTCGGGATCAAATCCAACCGTCACCGCGTCCCCGTCGGGTACGTCCGGAAGCTGGAGGACGGTCTCGGTCCCGTTCCACAGGCCGTTGACCCGGACCGTCTCGCCGAGGAACTCGCAGGTCTCGACGGCGATCGTGATCCGGTTTCGATCGGCGGCCCGCGAGAGCGCCCCCGGCCGGACGCAGAAGGTGACGCGATCGGCTCGGCCCGGGAGCGCGGGTAGCTCGAAGGTCTTGCCGCTGACCTCGACGACGGAGTACTCCCCGCTGACTTCGACGGCGGAGCGATCGCCGTCGCCGCCGATCGCGGCCGCGTCGTCGCCGCGGTCTCGCACGTCGCCGTCGAAGACGTTGTTGTCGCCGACGAACTCGGCGACGAACCGGGTCGCCGGCTCGCGGTAGATATCCTGGGGCGTCGCGACCTGCTCGACGCGTCCGTCGTTCATGACCGCCACGCGATCGGAGATCGCGAGCGCTTCCTCCTGGTCGTGGGTGACGTAGACCGTCGTGATCCCGAGTTCGGTCTGGATCCGGGTCACCTGCCGGCGCAGCGACTCCCGGAGGCGGGCGTCGAGCGCGCTCATCGGCTCGTCAAGCAAGAGCAGCTCCGGTTGGGGCGCCAGCGCCCGAGCGAGCGCGACCCGCTGTTGCTGCCCGCCCGAGAGCTGGTCCGGGCTGCGATCGCCCATCCCGTCCAGGTCGACCAGGTCGAGCAACTCCGCGACGCGCTCGTCGGCGGTCGTCCCCGTCGGTGGCTCCCGGAAGCGCAGGCCGTAGCCGACGTTCTCGGCGACGGTCATGTGCGGAAAGAGCGCGTAGCTCTGGAAGACGACGCCGACGTTCCGGTCCTCCGGAGCGACGCCGGTCACCTCCGCCCCGTCGAAGCGGACGTCCCCCGCCGTCGGCTCCTCGAAGCCGGCGATCGTCCGCAGCGTCGTCGTCTTCCCGCAGCCGGAGGGGCCGACGAGCGTGAAGAACTCCCCGTCTCGAACGGCGAGGTCGACGTTCCGGAGGGCCACGGTCTCGGACGCTCCCCGTCCGCCTCCGTACCGCTTCGAGACGCTTTCGAGGCGGAGTTCGGTCACCGTTCGACCCTCCCGCCGACCCGATCGACGACGACGAAACTCGCGGCGGTGACGACGAGCAGGAGCGTCCCCATGGCGATCGCGGGCCCCGACCGACGTCCGAGGTAGCGCTCGACGGCCACGGGCATGGTGTAGGTGTCGGCGCCGCCCGCCAAAATCACCGTCGAAGAGAACTCGCCGATCGAGATGGCGAAGGCGAAGGCGGCGCCGGCGACGATCCCGCTGGCGACGAGCGGGAGTTCGACGTCGACCAGCGCGCGGTAGCGGGAGGCGCCGAGCGCACGGGCCGACTCGACCATGGCCGGATCGAGGGCGCCGAGCAGCGGCGAGACGTTTCGGGTGACGAACGGGTACGCCGCCACCGCGTGGGCGGCCACGATCGCGACGGGTCCCGTCACCTGGAGTCGCCAGCCGCCGGGTAGCGGAATCCCGAAGACGAGTCCCTGCAGGAGGCCGATCCCGAAGACGACCCCGCTGACCGCGAGGGGGAGCATCGCGAGCGCGTCGACGATCGTTCCCACGCGGCCCGCGCGCGCGGTCGACACCGAGAGGATCACGCCCATCGGCACCGCGATCGCGAGCGTCCCCAGGCCGAACAGCAGCGAGTTCCGGACGGCCGGGAACGGACGCGTCTGGAACGACTGGCCCTCGACCTGCCGTTCGAGCAGGAACGCGTAGTGGCGAAGCGTGAACCCGCTCCCGTCCGTGAAACTCCCGATCACGAGGCTCGCCATCGGGCCGACGAAGACCACCAGCGCGACGAGGCCGTAGCCGACGACGGCGAGTCGGCGCGGCGTCAGGGCCGTCCGCAGGTCCGGGAAGAGCGGCTCCTTCGGCGGCGGGGCGGCCGCCCGCGCCAGTCCCGATCGGGCCGACTCGTAGCGGAGGTAGGCGTAGGTCAGCCCCAGCGAGACGAGGGTCTCGAGGATCGCGAGGGTCGCGGCTTCGGCGTACGCGAGCCGTCGAATCCGATCGTAGATCCAGACCTCGACGGTCGCCAGCTGGAGCCCGCCCAGCGCGAGCACGATCGGGAACGTCATGAACGTGAAGACGAACGTCAGCAGCGCGCCCGTGAGGATCGCGGGGAAGAGCTGCGGCGCGATGACGTCGAGAAACGCCCGTCGCGGGCTCGCGCCGAGACTGCGGGCGGTTTCGACGGTTCGCACGTCGACGGATTCCCAGGCGGCGACGGTGATCCGGGCGACCAGCGGCGCGTTGTAGAAGGCGTGGGCGACGATCACGATCGCCAGCGGATTCCGCTCGATGAACGGGTAGGGGCCGAGCCCGACGAGCCCGAGCAGACCGTTGATCGTCCCCGTCTGCCCGAACGCGGCGTAGAAGCCGACCGCGACCATGATCCCGGGCAGCACGAACGGCAGGATCGTCAGCGATCGAAGCGTCCGCCGACCGCGAAACTCGTAGGTCGCGAGCACGTAGGCGGCGGGGAGGCCGAGTGCGACGCTGGCGATCGTCGAGAGCGCCGCCTGGTAGGCCGTAAAGCCGAACAGCCCCAGCCGAACGCCGGGGGTCGTCACGCGGAGCCACGGGACCGGCAGCGCGACGTCCGATAGCGGGTACTCGATCGAGAGGGAGACGGAGACCGCCGCGAGCCAGCCGAAAACGGCGGTCGCGTGGCCCCCGATCGCCAGCGGATCCGAGAAGACGGCCGCCAGCGCGCCGACGTAGAACGGGTCGGTCAGCACCTCGCGAAACGCCGCGAGCGTCGGCACCCCGTCGACGACGACCGCGTCGACGAAAACGACGCCCACGGGGAGGTAGAGCATGACGACGAGGACGCCGATCGTCGCGATCCCGGCCAGGGCGAGCGCGCGGCGTTCGAACCAGGCCCGGCCGCCGGCGACGACCGCGGCCGCGGCGACGTCGGCGCGTCGATCCGCGCGGGTCACGGCGCTACTGGCTCGCGAACTCGCGCGCCCAGTCGTCGACCCACCCGTCGAGGTTGCCCCGGAGCCGATCGTACTCCATCGTCACGGCTTCCGGCGGTTCGTGGGCGTACCGGTCGAACTCGGGATCGAGTTCGACGTGCTCCGACGCGACCGCGGGGAACTGGACGTTTCGCTGGGCGATCTCGGCCTGGGCGTCGCTCGACAGGACGAAATTCACGAACTCGTAGGCGAGATCGATCTTCGTCGCGCGATCGAAGATCGCCATTCCCTCGGGATTCGCGTAGCCCTGGTCGTTCAGGAACGCGACCTGGTGGCGGCTCATGTCGTAGCCCTCGGCCGAGGCGAACACCTGATCGGTCGAGTACGAGACGATCATCGACCGCTGACCCTCCATGTAAGCGCCGTAGTACGACTCGTACCAGTCGTCGAGGACGCGAACGCCGTTGTCCGCGAGCTCGCGCCAGTAGTCGAGGTAGCCGTCCTCGCCGAAGGCGTCGATCGTCCACAGCAGGAACGCCTGTCCGGGATCGGAGTTCTGGGCGTTCTGGGTGAGCAGCGCGTTCTCGTACGCGGGCGCGGTGAGATCGTCGAACGTCGTCGGTTCGTCGACCTCGGTCTCGTCGTAGACGAGGCTGATGTAGCCCGTGTCGTAGGGAAGCACGCGGCCGTGCGGGTCGCCCATCTCGAGGCCATTGCGGATCCGATCGGCGCGCCCGATCCGATCGAGGTTGAGTTCGCGAAAGAGTCCGCCGTCGTCCAGCGCGTCGTCGATCCGGGCGAGGTCGTCGACGTTGACGCCGAGGTAGACGTCGGCGTCCAGGTCGGCCTCCTCCTGCTCGCGCCGGATGTAGTGGTTGAGCCCCGATTCCGGGACGGTCCACGTGAGCTCGGCGTCCGGATGCGCCTCCTCGAACGCCTCCTTGAGCCACGTCCCGGCGGGGTTCTCGTCGTCGACCATCGACTCGTAGGTGGCGACGATCAACTCGCCGCTGAGATCCGGCTCTTCGGGTTCGGGATCCCCCGGTTCCGTGCCGTTTTCCGGACCGTCGTCTCCGTCGCGGGTCACGCAGCCGGCCAGTCCGGCGACCGCGCCGCCGCCGACCGCGCCGACGAACGTCCGTCGTTTCATTACACGGTTGTTACACTGCGTGGTCTTAAATAGCGCGATCGCGAAATTCGGGAGACTGAAGGCCCGTATTCGACGGAATATGACGTTCGTCGCGGCGGACCGATCACCGATCCGAAGGGTTATTTCGCCCCGGTGAGACTCCCTCCTGTGACAGCGAACTCGATCGATCGCGGAAACGGGGGCGGGAGGTCCGCCGGAAACCGTCGGTACGTCCTCGCAGGCGTCGTCGCGTTGCTCGGAATCGTCACCGGGGGGATCCTCCTCGAAGTGCTCGGAACGATCCTGTTCGCGCTGACCGTCGCGTACGTCCTCGCACCCGTCCAGGGATGGCTCGCCAGGCACCGCTTCACGGAGTGGACGGCGGCGGTCGCCGCTACCCTCCTCGGCTTCGTCGCGGCCGTCGCCGTCTTCTCCCCGATCGTCGTCACCCTCTACTTCCGGCTGGAGGAGATCGTCGCCGTCGTCAGGGGACTCCCGGAATCGATCTCCGCCACGGCGCTGGGGGTGACGTACACGATCGAGTCCGGCGAGGTACAGTCGCTCGTCGTCGACTACGTGAACAGCGTCGCCTTCTCGTTCGCGTCGGCGCTGCCGGTGCTCGCGATCAAGTTCGCGCTGTTCGTCATCCTGCTGTTCGCCCTGTTGCTCAAGGGCGACGCCGCCGCCCGGGCCGCCATCGCCCCCGTTCCCCACGGCTACCGTGACGTCGTCTACGCGCTGGCCACGCGGGCGCGCGAGACGCTGTACGCGATCTACGTCCTGCAGCTGGCGACCTCGGTCGCGACCTTTCTCGTCGCCTACCCGCTGTTCTTCGCCCTCGGCTACGGCTACGACGCCGCGTTCACCCTCGCGATCGTCGCCGCCGTCCTGCAGTTCGTCCCGATCATCGGACCGAGCCTCCTCGTCGCCCCGATCGCGATCTACCAGGTCACCGTCGGCGACCTCGCCGCGGCGGCGCTGGTCGGCACCCTGGGGATCACCCTCGTCGCCTGGCTCCCCGACATCGTGGTCCGGCCCCGCCTCGCCCGCCGCTCGGCCGGCCTCCCGGGAAGCCTCTACTTCATCGGCTTCACCGGCGGGCTGTTCACGCTGGGCGCGATCGGCATCGTCGTCGGCCCGCTGATCGTCGCCGTCTTCGTCGAGTCGGTCGATCTGCTCGCCGACGAGGTGAACGGCGAGGTGACCCTCGCCGATCTCGCGGACGCGGGTCCCGACGGCTCGCCGAGCGAGTCGGGCGAGACCCTGTCGATGACAGCCGAAGAGTCGGAGTCGCAGCTGGCGGACGCCGGCGACTGACGGCCGGTCGATCGCCGACGGAACCCACGTCGCGTCCGGGTGTTGAACCACCGTCACTTTTCTTCCGTCCCGACGTACCATCGCTATGGTCACCGGACGGACCCTCATCAACGCCATCATCGGCGCGGTCGTCGGCGTCGTGCTCTCGTTCATCCCGTTTTCCACCGTCGTCGGGGGACTCGTCGCCGGCTTCCTCGAAGGCCCCGACGAGCGACGGGGCGCGATCGTCGGCGCGCTCGCGGGCATCATCACCTTCCTCCCGATCGCCGCCGGCGCGGTGCTCGTGCTCGGCTTCCTCGGCTTCGGGTTCGGCGTCGCGGCCGTCCCGATCGAGGGCTTCGCGATCGTGATGCTCTTCGTCTTCGTGGGCGCGGCCCTCGTCTTCCTCTACACCGTCGGCCTGTCGCTGCTGGGCGGCTACCTCGGCGCGTACCTCGCGCGGGAGTACCCGGAACAGCGCGCGCGAACGCGGGACACGGTCGGCCTGTCGCCGGATCGGCCGGGATCGGTCGACCCGACGCGCCCGCCGCGAGCCTCGGAACCCGCGTCGGAGCGCGAATCCGAGTTCGGCGCGGGGACGTCGTGGGAACACGATCCAGAGGAGGACTCGACGTTTCCCGACGACGACTCCCGAGCGCGCGATCGCGACGCCGATCGGGATCGGGAGCGAACCTGACGGATCCGCCTGCGATCGACGGCCGTCGGTCGTCACTCGTAACGCAGGGCGTCGATCGGATCGGTTCGCGCCGCCCGCCAGGCCGGATACAGGCCCGAGACGACGCCCACCAGGAACCCGACGGCGATCGCGAGCGCGACGTACTCGTAGGGGTAGACCAGCGGCAGGTCGATGTACTGCGCCCCGATGTAGCCCGCTGCGAGGCCGAGTCCCGTCCCGAGGATCGAGCCGATCACGCCGAGAACCGCCGCCTCGGTCAGGAACAGGCCGAGCACCTCCCGGTTCTGCGCGCCGACGGCTTTCATGATGCCGATCTCGCGGGTGCGTTCGGTGACGCTCACCAGCATGATGTTCGCGATGCCGATCGAGCCGACGACGAGCGAGATCGCTGCGATGCCGACGATGAAGTTCCGCAGGAGATCGAGCACGTCCTGCAACTGCTGAAGCAGTTCCGTGCTCGTCTGGAGCCTCACAGTGAGGTCGTCGCCCATCAACTGCCCCGCGTCCGACTCGTCGCTCTCCAGGTAGTCGATCGCGGTCTCCCGGGCTCGATCGATGTCCTCCTCGTCGGCCGACTCGGCCTCGACGACGATCGCGAGGAAGAGCGCGTCGTCGACCTGGTTCTGGGATCCCGCGCCGCTACTGCCGTTGCTTTCGGACTCGGTTCCGCCTTGGCCCCTGCTTCCGTCGTCACGGCTTCCCTCCCCGTCGGATCCGTTGCCAGGACCTGGAATCATCCCCGCGGCCTGCTCCGTGTAGAACGGATCCGTCGGCACGTAGACGCGCGGCGAGGGTTCGAACCCCTCGAACGGGCTCAGCCCTTCCGAGGAGTCGGTGATGCCGACGACGGTGACCTCGGTCCGCCGGCCGCCCTGCAGGACGATCGTCAGATTGTCGCCGGCGGAGACGTTCTCCTCGAACTGATTCGCGACGGCGGGGTTGATCACCGCCTCGCGCTCGCCCATCTCGAACTGTCGCCCCTCGTCGAGGGTATCCTCCCGGATGTACGGTGGTCCCGCCGCGACCAGGGCGTCGCTCTGGGGCGAAATCTCGTCGCCGGAGACGATCGCCTGCGTCGACAGCGGCATGTAGCCGTAGGCCGCCGCGATGTCGTCGCGCTCTTCGAGCGTATCGAGATCGTCCTGACTAAACACCGGTTGCGCGCCGGCCAGCGGTCCGCCCTCGGTGTCCGGCTCGGCCGCCCAGCCGTAGATGTTGCGCTGGTCGTCCGGGCTGATGTCGCCGATGACGCCCGCCTGCAGGCTCGCGCCGAGCGTGACAAAAGCGATCACCGCGGCGATCCCGATCACGATCCCGAGCGTCGTCAACGCCGATCGCAGTTTGTGTCCGCGGATCGAGCGCCACGCGAGTCGCAGGCTCTCCAGCGGGTTCATCCACCATCACCGCTGCGGCTCCCGTCGCCCACACTGCGCCGTTCGGAGGCGCCGTCGCCCACATCGCCGTTCTCCGCCTGGCCGCTCTCGCCGATCGCGTCGACGTCGCCCGGTCTCTCGCCGGGTCGATCGCCGTCGAGTTCCTCGATTCGCTCGATCCGTCCGTCGAGCAGGCGGACGATCCGATCGGCGCGCTCGGCGACGTGGCGCTCGTGGGTGACGACGATCATCGTCGTCCCGGCGGCGTGAAACTCCTCGAAGAGGTCGAGGATCGCCGCCTCGGTCTCCGTATCGAGATTGCCGGAGGGCTCGTCGGCCAGCACGATCGCGGGATCGTTCACCAGCGCGCGGGCGAGCGCGACCCGCTGGCGCTGCCCGCCCGAGAGTTCGTTCGGCATGTGGTCGACCCGATCGCCCAATCCCACGCGTTCGAGCAGGTCTCGAGCCCGATCGCGGCGTTCGTCGCGATCGGTACCCTGGAACAGTTGCGGGAGGGCGACGTTCTCCAGGGCGTTCAGTCGGGGCATGAGGTTGAACGTCTGGAAGACGAAGCCGACCTCGGAGCCGCGGAGGCTGGTTCGATCGCGATCCGTGAGGCCCGTCACCTCGCGGCCGCCGACGACGATCTCGCCCTCGGTCGGCGTGTCGAGACAGCCCACGAGGTTCATCAGCGTCGACTTTCCGGAGCCGCTCGGTCCCATGATCGCGGTGTACGACCCGCGGGGAATCTTCAGGTCCACCCCGTCTAAGGCCCGGACCGGCTCGCCGACGTGGTAGGTCTTGTGGACGTTCGACAGCGAAACCGCCGTCTCCGAACTCGCCATGGGCATGAGACCACGAACGCGTGGAAAAAGCTTCTTCCAACGACGCACTTCGCGATCACCTGCATCTAGTACCGAAACAGTAACGAACACCACGAAAGCCCCTGACCCTTTCAGCCCGCCCACTTCGGCCGATCGGCCATGCCACCGCGGGTAGGAATGAAAGTGGTTTTCGTGGTGTTGTGAACGGAGCCGTCCCACTCAGTACAGCACGAGCGTCGATTCGATCGTCGAGATGCAACGTTTTTGTCGTCGCCGCGCGCCCATCGAACCATGAAGACCGAGGGTGGATCGGATGCGGCGAAACGCGGCGCCGGCGAACGCGCGGCCGAGGAGGTCGAGGACGGGTTCGTCGTCGGGCTTGGAACCGGCTCGACGACCGCATACGCGATCGAGACGATCGGACGCAGGGTCGACGATGGGCTCGCAGTGCAGGGCGTTCCGACCTCGTTTCAGTCCCGTCGGCTCGCGCTGGACGTCGGGATTCCGCTCACGAGCCTCGATGCGGTTGCGGGGATCGATCTCGCGATCGACGGCGCGGACGCGGTCGTCGACGACCCCGACTCAGCGGCGGACGGCGCGCTCGTCAAGGGCGGCGGTGCGGCGCACGCACGAGAGAAGATAGTAGATTCCACGGCCGATCGGTTCGTCGTCGTCGCCGATCCGTCCAAGCTGACGACCCGACTCGACCGATCGGTGCCGGTAGAAGTGCTGCCCGACGCGCACACCGTCGTCGCCGATCGGATCCGCGACCGCGGCGGCGAGCCGACGCTTCGGGCGGCCGAGCGCAAGGACGGTCCGGTCGTCACCGACAACGGCAACCTGGTGCTCGACTGCGAGTTCGGCGCGATCGAGGCGCCAACCGACCTGGCGACCGAGCTGTCGTCGATCGCGGGCGTCGTCGAGCACGGCCTGTTCGTCGGCCTCGCGGACGCGACGTACGTCGGCACCGACGACGGCGTCGACGTCCGCCGATACTGAGTTCGGCCCGGCTACAGGGTCTCCTGATAGCCGCAAACGGGGCAGTGCATCCCGCCGTCTTTGATCAGCAGGTAACTCCGCTGACAGCGAGCGCACGGGCTGCCGATCCCGACGCCGGTTTCTCGACCGACCGCTTCGATCGTCCGCCGAAGCTGCTGGTGCTGGCGTTCGATCGTCTCGAGTCGATCGGCGAGTGTGGCCAGCTGCGTCGCCGTTACCTGCCGCGACAGCCGTTTCGAACCGGCGTTTGAACGCGGTGTCATGGCGAGGGGTACGCCGGGGACGGAAATAACGCTCTCTGTCCGGTACCTGTCGTGACAGGTCGGGCGATCCTCCGGCGAAACGGGCTATTACCGCGCAGTGCGATCGGCCGCCGGTCGTTCTTCGGGGGTGATCTGGGGATCCTCGGGGGCGTCGGCGCGCCGGGAGAGGGCGACGACGGTCAGGTAGAGTACCCCGAGCAGGCGAGCGGCCGGTTCGATCCACGGCTTCAACTCGAGGTCCTCGGTGTTCTCGTAGACGAACTCCTGGCTGAGCGTGATGATCGGACGGGGGACGAGCGCCAGGACGATCCCGGCGACGCCGAGCAGCGACCCGACGAGCCGCGAGCCGCCGCGACCGCGGACCAGTAGCCAGACGAACGCGAGCCCTTCGAGGCGGGCTCCCCAGAGCGCCCACGGTCGCAGTTGCGCTTCCTCCGGGTTCGCGAGCCCGATCCGCTCACAGGCGTCGATAACCGGTTGCGGCTTCGCGATCTCGACGAGCCCGAAGGTGATCAGCAGTTTGCGAAGCATACCCTGAATACGGAGACGATCGGCAAAAAACGCGGTCCTCGATTGCAGCGAGCGATCCGGACCGACGAAAAGACAGCTTTTCAACGGATTCGATCCATCGTTGCGGTGGAGACGATTCGATGCCCGAGACTTCCGATCGGAAAGACGACCACATTCGCATCATTCGGGAGGAAGACGTCGAGACGACCGGCACCGGGTTCGCCGACGTCGAACTCGTTCACGAGGCGCTTCCCGAGATCCACCGCGACGAGATCGACACGACGACGACCCTGTTCGGGCGCGAACTGGCCGCGCCGATCGTCATCGAGAGCATGACCGGCGGCCACCCGAACACGACGAAGATCAACCGGGCGCTCGCCGAGGCCGCCCAGCGGACGAACGTCGCGATGGGCGTCGGCAGCCAGCGTGCGGGGCTCGAACTCGACGACGACGCGCTCCTCGAGTCCTACACCGTCGTCCGCGACGTCGCGCCCGACGCGTTCCTCTACGGCAACGTCGGCGCGGCCCAGCTGCTCGAGTACGACGTGGCCGACGTCGAGCGAGCCGTCGAGATGATCGACGCCGACGCGATGGCGATCCACCTGAACTTCTTACAGGAAGCGGTCCAGCCCGAGGGCGACGTCGACGCCCGCGGCTGTCTCGCCGCGATCGAACGTGTCGCGGCCGACCTCAGCGTTCCGGTCGTCGTCAAAGAGACCGGCAACGGAATCTCTCGATCGACCGCGAAGCGACTCGCGGACGCCGGCGTCGACGCGATCGACGTCGCCGGCAAGGGCGGGACGACGTGGTCGGGCATCGAATCCTACCGGGCGGCCGCGGTCGGCGCCGACAGGCAGGAACGGATCGGCGCCCGGTTCCGGGCGTGGGGAATCCCGACGGTCGTCAGTACGCTCGAGGCGACCGCGGTCCACGACTGCGTGATCGCGAGCGGCGGGGTTCGGTCGGGACTCGACGTCGCGAAAGCGATCGCGCTCGGCGCACGCGCCGGGGGGCTCGCGAAGCCGTTCCTCGGACCGGCCGGCCGGGGAACCGAAGCGGTCGTCGACCTGATCGAGACGCTCGCGCTCGAGCTCAGGACCGCAATGTTCGTCACGGGGTCGGCGTCGATCGCCGACCTTCGAGCGGTCGATCCCGTCGTTCTCGGGGGCACTCGACGATACCTCGACGAACGCGGCTCGCGATAGGCGTCGCCAGACTATCTCTCGATCGCGGTTCGGCCGTCATCATTCCTCGAAAAGGTTAATTCTTCCACAAAAGAGCTTAATATACGATGGTGCCTGTCGTGAGACGATAGAAATGCGGGAGCCGCTGGAGGGAACGGACGTCTCGGGGAGGGGACAGACTGACGCGGCGGACTCGATCGAATCGCTCCTCGAATCGGAGGACACCGAGACCGTCGTCGAGAGACTCAGCGAGAGCGGCACCCGATATCACGTCTCCGAGTCGAACGTCGACGACATCGTCGGATCGACCGCGTCGGCGGACGGCGATACCGACTCGGAATCGGTCGCGTTCGGCGGCGAACCGTCGCGAACCGTCTCTTCGGAGGGAATCGACGAGGTCTTCGAGAAACTCGAGGCGGAAGCCGCTGCCCGCGAGGAGGATCCGATCGCGGCGTCGCCGACCGTCGAACGGCGACCCGACGACTGGGAGTCTTCCCCGTTTGACGCGGCCGACCGCGACCCGGACTTCGACGAACTGAAGCGGGAGTACGGGTCGCTGTCCGGATCCGCGCCCGAGCGGACGATCTCGGACGAGAGCGTCGACGACATTCTCGCGCTCGTCTCCGACGACGCCGATCCGGACGCCGACGATCGGTCGTCGGGGCGAACCGACGGGGAGTCGATCCGGCCCGCCGATCCGGACGCGGCGATGTCCTCGCTCTTCGACGACGCGACGGTCTCCGGCGGACCGGAATCGATGGACGAGTCGATCCGAGAGTAACGCCGCCCCGGCTCGATCGGCGCTGCGGACTCGCCGTCCGACTTTCTCGACCCCCGCGACCCCGTATCCGGGCGTCGCGCGATCCCGCGTCCGCGTTCGCTATCGTCGATCACCGCACGCGCCGACGAAGCCGCGGCTGGTCGCGCAGCGTCCGAAAAAATCGCAGTACGTGGCGTTCCTTACAGGTCGCGCGGCTGGACCGTCTTGCGATCGTTCGCTTCCGCACGTCGGGCGGCGTCCTTGAGCAGCTCGTCGACTTCCTCGTCGAGTGCATCGTAGAAATCCGAAGCGACGTTCTTGTCATCGAGCGCTTCCTTTACGGCGGCTTTGACGATAAGGTCTGCCATACGATGTATCGATTCCGCTTACCCTAATATAAAGGTTGTGCTTATTCGGCGAAATACGGGGGTTGCAGCGCCCAATTCGTCCGTTTCGGGCGCCGGATCCACCGGAAAGTATATGTCTGATGAGCCGTCACCCGCGCGATCGATGCCGTCATTCGGTGAATTCCCGCTCGCGCGCGCTCCTATCGTCGCTCGGGCGCGGTTCGAACGCGGGAGTCACTCGCGGATGCGGGTCGACGGATTCGAGTACGTTCGTCACCCAGGACGGGTATGCGCGAACTCCTCGAGGCCGTCGCCGACGGCTCGCTGTCGCCGGCCCAGGCCGAGGCCGAACTCAGGGGGTACGTCACCGGCGACGCGGGTCGGTTCGACGCGGCCCGACAGCATCGTCGCGGCATTCCGGAGGCGATCTTCGCCGCGGGTAAGTCGGCCGAACAGGTCGTCGAACTCGCCGAAACCGCACTCGAAACGACGGAGCGGGCACTCGTTACGCGCGCCTCCGATCGACAGATCGAGGCGCTCGAGTCATCGATAGCGAACTCGTACCCCGACGCGATCGTCGATCGCCGCGGGACGACGGTCCACGTTCGGACCCCGGCGTACGATCCCCCGTCGCTCGACGCGACGGTCGGCATCGCGACCGGCGGCACCGTCGACGGCCCGGTCGCGGACGAGGCCGAACTCGTCTGCGAGGACGCGGGGATCGCCGTCGATCGGGTCGACGACGTCGGGGTCGCGGCGCTCGATCGGATCCTGGACCAGCTCGATCGACTCCGCGAGGCGGACGTCCTCATCGTCTGCGCCGGCCGGGAGGGCGCCTTGCCGACGGTCGTCGCCGGGCTCGTGGACGTGCCGGTGATCGGAGTTCCCGTTTCCAGCGGGTACGGATTCGGCGGCGATGGCGAAGCCGCCCTCGCCGGGATGCTCCAGTCGTGTACGATCCTCTCGGTCGTCAACGTCGACGCCGGCTTCGTCGCCGGCGCCCAGGCGACCCTGATCGCCCGGACGATCGGCGCGGCTCGCGAGTGACAGACTGCAAAAATATTCTTCTGATATCGAAACGCCAAACGGCGTTTGGGAAAGCATATTTAACTATACACCCGGTAGATACGGGTACCGGCTTGTGCCGGTGTACCCATGCCCACATGTGACCACTGCGGCGCGCACGTCTCCGAGCGCTTCGCGCGCGTCTTCGCCGACGAGCACGGCAGAATCCACGCGTGCACGAGCTGCTCGGCCAATGCTGGGATCGCGGAAGTAGCAAAAGAGCGCGCCCGCAGTACCTGACCGCCATCCCCGTGAACCGTCTGCAACGACCACGCACTCCACTTCATCCGAGTCGCTTTTTACCCGTTCCACCGAACGGACGCCCGATGTCCCGGTCCCGGAGCGACGGCGGCCACGTCGTCTACGTGCTCGAGTGCGCCGACGGCACTCTCTATACCGGTTACACGACCGATCTCGATCGACGGGTCGACGAACACAACGCGGGCGACGGAGCGAAGTACACCCGCGGTCGGATGCCGGTCGAACTTCGATATCACGAACGGTTCGAGACGCGATCGGCCGCGATGTCCCGCGAATACGAGATCAAGCAGCTGACGCGCTCGGCGAAAGAACGGTTGCTCGACGGCGAGTAGCGCGGTCGAATTCTGCGAGCACCGAGCGGCCCGCGAGTCAGTCGTCCGCCGCCGCTTCCGACTCCGATCGCGGCGAACTCACGTCCGGCTCGATGAACGCGTACTCGACGAGCATTCGACCGAGTTTCTCGACCCGCTTCTGAAGATTGGGATCGCGAAACCGGCGGCCGCCGATCGCGTCGGGGTCCGCCTCGAACTTTCCCGAGGCGTTCCGGAGGCCGACCTGATGGGGAAGCACCCAGCCGTGGACCCCGCGAACGGTGATCCGCAAGTGGTCGAGCGTCGAGCCGTAGCTGCCGCCGCCGGCGGTCGCCAGCAGACCGACGGTGGTGTCTTCGTACTCGTCGAACCCGCAGTAGTCGTGGAAGTTCTTCAACGCGCCCGAGTACGACCCGTGGTAGACCGGCGTTCCGAGCGCGATCGCATCCGCCTCGCGGGCCAGACGTTTGACTTCCTCGCCGTCGCCCTGATCGTCGACGTCGGGATCGTAGACGGGGAGGTCGTACTCGCGCAGATCGAGCATGCGAGTGTCGGCGCCGGCCTCCGCGGCGGCCCGGAGGACGTACCGTAGCGCCGTTCGGGTATAACTGTCTTCGCGCAGACTCCCGCTGACGGCGAGAACGGAGGGGGTGTCGCTCATACCCGGTATTGGGTCCTGATCAAGAAAACACCGTTGACTACGAGTGTCGAGTCGCCCGACCGTGACCGAGGCCGTCGGTTTTTTCGGCTCCGCCGTAAAGGTGCGCGTATGGACGCGATCTCGTTCGGAACGGACGGCTGGCGGGCGACGCTCGAGGAGTTCACCGCGCCGCGCGTTCGCGCGGTCGGCCAGGCCGTCGCGACGTACCTGCGGGACGAGGGGCGCGAGAGCCCCGTCGCGATCGGCTACGACGCTCGCGAAACCTCCCGCGGCTTCGCGGAGGAACTCGCCCGCGTGCTCTGTGCGAACGGCTTCGACGTGCTCATGTCCGAGCGCGATCGTCCGACCCCCCTCTTTGCGCACGCGATCGTCGAGCGCGATCTGTCCGGGGCGCTCGTGATCACCGCCTCGCACAATCCGCCGGAGTACAACGGCGTGAAGTTCATCCCCGAGGACGGCGCGCCCGCGCTTCCGGCGGTGATGGACGCGATCGCCGATCGACTCGCCGACCCCGATCCGCTCCCCGAGGACGAGCACGGATCGGTCTGCGAGGTCGATTTCGTCGAGCCGCACGCCGACGCCGCGCTCGCCCTCGTCGAGTCGATCACCGGCGGTGCGGACCTCTCCGACGCGGATCTGACGATCGCGTACGACGCCATGCACGGCAGCGGCCGCGGGACGACGGACGCCCTGCTCGAACGCGTCGGCGTCTCGGTCGAGCGCCTGCGCTGCGAGCGCGATCCCGACTTCGGCGGCGGCGCGCCCGAACCCGCACCCGAGAACCTCGCCGACCTCGCGGAGTACGTCGCCAGCGACGAGACCGACGCGGCCCTCGGCATCGCCAACGACGGCGACGCCGATCGGATCGCCGTCGTCACGCCCGACCGGGGCTACCTCGACGAGAACCTCTTTTTCGCCGCGCTCTACGAGTTCCTGCTCGAGACCGACTCCGGGTCGGCGGTCCGGTCGGTCTCCACGACGTACCTGATCGATCGGATCGCCGAATCCCACGACGAACCCGTCCACGAGGTGCCGGTCGGCTTCAAGTGGGTCGCGAAGGCGATGGCCGACCACGACGCGCTGGTCGGCGGCGAGGAGTCGGGCGGGTTCACCGTCCGCGGCCACGTCCGGGAGAAAGACGGCGTCCTGATGGCGCTGTTCGCGGCGGCGATGCACGCCGAGGAACCGCTCGACGATCGGGTCGATCGGCTGCTCGCCGAGTACGGAACCGTCGTCCAGGATAAGATCAGCGTGGCCTGTCCGGACGATCGGAAGGCGCGGGTGCTCGCCGACCTCGAAGACGAAATCCCCGATTCGGTCGCGGGGATCGACGTCAGGGACGTGAACACGGCCGACGGGTTCAAACTCCTGCTCGACGACGGTTCGTGGGTGCTCGTCCGTCCCAGCGGCACCGAACCCGTGTTGCGCGTGTACGCCGAGGCGACCGACGAGGAGCGGGTTCGACGGCTGCTCGAGGCGGGCGAGGAGTTGATCGAGCCGCTCGTCTGATCTCGTTCGCCCTCGCCGGCGCCCTCCCGGACGGCGCTTTTGGTTGCGTGCTCCGGGCCGTCCGTTATCCCCATCGGAGCACACTGTCCGCACATGGGTCGACGCAACGAGGACGCCGCCTACACCGAACTGACGCCCGACTCCTGGCACCAGAACGACGAGGGCAACTACTACATCGACTGCCCGGAGTGCGGCTCCGCCGCCTCGCTCATGAACGTCGTCAAACACGGCCGTTGCAACGGCTATCTCGACCAACGGGAGGGCGAAACCGAACTGGACGAGGAGGAATTCGACTGCACCGCCAAACTCTGGTTCGAACTCGGCTACACGTCCGATCCCGACGCGGAGATGACCGAAGATACCGTCGGCGAGTCCGCCAGCGACGCGGAGACGGACGAGGGCGTCGGGGCCGAAGGCTCGCCGCCGGGTACGGACGGCGCGGTCAGCGAAGAACAGCAGTAAGACGCCTGTCGGCCGCTCAGTCTACTCTCTCGGCCGGAACGCCGGCGACCGTCGCCCCGGCCTCGACGTCCCTGCTGACGACCGACCCGGCGCCGACGACCGCCTCCTCGCCGATCGTGATATCGCCCAGTAGCGTCGCGTTCGCGCCGATCTGGACGCCGTCTTCGACCGTCGGGTGGCGTTTGACCGGTTCGTTCGTGGCTCCGCCGAGCGTGACGCCGTGGTACATGTGCACGTCGTCGCCGACCTCGGCGGTTTCGCCGATGACGACGCCCATTCCGTGGTCGATCGTTACCCGACGGCCGATCGATGCGCCGGGGTGGATCTCGACGCCAGTCAGCCACCGAACGACGTGCGAGAACAGCCGCGCGGCGAGGCGGATCTCTCGGTTCCACAGCCGGTGGGCGATCCGGTGGGCCCAGACGGCGTGGAGTCCGGGGTAGGCCAACAGGACTTCGAGCCGGCCCGTCGCGGCCGGATCGCGCTCGCACATCGCCGTGATGTCCTCGCGAACTCGCCGGATCATCGCTTCTCCGTCCCGATCGCGGGCGTCCGATCGACGTGCGAGGCCGGCCGCGGGGCTCCCGCGCGAGTCGTTCGGGGGTGGAAGAATCCGGAGGAGCCGCCTTCCGCCGACGGACAACAGCCGGCCACGGCGCGATCGAGTCGATTCCGGACGATGCACGCGGTGTGGCCGGTGCGTACCATAGTCGACACTACTCGCAGATCGCCTAAAAGAATTCGTCTCGCGGCGATGGGCGTCGCGTTCCGGCTCGCCGTCACTTGCCGCGATCGAGTCGGCTGCCGATCCGTTCCGGAAGGCCGGCCTCGTGGACGGCGGCCTTGACGGCCTCGATATCGTACTCGACGCGGCGGGGTTCGACGGTCAGCGCGTCGAGATCGACCACGGCGTAGCCCGCGCGCGGATCGCCGTCGCGGGGCTGCCCGACGCTGCCGGGGTTGACCACGATTCCCTCGCCGTATCGTTCGACGTGCTGGACGTGCGTGTGTCCCAGCACGAGCACGTCCTCGTCGCCGAGCAATCCGGCCGAGAACTCGTGCGGGCGGGTGTACCGCGTGTACCGATCCGGATCGTCCGGGTGGCCGTGGACGATCTTTAGCCGGCCGCCGTACTCGTAGCGCTCCTCGGGGAGGTCGGCGAGCCACCGGAGCTGCGCGTCCGAGAGGTGCTCGCGAGCGTGTTCGACGCCCGCCCGCGCCATCTCGTTGAATCGGAACGCGGTCCCCTCGACGACGGCCGCGTCGTGGTTTCCCATCACCGTCGGCACGTCCCGATCGCGGAGTTCGTCGACGCACGCGGCGGGCCAGGGGTTGTAGCCGACGACGTCGCCCGCGCAGACGAGGCCGTCGATCGGCGGCATGTCGTCGAGGACGGCCTCGAGGGCGACGCGATTGCCGTGGACGTCCGAGATGAGTCCGACCTTCATACGCCCGGCTAACAGGCGCCAGCGGTATGTAGGTTGGCCGCGCTCGCGACGCCCGTTGCGACGGCCGGCGATTACCGGCACCTAATCCCTTTTAGCGCCGATCGACGTGTGTGTCGTATGTCCACACCGACGGATCGAGTCCGCCGGGCGGACCGCTCGAGCATCCGCGTCATGTTCGATCTCGCGGAACGCCACGACGGCGACCTCGTTCGACTCGAGGTCGGCGAACCCGATTTCGACACGCCCCAACACGTCGTCGACGCGGCCGCGCGCGCCGCTCGCGAGGGCGAGACGCACTACACCTCGAACGCCGGCCTGCCGGCGTGTCGACGCGCGATCAGCGAAACGCTGGCCGCCGAGTTCGGCGTCCGATACGACCCCGACGAGATCGTCGTCACCGTCGGCGGGATGGAAGCGCTCCACCTGGCCGTCCTGGCGACGGTGTCTCCCGGCGAGGAACTCCTCGTTCCGGGCCCGACGTGGCCGAACTACGAGACGCAGGCGCTGCTCGCCGACGGCTCGTTCCGCGAGGTGCCGATGCCGGCCGAGTCCGGGTTCGCCCTCGAGGCCGACCGCGTCATCGACGCGATGGGTGACGACACGGGAGCGGTCGTGCTCACGACGCCGTCGAACCCGACGGGTCGCGTCTTCGATCCGGCCGCGTGTCGCGCCGTCGTCGAGGCCGCCGCCGATCACGACGCGTACGTGATCGCCGACGAGGTGTACCTCGGGCTCACCTACGACGGCGCGGCCGAGGGGATCGCGGCGCACACCGGCCACCCCGACCACGTGGTGACCGTCGGCTCCTGTTCGAAGGCGTACGCGATGACCGGCTGGCGACTCGGCTGGCTCGCGGGCGACGGCCACCTCGTCGACGAGGTGACGAAAGTTCGCGAAGCGACGACGGCTTGCGCCTCGAGTGTGGCTCAGCACGCCGCGATCGCGGCGCTCACGGGCCCGAAGGGACCGTTCGAGGAGATGCGTCGCGCTTTCCGCCGCCGACGCGACCTCGTCGTCGATCGCGTCGCTGAGATCGACGGCCTCTCCTGTCCCCGGCCGGAGGGCGCGTTTTACGCGTTCCTCGATCCGGGCCTCGACGCGGACAGCCTCTCGGTCGCCACGTACCTGCTGGAAGAGCACGGTGTCGTGCTCGCCCCCGGCGACGGCTTCGGCGAGACGGCCCCGGAACGCCTGCGACTGTCGTTCGCGAACTCCCTCGATCGCCTCGACGAGGGCTTCGATCGGATCGAGGCCGGACTGCGGGCGTACTAACCGACGCCCCCGAGCGATCCCGACCGATCGGCCGTCGCGTCCGGCGTTCTAAAAGAACGTCCTCCTCGATCGCCGATCAGTTCCCGTTCTCGATCGCCGTCTCGAATCCGTCGCCGGTCCGGATGACGCCGGCCGCACAGACCGCGTGCTCGAACTCGCGCTCGTAGGCCTCGCTCGCGGCGGCAGCGGCGCTCTCCGCGTCGAAGTCGATCGGCTCGGGCGCGTTCGACTCGTAGGTCGCGACGAGCGTCGGTTCGTCGACGGTCTCGACGAGCAGGGCGTCTTTCCGAACGGTGGCGATCAGCGCTTCGCCGCCGTCGTCGATCGTCGCCGCGATCCGGGGCGTGTCGTAGTCGTCCTTCTCGTAATCGAGCGCCAGCAGGCACTCCGCGAGCGCGTCGCGGGCCGGGTAGCCGAGTTCCAGCTTTTCGGCGATCGGGTCGACCTGCGACCCGTTCCCGAAGGCGACCGTTTCGCCGGTCGGGGTCTCGACCGCACGAAGGCAGTTGTAGGAGACGTAGGGGTTGTCCGTCTCCGGGGCGTCCTCGGTCGGACCGACCGTCAGCGCGTCCTCCCGATCGACGATCCGGCGGTTCGGGAACGATCGCGACGACACGCGGTAGGCGCCGACGTCGGGGCCAACGACGACGAAGCGTCCAACGTACATACGCGGGACTGCGCGAGAGAGGGGAAAAGGGGTGTCGGTTCCCGATCGGGCGGCCGGTATCGCCGGAACCGAGCGCGCTACCGAGGTGAGGGTTTATACGGAATAGCGCGGCCCGACGAGGGTGTGACGACCGAAGCGGAGTGCATCGAGGCGTTACGGGAAGCTGCCGATCGGCTCGGCGAGTCGCCGACGAAGGCGCAGTACGAGGAGCTGGGATTGACGCCTGCGTCAGCGACGATCATTCGAACGTTCGGCCGTTGGAACGATGCGAAGAAGGCGGCGGGGCTAGATACGTCGCGTTCCACGGGGTCTCGTGTCGGACCGAAACCCGACGACGTCGAACTCCCCGAGGGGGCGTCTTGGGAGGAGTTCACCGTCGATCAGCGGTGGCACTATCGAAACGTCGAGTGGAATACCGAACGATCGTTACGCCGCCGCGATCGGCATCGTTCCTGGCTCAATGACCAAAAACGGGAACGTGGGTGCTCACGATGTGGTTTCGACGTTGATTCGTGCCTCGACTTCCACCATCGTGATACAGCCACGAAAACGATGGCCGTCGGTCGAATGGTAACTTTCGGCTATGGGAAGGATGCGCTCCGTGAAGAGATCGATAAGTGTGACGTATTGTGCGCCAATTGCCACCGGAAAGCACACTACACCACTCCTGATCGCGAACGTCGTCGATGGGTCCACGAACGAAAACGGAACGCAGGGTGTGATCGATGTTCGGAGTCGGATCCGGCATGTCTGGACTTCCATCACACCGGTACCGAAAAACGTGCGACGATCGCCGAACTGATCTCGGACGACCGATCGAAAGAGCGGATTCGTGCTGAAATCGACCGGTGTCAAGTTCTCTGTGCGAACTGCCATCGATTGGAGCACGGTGATCCGGCGACTGTAGATGGTGACTGAATAGATTCACCAATTGATGGACAGACTGATGCTGACCGTCTGATGGGTCCGTCTCTCCACGGTAGATCGAGTTCGTAACACTCTAATATGGACACGCACTACAGACTGATACGACGTCGGTACTCGGAGCCGACGGAAACATGTCAGTCCATTGGGGTAGTGGCCAATCCTGAAGCCTTCTGGGGGCTTCGACCCTGGTTCGAATCCAGGATGGACTACTTCCTTTCGTTATTTCATTTGGAACGCTTTCCCAGCGACAGCAATCGATCTCCAGTCGAAACGAAGGGGTTCGTCCGTAATTGTCGTGGTATCAGAAACCATATTTCCGGCCTGCGCTAGAGGAGATATATGGATCGACGGACGTTCCTCACGATCAGTGGGGCGGCGACACTCGGCAGCGTTGCTGGCTGTCTCAGCGATGACGGGACCGAGACCGAGGCCGACGGATACGGGCCGAAACCGGACACGGTACCCGAAGAGCGATCGATCGACACCAGCACGTACCGAACGCAGGTGTTCCAGGGCGTCGAGGTTCCGCTGGCGCCGATCAACGACGTCTTCTACTGGTACCAGCGACGGGAAACGCGGGTGGCCGACGCGCGGCAATCCGCGCAGTACGAACGAGCACACATCGCCGGGGCACCGCTGAGCCCCGCTCCCGACGGCGGCTCGAACGATCCGATCGAGGAGTGGTCCACGGACGAACGGATCGTCACCTACTGCGGCTGTCCGCACCACCTCTCCGGGTTGCGCGCCGCGTCGCTGATCAACGACGGGTACAAGGAGGTGTACGCGCTCGACGAAGGGTTCGGCGCGTGGATCGATCGCGGTTACCCGCTCCAGGGATCGGACGTCTCGGCGGATCGGGCGACCTACACCATTCGGGGCCAGTCCGATGCCGCCTACGCCGGCGAGATGGTCATGCTCGAGCAGGTCGACGCGAAGCGGCACGAAGCAGCGCCGATCGCCGACGACGGTTCGTACACGCTGCAGCTCCACTACGGGGGTTCGACCGATTCCCGATTCAGGGTCGAAGCGCCCGATTATACGACAGAGGGAACGCTCGAAGAGTTGACGAGCGGCACCGTTACGGCCTGAGTGCTACGGGTCGCGCACGAACTGCAACGTTACGAACCCGAGGTCTCGTACGCTCCCGATCGCTCGAGTTCGCCCCGTTTTCGGAGCACGTCCGGCGTTCGACAGATCCCCGGTGCCCCGGTCACCTGCGGCACGGTACAGTTGTTACAGCTCTCGCAGAGCGCGCGCGGGGTTTCGTCGCCGTCCGCAAGCAGTCGGGCGCCGAGTCGAGGTTCGGCGTAGAACGGCCGGGCCATCCCGACGGCGTCGCAGGCGGGTTGTGAGTCGGCTCCGGCGGCCCCGCCCGCGGATCCGTCTCCCAGTAGCCGATCGATCCGCCCGCGCTCCCGAATGCCGCCCTCCGCGAGGACAGGAATCGACACCTCGTCGCGAACCCGCCGACAGAAGTCCTCGTTCCACGCGGGCTCGAAGTCGTACTGCAGCGACTGGACCCTATTTCCGAGGGCGACGAGCCGCTTTCGCACTGAACCGCCGAACGCCGCGTCGTACTCCTCCTGCAGCGCCTCGTTCTCCCAGGCCCGATCGGGGTACTCGCCCCGGACGATGCTCATGTCCCAGACCACGGAGGTTTGGACGGGGACGACTGCGTCGTAGCCGATCTGTTCGAGTCGCCGGGCGATCTCGACGCCGTCATCGAGCGAGAGTTTTCGATCGACGATGGGCGCGGGCGGCGCGGGCGTCTCCGCGGGGATCTTGGTCATCAGCGGGACGTCGCCGGCTCGATCGCGGATCTCGTCGTGGACGAGCGCCAGAAACTCGAGTCGCGCCTCGGGTCCGCCGCCGAACTCGTCATCGCGCCGGTTGTAGAACGGCGAGAGGAACTGCTGGACGATGCCCATATTCGCGCCCGCAAGGTGGATGCCGTCGTAGCCCGCTTCGACGGCGGCGGCGGCCGCTCGCCCGAAGTCGGCCGCGAGGTCGTACACCTCGTCGGTCGGCATGACGTGCGGATCGTACGAGAGGAAGCCGACGCGATCGAGCGCCCGCAACTGCCAGGGCGGTTTCGACACGGCGAGTTGCTCGAGGTCCGGGTGCTCCCGCCGGTACTCGGCGTGCCAGGTCTCCATGCTCCGGAGGCCGCCGTGCTCTAACTGGACGAAGATCCGACCGCCGTGATCGTGGATGCGATCGGTCAGCCGCGACAGCCGCGAGACGAACGCGGGATCGTGGACGCGGGTCATCCCCGGCGCGGCGCAGCCGCCCTCGCCGCGGACGATCGTCGCCCCCTGGCAGATGAGGCCGACGCCGGACTCGGCGGCGGGTTCGAGGTCGTCGATCAGCACGTCGACCGCGTCGGGACCGTTGCCCGCGCACTCGAGCAGCGGCGCGCGGTAGAGCCGGTTGGGGACCGTGAGCCCGCCGATCTCCAGCGGGTCTTCGAGCGACGCCATAGCCGGGATTCGACGGGCGTGCACAAGAGCGTGGTGACGGACTACGGCGTCAGTGCGGCATCCGACGCGCGATCGGTGGCGATCGTCGGGCGATCAGGGCGGCAACACGACCGCCCGGCCTTCGATCTCCCGATTTTCGAGCCGTTCCGCGACGGTGTTGATCTCGTCCAGATCGTACCGTTCGGTGTGCAACTCCACGTCGCCCCGATCGACGAGGGCGACGAGTTCCTGGAGTTCGGCGTACTTGCCCACGAGGGTCCCCTTGAACGAGAATTCGCCGTTGACCAGCGCCTGGCAGGGTTCGTGGATGTGGCCGCCGTAGCCGATGACGTGGTGGTCGCCCCCGGCGGCGACGATGTCGGGAGCCATGCCCGTCGTTTCGTCGCCCCCGACGAAGTCGAGCACCTGCTGGGCGCCCTCGTCGTCGGTCAGGTCGCCGAGGACGGACTCGAGGTCCTCGTCCGCCGAGTTGATCGTGTGCCGCGCGCCGAGTTCTTCGGCCAACTCGAGCGCCTCGTCCTTGATGTCGACGGCGACGACGTCCGCGGCGCTCATCGCGTCGACGCACTGGAGGCCGATGTGACCGAGGCCGCCGATGCCGATGAGGACGCACGTGTCGCCGGGGTTCAGTTCCCGGACGGCCTTCTTCGCCGCGTGGTAGGCCGTGATCCCGGCGTCGGCGTGCGGGGCGATCTCGGTCGGATCGACGCCGTCCGGAAGCGGGATCACCGCGCGCTCGTTCGTCCGCAGGTACTCGGCGAAACCGCCGTCGGTGGTGAGGCCGTTGAACGCGCTGTTCTCGCAGTACATGTCCTCGCCGAGCCGACAGGGGCGGCAGATGCCGCAAGTTTGAACGGGGTGACAGATCACCGGATCGCCCTCCTCGACCAGCGTCACCTCCTCGCCGACCTCGGTGACGACGCCGGCGTTCTCGTGGCCGAGCGTCATCGGCAGGTCTTGGGGCGCGTACGCCTCCCACATCCCCTCGATGATGTGGTTGTCCGTCTGGCACCATCCCGCGCCCTCGACGTCGATGATGACGCCGTCGGAGCGATCGATTTCGGGCTGATCGACGTCCTCGATCTGCAGCGCCTCGCTCATCTCGTCGGTGTACTCGTGGAGCCGGGCTGCTTGCATAGTGGCACCTTATGGCACACCGCGCTCCGATAAAAACCCCCTGCGGCGAACCCGGACCCGGCGGCCGCCGTTCCGTCGCACGAAACGCGGCCGATCCCTACTATTGATGTGGTCGCCGGTGGTGAGCGTGGGATATGGCGCCGGGGATACGGCGGGCGGTCGCTGAAGTGCGCGAGAACTACGACTCGATCGACTGGTGGCGAAACCGCGTCTTCGTACCGTACGTGGTCGGCACGCTGACCAGGCTCCATCCCGCGTATCCGGGATACGACGAGGCAGTTCGCGTCATGGACGAGGACTGGGACGCGCTCGTCGTGCTCGACGCCTGTCGCGCGGACTTCTTCGAGTCGGTCGCCGACCTCGAGACGTTCGACGAGTACCGGCGCGTCGTGAGCCTCGGGAGCCACTCCAGCGAGTGGACGCGGCGCAACTTCCAGGGGCGGACGTTCGGAGACACGGTGTACGTGTCTGCGAACCCACACACGTCGCTCGTCGCCGGCGATTGTTTTCACGATATCGTCGAACTCTGGGAGGACGGGTTCGACGACGAGGCCGGCGTCGTCCTCCCCGAAACCGTCGTCGACGCCGCGATCGCGGCGAACGAGGAGTATCCGAACAAACGGCTCATCGTCCACTTCATGCAGCCACACGGCCCCTTCGTCGGGAGCGACGTCGAGGACCCCTCCGAGAACGAGGACGCACACTGGCGGGCGTACGCCGAGAATCTCGAATACGGGCTCTCCTCCGCCCTCGAGCTAGCCGAAGCGCTTCCCGGTAAAACGGTTCTCACGGCTGATCACGGTCGACTGTACTCGACGGGGCTCAAGCGCTCGCTCGGCCTCTACGCGCACAAAGCCCGGCTTCGATTCCCGGAGCTGGTCGTCGTTCCCTGGGCGGTGATCGACGGTGAGCGAAAGGTGGTCCGGGCGGGCGAAACCTCGGACGCGTCCGGCGTCCGCGTTGAAGAGCGGTTACGGCAACTGGGCTACCGGTGATCGCTCCAGTTGCGGTCTCCAAACGCGCGAGCCTCCGCGACGATCGGCGCTCGCGGCTCACTTCTCGACCTCGAGCAAGGCGACCCGCTCCCGGACGAGCGTCGCGAGCGTCGCGTCGGTCGCCGCCCGTTCGGCGTCGGTGACGTCGAAGAAGTCACGCAGCGTCTCCGCGTGGTCGCCCTCGATCGTCGGTTCGGTTCCGACGACCGCGTCCAGGGCTTCGAGGTCTTCCAGCGCGGCCGCCTCGTTCGCGCCGGCGTCTCCCTCTCCGTCGGCAGCGTCGGCGTCGACGAGGATCACCGCTCGATTCGGTCCCTCGGTGACGCCCATCTCGAGCGCCCGATCGATCTGCCGGCGGCCGGCGGCGTACAGCAGGATCTCGACCGCGCGGTCGCGGGCGACGTTCTCGCCCCGGACGATCGCTCGATCGGCGAGGTCGACCGCCCGCTCGAGGTGGCGCCGATCGGCGACGTATCGCGCGTCGAACGCCTGTACCGTCACTCCGCGACGATCGCCGATCGCGCCGAGGTCGCGCACGAACGAGTCGAGGCCGTCGATTTCGAGTCGGCATTCGAGCAGCTCCATCAGAAGTCACCCAGGCTGGACTGGCTCTCGTCCGCCGCGGCGTTCGTCGCCCCGTCGTCGCCGTTCCCGCCGTCGGTGCTCGAACTCGCCGCGTCCGTCGACGCGTCCACCGCCGGCGAATCGCTCGGTTCGACGTCGTCCATCGACGGATCCTCGCGGCCGACGTTCTCGAGGATCGTCTCGGCCGTCTTCTTGCCCTTGAGCGCGCCGAGGATCACGCCCTTGTCCGCGGTCCGCAGATCGGCGGGCTCCTCGATGCCGACCGCGTACAGCCGTCGGGCGCGCTTGCGGCCCACGCCGCTGACCGAGACGAGTTCGAGCAACTCCTCGTCCACGCCGTGTTCGACCCGCGCCCGCGCCTCGCGGACGGCAACGGTCCACTCGCTGCCGATCTCGTTCGCGAGCGATTCGGCCGCGCCGAGCAGCCACTCGGCGGTGTCGACCTTCCCGCGGAGGTCGCCGGGACCGATCTTGTACCGCTCCGTGATCGTATCCTCGTCCAGTTCGGTCGCCCAGTCCTCGAGGAGCTTCCCCGTCTTGAGCGCGGCGAGCCAGTCCTCGAACCGGTTGTCCTCGAACTCGCTCGGGGCGTCGCCCAGCAGTTCGTCTTCGCGCTCGTAGTAGAGTTCGCCGTACTTCTCGTCCTCGCCCGATCGCAGGTACAGCTGGTACATGTCCGGCGTGCGCGAGACGAGCTGGTAGCACCCGAGCGCGGTCGGACGCTCGTCGGCGTCTTCGAGGCCGTGGACGATCTCGGCGGCGCTCATCGGATCGAGGTAGAGTCGGGAGACGGTGTGGCCCAGGCTGGTCGCCTCCAGATCGGTCGTCCCCCCTTCGGCCATCTCGGCCGCGGAGGTGAACGCGCCGTCGCCGCCCGCGTCGCCCGCGTCGCGCTCGATGAAGTCGTTCGATTCGAGGTACTGCAGGACGCCGTCGGTCACGCGCTCGAGCCGCCCCGGTTCGGTCGACTGGCTCGCGTAAAGGGTCTCCTCGAGGAACTCGAGCAGCCCCTCGCGGGTGCGGGCGAACCCGGAGGCGATCGTCGCGAGCACGTGGGTCCGCAGGGCGGGTTCGGCGGCGAGTTTCGACCGGACGGGTTCGGCGTCGGCCCAGACGTAGCGATCGAACAGGTCCTCGTGGTCGTCGTGGCTCTTCGCGAGCAGGACGGCCTCGCCGTAGGGGTCGAGGCCGGGCCGTCCCGCTCGTCCCATCATCTGGTGGACTTCGAGGACGTCGAGCGGGGCCATCCCGCCCGCGGTCGGGTCGAAGCGTCGCCAGTCGCGGACGATCACGCGCCGGGCCGGGGTGTTCACTCCCGCCGCGAGCGTCGGGGTGGCGGCGATCACCTTCAGCAGGCGTTCGCGGAAGGCGTCCTCGACGAGCGATCGGTGCTCGCTCGCCAGGCCGGCGTGGTGGAACGCGGAGCCGCGCTCGATGCAGGCCGCAAGGTCCTCGCTCGTCTCCGTGTCGCTGACCGCCCGAATGTCCGCGGCGAGTTCGGCGAGGTCGTTGCGTTCCCCGCCGGTCAGTTCGCGGCTCGACACCTGCCCCAGTCGCCGCGCCGTCGCCTCGGCGTTCCGCCGGGAGTTGACGAACACGAGCGAGGAGCCGCCCTCCTGGAGGATGTCGCGGACGAGCGCGGACTCCTGCTTCTCCGATCCCTCGACGGGGACCTCGCGGGTCGTGCCGTCGTCGAAGTGCAGCGCGTTCCCGTAGTGGACGCCCATCCGGAGGTCGATCGGTCGCCAGTCCGTGTCCACGAGTTCGGCGTCGAGCCAGTCGGCGATCTCGCCGGCGTTGCCGACCGTCGCCGAGAGCGCAACGACCTGCAGTTCGGGGTTCAACTGGCGCAACTTGGCGAGCGTGACTTCCAGCGTCGGTCCCCGGTTCGGGTCGTCGATCAGGTGAACCTCGTCGCTGACGACGCAGGTGAGATCCGAGAGCCAGTCGGCGCCGTTGCGCACGAGCGAGTCGACCTTCTCGCTGGTCGCCACGATGATGTCCTTCGTCGCGAGCCAGTCGCTGGTGCTCTCGTAGTTGCCGGTCGTGACGCCGACCGTGACGCCAAACTCCTCGTAGGCCTCGAACTCGGCCTTTTTCTCGCTGGCGAGCGCGCGAAGGGGGACGATATACAGCGCCTTCCCGCCGCGTTCGATCGCCGACAGCATCGCGAGCGCGGCGATCATGGTCTTGCCGCTAGCGGTGGGGACCGCGGCGACCAGGTTCTCGCCGTCGGTCGCGCCGTCCTCGACCGCCTCGGCCTGGGGCGGGTAGAGCTCCTCGATCCCCTCGCGCTCGAAGTGCTCGATCGCGCCGGGCGGGAGCCCCGACAGCTCCTCGATATTCATTACCCGCAGTTGGCGCGTCCCGCGGTTTAAACTGTCGTCTCGGCGCGTTCGAACGTCCGTCGCTCGCGCCGATCGCACGCCGGACGTACTACGACCGGTGCCGACGGATCGGTGCCGAGCGTCGGGGACGGTTATGCCGAGGCGCGTTTGCGCTCCCGTCTGTGGATCAGCAGATCGGCGCAGGTCTTGAAGAATGCCAGCGCGACGATCGCACCCATCGGGTCTCGGGCGAACGAGGCCACACCCAGGCCGAAAAAGAGTGCCAGCGAGAGCGCCCAGAACCGAGGCGCTGGTTCGACCAGCAACGACACCGGGCCCCGTCGTTCGTACTCCCGGAAGCCGACGTACTCGTACCAGTACGAGAAGGCGTGGTAGCCGACGAGCCCGACAGCGGCGAGGGCGACGACGTCCGGGCTCGTCGGCTCCAGCACCGCCTCTTCGGCGAAGGGGACGACGAGGATAAACGCGCCCATGAAGAGCCAGAACCCTGTGTAGTTCAGGACGAGGGCGTTTGCGATCGTCCGGTTCGACCGTCCGACGTACGATCGGGGCGGCTCGCCGTGGATCTTCGTCCGTGACCGAACGTCCTCGGGATCGTCGACTCCCTCGGTCCGGAGGATCTTCGCCACGTAGACCGCTCCGACGACGCCGGTTTCCAGCCAGTAGACGATCAGGAGGGCGTGGGCCTGCCAGCCGTACCACCAGATCGCGCCCACCGACGCGAGGTTCGCGACGACGACGCCGACGAACGCCGACTGCGATCGCTTCCACGCCGAGCGCACACCGGGGTGTACGCGCGGTACGATCTGTCAATGTACCGGTTCGTTACGCCCTCCAAGCCGCGGGCCGATCGAGCGACTGGGCGTGTGCGCCGATAGACCGATGGAGTCGGCGATCGAAGACGACGTATGGTCGCCTCGGATCCCGACCACGTTCTCGTCCCCACGCTCGGCCGCCCACGTGAGGTCGAGGCCCTCGCGTACGCCCTCGAGACGTTTCCCGACGCCGACGTAATCGTGCTCGCGGTGGTCACGCCGCTGGATGCACCGTTGAGCGAGGGTGGCGTGCTCGAGCGCGACGAGCAGCGAGCGGCGGCGGCCCGCGAGCGCGCGATCCGGCTCGTGGAGGGGGTCGACGATCAGTCGCCGGACGATCGGGTCCTGATCGAGACTGCTGCGGGGCGACCGGGAACGATCCTGCCGCGGTACGCGACCGACCACGACGTCGATCACGTCGTCATGTACGGACACGACGCTAGTTCGAAGAGCATCGTGCGACGGATTCTCGGCCGCAGCGTCGCGACCACGGTCGTCGAGCGGATCCCGCGTCCCGTGACCGTCCTCGAGTGACGACCGCTAGTCCGGCCGTTCTCGGTCGATCGGGCCGGTATCCAGGGTCAGCCGCCGATCGCGAGCGCGAGCGCCCGGTAGAGTCCGTAGCCGACGACGGCTGAACTCCCCAGCGTCAGCAGCCAGAAGGTGATCGTGAACCCGATCTTGCGCCGAGAGACGCCGGCCGACCCCGCGGCCAGTCCGCCGCCGATGACGCCGGAGAGGATGATGTTGTTGAGCGAGATCGGGATTCCGAGCGCGATCGCCAGCTGGGCGATGACGAAGCCCGGCACGAGCGCGGCGATCGATCGGCGGACGCCGAGCTGGGCGTACTCCCGGGAGGTCGCCTGCAGGAGTCGCGGCGCGGCCATCCAGGCGCCGGCGAGGATGCCGGTGGCACCGATCGCGAGCAGGACGATTCCCGGCAGGCCGAGTCGGGTCCGGAACAGGTTCTCGAGCGGGCCGGTCGCGAGCCCGACCTGCGAACCCCCCGACGAGAAGGCGACGATGCTGCCGAGCACGAGCAGGAACGAGCGGATGCCCCGCTCGACGGAGTCGAGGACGCGCATCCGGATCCAGACGAAAGCCAGGGCGCCGACGGTGATCGTCACGAGGATCGTCCCGAGGTCGACCCCGCCCACTAGTTCCGGCCCGCCGCCGAACTGGCGGGCGACGAACCGCGCCACCGTGCCACGGCCGGCGGGATCCGGGATCACCCCGAGTCTGACGTTGGCGACGATTGCACCGACGGCGCCCGCGAGCAGCGGAACGCCGATCGTTTCGGGGACGTCGTCTCGGCGCAGGATGATCGCCGTCATGTACGCCAGCCCGCCGGACATGATCGGGACCAGTAGCCAGAAGGTGCCGAGTCGCCGGTAGGTGTCAATCGCGGGGTCGCCGCCGAGCGAGAGGCCGACGCCGACCATCGCGCCCGTCGTCGCGAACGCCGCGGGGATGGGGTATCGCGTGTAGATGCCGACGGCCATGAACGTCGCCGCGGTCAGCAGCCCGGCGGTTGCAGCGAGGGGCGTGATCGTCACGCCGTCGATCAGGTCTGCCCCGATGGTCCTGGAGATACTGCCGCCCTGCACGAGCGCCCCTGCCGCCGCGAGTAGACCGATGACGAACGCCGCCCGCATCGTCGAGATCGCGTTAGCCCCGATCGCGGGGGCGAACGGCGGCGAGTTGCTGTTCGCACCCAGCACCCACGCCATAAAGAGACACGTGAGAATCGCCGTCCCGATGAGACTCGCAGACGACAGTTCGACCATCTCGTCCGCCGAGATTCAACGACGTGACCTAAAAGGGTACCTCCGAATTCCTACTCGTCCCGTCCGCTTCCGGGACCGCGCTTGTCTAGCACTGCTTTGTAGTGCGTCCCGTCTCCGGGCTGGGCCACGGATCGCACCGTCCACGGCGTCCCGATCGTCGCCTCGCGGAGCCGATCGGGCGAGCACAGCAGGAAGTGCATCGACGGGCCGACCTCGCGGACTCGGCTTTCGTCCGCCCGTTCCTCTTCGAACTCGAAGTGAAAACACCGGTGGGCGACGCCCTCCCGAGGGTCCGGCCGGTAGCCGAAGAACTCCTCGTCGAGCCGCGTCGGATCGTAGTTGTCGACCACCGCGATCCCGTCCTCGTCGGTGACGCGGGCGAACTCGGCGAGCAGGTCGCTGATCCCGGCTACCGAGGCGCCGAGGCCGAGTTGCGTGCCGACGCAGTGGACGGCGCCAAACCGGCTTCGATCGACCGCGAGGTCGAACATGTCCATCACGTGAACGTCCTCGACGCCGCGGTCGCGGGCCGCCCTGACCGCGTTCGGACTCGCATCGATCGCGGTCACGTCGACGCCGCGCTCCTGCCACCACAGCGCGTGCTGTCCGGCGCCGCAGCCGACGTCGAGGACGGGTTCGCGATCGGCCAGTCGATCGAGGAGCGCGATCGTCTCGTCGGCCCACTCCTCGGACGACCCGAAGTAGAACTTCCGGACGTTGCCGTCCTGCACGTCGGCACCGTCCCGGTAACGCAGCGTCTCGAAGTCGCCGCGCTGGTGCGCGAGCATCGCTCGTCCGAGCGGGTCGGCACCGCGTCGCCTGTCGATCGCCATGCTCGAGTCGACGGTCGGGCCGATAATAAAATTTGGATGATATGTGGTCACGTGTAACGTGTGACACATCATCAAATATCGTGGTTCGTTCGGCGAATCACCATCGACGCGCGGCGGCCCGGCGATTCCCGCGCCCAGTCCCGTCACTGCTTTAGGCGGCTGCTACCAACTTCGAGCCATGAAAGTCGAATTCGACCGCGACACCTGCATCGGGATGTACCAGTGCGTCGCCGAGTGGAGCGAGTTCGAGAAGGACAAGGCGGCGGGGAAGGCCGTCTTGAACGACAGCGAGGAGGTCGAGGACGGCATCTTCGTCCGCGAGGTGCCCGAGGATGCGGAGTTGGATGCGAAGTTCGCCGCCCGGACCTGCCCCGTCGACGCGATCACGATCTACGACGATGATGGCGAGCAGTTGATCCCCTGACTTTCGGCGAGTCGGCGTTTTTCTGCACTCGACTCAGCGTGCGATCGCCGCGTCGACCAGCGCGCGTTCGGCCGATCGAAGGAGCGTCGAGGCGGCGCTCTCGGAACAGCCGAGCTCGTCTGCGACCGCGGCGAGCGATCCGGTTCGTGGGACGTCGAAGTAGCCAAGTTCGCGCGCGGTTTCGAGGGCTTCGAACTGCCGGGCCGTGAGTCGCCCGGCCAGAGTCTCCGATCGCCGCTGGTGTTCGCTCACGCGCCGAACGTCGATCTCGACGTCGTCCGGGAACCGATCGAGCAGCCGCGCCATCGCGTCGGATTCTCCGAGGACCGTGACGTGAGCGCGGTCCCGCCCCGTGTAGACGATCGGCGGAACGATCACCAGTCCCGGGACGTCGAACGTCCCCATGAACGAGGCGTCGGCCGCTCTGAGGTCCATTTCGACGTAACTGTAGAACGTCTCGTCGTCGACGTGCGTGAAGTCGTACCGGTGGATCACGTCGAGCTCGTCCGCTATCTCGCCGAGCACCTCGGCGTCCCCGACGACCAGCGAGAGGAATCGAACCGTCCCCGCGTCGGGATCGGTCTCCCAGGAGAGCAGTTCCTCGCGCCGGAGGGATTCGGTCGCGTCTTCGGACCCCGGCAGGCGCATCGACGGCGGAAGTCCGACGGTGAGATCGGCCGATTGCATACCGGCCGTTCGAGGGTTATTTATAAAGAAGTTCACCGCTTCGGACGAACACCCACCTCGTCTCGCGCCGAATCGTGGTGTATGAGCGATACCACACCGACGGAGACCCGGACAACCGACGGAGAATCGATTCCGTTGTCCGATCGGGGTCGCTCGCCAGCGGGCGAGTCGCGATCGGACGACGCCCCAGCATCACCGCCGGGTCCCCGCGGCCTCCCGGTGATCGGCAACACGCTGTCGTTCGCTCGGGATCCGCTCGACTTTCTCGACTCGATCGGCGAGTACGGCGATATCGTCGGCTACGAGGCGTTCGGCCGCGATCTCGTCGCCGTCTTCGATCCCGCCGTCGTCGAGGCGGTTCTCGTCTCCCGGAACGACGAATTTTGGCGCGGCGAGTTCGAAGGGGAGTTCGGCGACCTCATCGGCATCGAGGGCGTGGTCTTCGCGGACGGGGAGTGCTGGCGACGACAGCGTCGCCTGCTCCAGTCGTCGTTCACGCCGGATCGCGTCCGGTCGTACGCCGCCGACGTGGTCGACGAAACCGCGCAGATGGCCGACGGCTGGGCGGACGGCGAGGTCGTCGACGTCCGAGAGGCGCTGTCGACGCTCACCCTTCGCGTGCTCACCCGATCGCTGTTCGACGTGGAGATCGGGGGCGAGGAGCCACGCTCCTCGGGAACGGCGAGCGGCCCACGGCCGCGAGCGGGCGACCGCGCCGATCTGGTTCGGGCGTGGACCGACGCTATGAGACGCTACATCGACGCCGAACTCTTCGGCGCTCGCGCCGTGCTCCCCGCGTGGCTTCCGAGTCGGACCAAACGCGAGTTCGATCGCGCGACGGCCGACGTGAGCGACCTCGTCGACGACCTGGTGGCGGAGCGGCGCCGCTCCGGTGCCGACGGCGACGACCTGCTGTCGATCCTCGCGACCGCCGAGTATCCGGACGGGTCGCGACTCTCCCCCGAGGAGATCCGCGATCAGCTGCTCACGTTCCTGCTCGCCGGCCACGAGACGACCGCGACCGCGCTCACCTATACGTGGTGGCTTCTCGCCGGCGACGAGGACGCGCGGCGCGATCTCGATCGCGACGTCGAGGCCGTCTGCGGCGATCGCGATCCGACGGCTGCGGAGCTCCCCGACCTCTCCGTCGCGGAGGCCGCCTGTCGCGAAGCGATGCGCCTCTACCCGCCGTTTCCGTTCGTGCACCGCGAACCGCACGCGGCGTGTACGCTCGGCGGCTACCGGATCGAGCCCGGAACGACCGTTCAACTTGCCATGTCCAGCATTCACCGCGACGATCGCTGGTGGACCGACCCCGGCTCGTTTCGTCCCGAGCGCTGGCTCGACGCCGACGGATCGATCGCCGACGGCGGTGACCGGCCCGAGTACGCCTACTTCCCGTTCGGCGGCGGACCGCGTCACTGTCTCGGCATGCGTTTCGCAATGACCGAACTGAAGCTGTCGCTCGCCGCGATGACCCGGCGCGTCGCGTTCGAGCGCGTCACCGAATCGATCGACCCGACGGTCAAGATTTCGCTCGACCCCGGCCCCGTCGAGCTGCGGGTTCGAAAGCGGTAGCTGGCTCGCCGCGTACTGGATGCAAAAAACGCGGGATCGGTCCGATCGCGACGGTCGGCGCTTACGAGATCTTCTCGTACTGTTCGGAGAGCTTCTCGGCGGCCTCGCCGAGCTGGTTGCGCTCGAACTCGGTGAGGTCCCACTCGACGACCTCCTCGACGCCGTTCGCGCCCAGTTTGACGGGGACGCCGAACGCGGTGTCCTCGTGGCCGTACTCGCCGTCGAGTTTGACGCTGCAGGGCAGCACCTCGCCGGTATCGCGGAGGATCGCCTCGACGATGTGGCCGACGCCGGTCGCCGGACCCCACTCCGTGGCGCCTTTCTTCTCGATGACGTTCATCGCCGAGGTCTGGAGTTCGGAGAGCAGTTCCTCCTTCTCGTCGCCCGCGAACTCCAGATCCCGACCGTTCACGCGAACCTTCGAGAAGACGGGAACCTGGGCGTCGCCGTGCTCGCCGAGGATGGTCGCCTCGACGTTCTGCACCGGCGCGTCGTAACGCTGGGAGATGACGTAGCGGAACCGGGCGGAGTCGAGGCGGCCGCCGAAGCCGATCACCTTCTCGCGTGCGCGATCGCCAGCCTCGTAGAGGTGGCGGTTCAACAGGTCGACCGGGTTCGACGTGGTGACGGTGATGAAGTCGTCGTTGTGCTCCGCGAGCGAGGAACCGATGTCCTCCATGATCGGCGCGTTGTCGCCCGCGAGGTCGATCCGGGTCTGACCCGGCTGACGCGGAATGCCCGCCGTGATGACGACGACGTCCGATCCGGCGGTGTCCTCGTAGCCGCCCTGGCGGATCGTCGTGTTCGAGTCGTAGGCCGCGCCGTGGTTCGCGTCGGCGGCCTGTCCGATCGTGTCGTCTTCCTTGTCCGGGATGTCTACGAAGACGAGTTCGTCCGCGATATCTCGAAGCGCGATGTTGTAGCCTGCGGCGGCTCCGACCGTTCCGGCCGCGCCGACCACGCTAACTTTCGTCATACCACGTGAATCTGTACCGTGCCGGGCGTTAAATCCGTCGAATTCGGTACGCTTGCGCGAGAATGACGATAGATGATACGTCGATTGTCGAATCGTTTTCCTCGTCCTCTCGAATCGGTTCGCTCGATCGACGCGACCAAACGCGTTCGACGGACCGAACCGATCAAGGGGATTCGACGCGCCGCCTCGACCATGAGCCTTCGCGTCAGCGTCGTCGGCGGCGGGATGATCACGGACGAGGAAACCGACCTCGCGGCCGCGATCGGCCGCGAACTCGGCGCACGCGGCCACGCGGTCGTCTGCGGCGGCCGCGGCGGGACGATGGCGGCGGTCTGTCGCGGAGCGAAAGCCGAAGGTGGAACGACGATTGGCATCCTCCCCGACGAATCCCGCGACGAGGCCAACGACTACGTTGACACGGCGATCGCGACCGGCCTCGGTCACGCCAGGAACGCGCTGGTGCCGATGAACGGCGACGCGGTCATCGCGCTGGCCGGCGGTCACGGCACGCTCACCGAGATCGGGTTCGCGGGGATCTACGATCGGCCGATCGTCGGCCTCGGTACCCACGAAGTTCCCGGCGTGGATACCGTCGAGACACCCGCGGAAGCGGTCGACGCGGTCGAGGCGGCGATCGATCGCGGGGAGTGACGGACGCGAGGGCGCTCGAAGCCTCGGATCGACACCGCTTTTTCGCTTCGAACCCCTGCCTGGGGCATGAGCGAGCGCCACGACGGGACCGATCCGTACATACTCAGGGAGGGGCTCCCTGACCCCGAGACGTTCGCCGCGCTGCGCGACGCCGCCGGGATGACGGCCCGATCGCCCGAGGGCGTCGAACGCGGTCTCCCCAACTCGCTGTACGGTGCGATCGCGGTCTACGAACCCGCCGACGAGGTCGTCGGCATGGGTCGGATCGTCGGCGACGATGGAATGGTCTATCAGATCTCGGATATGGCGGTCCATCCGGACCACCAGGGACGGGGCCTCGGCACGCGAATCATGGAGCTCCTCAAGTCGCACATCGAGGAGACGGCGCCGCCGGGGGCGTACGTCAATCTCATGGCCGACGTCGACGACTTCTACGAGCGGTTTGGCTACGAGGAAACCCGACCCGCTTCGAAGGGGATGTACCGTCGAACCGAGTGAGCCGCGGCGATCGGCGTTCGGACCGGGCGTCCGATCGCTCGCCGGCACCGATCGTTCGCGGACTCCGATCGGCCCTCGGCGCCACCGTCTAATTCGTAGCTTTTTCGATAATCCGTCACCTCTAGGCGGACATGAGCGACTTCGACAAGGAAGCCGAGCGCGAGAAGCTTCGGAAGAAGTACGAGCGCGACAAGGCCGATCGGGAGGCCACCCAGCGGATGAGCGACCTCCTGCTGAAGGGCGCCACGATGACCAACATGCACTGTGGCACCTGCGGCGACCCGCTCTTCCAGGAGAACGAGACGACGTTCTGTCCCAGCTGTCACGGCACCGCCGAGGCAGTCGAGGGGACGGACCTCGAAGCCCGGCCGGCCGAGGGATCGATCGACGAAGACACGCCGAGCGACGACGCCGCGGCCGAGGACGCTGCCGACGGAGACAGGACGGCTGCCGAGGCTGACGCTCGCGCCGACGAGTCCACGACCGACGATCGATCCGAGACGCCGACGCAGGCGGGTTCGTCCCTGTCGTCGGAATCGGTATCCGAACCCGATTCGGACGCACGAACGGGTGCGGGCGACCCCGACGAGGACTCGATCGCGAGTTCGTCCCGAACGGTTCCCGATCGGGAACCCGAGACGTCGACGGATCGGCGCGATTCGGCGGTTCGATCGCGTACGAGCGCGATCGACGAGCCGTCGCGACCATCGACCTCGACGGCCCGATCGCGGAACGCCGACCTTGACGGCGCCCGCAAGTCGCTCGTCGCGGCCCTGGAGAAGTTCGCGGCCGAGGCGGCCGAGACCGACGATCCGCGGTACGCGAAGGAGTGCCTCGAAGCGGCCCGGGAGGCCGGCGAGGCGCTGTTGACGCTTCGGTAATCTCCGGTCCGCATCGGATCGCCGGCGCCGGGATCGCGACGCGTTTCTTCTCCCGCTAAGTGTATAGATATAAATACGAACCTGCTGGAGTATCTAGGAAAACCTGGGAGAGAACGAATGCCTCTGCTAACCATGGTCGCCCTGACGGCCCTCGCCGTCCTCGCCAGCGTGACGATGACGTGCGCCCTCTGTATCGATCGGCGTCAGCTCCGCCGAACCGTCGACGAGAGCGGTCGTCGACTCCGGGATGCCGCACCCTACCTCGGCCTCGCGGCGCTGATCTTCCTGACGAAACGCGCGACCCACGGGTACAGCGTCCGGATTTCGCGGGCGATCGACTGGAACATCACGGACGAACTCTACGCCGCCGAAGGCGAGTTCGTCGCCACGCTGCAGGCGATCGTCCCGGAGGCGACGCTGGGATTCTTCTCGGTCATGTACATGTTCGGGTTTCCGTTCCTGCTGGTGGCGGCCCCGATACTCTACTTCGCGTTACCGTCCCAGCGGCATCTGAAAGCGCTGCTCGTCGCGTACGTGGGCAACTATTTCATCGGCGCGATCTGTTACACGCTGTTTATCGCGTACGGGCCCCGCAACCACCTGTCCACCGTCGACGGGTTGATGTACCGGGTCTACCCGCAGACCCAGGACATGACGGCGGCGATCTCGTCGAACACGGACGTGTTCCCCTCGCTGCACACGTCGCTGGCGATCGTCGTCCTGCTGTTCGCGTGGCGGTCGCGCCGGGCGTACCCCCTGTGGTTCCCGATCGCCTCGGTGGTGAGTTTCGCCGTCGTCTTCTCGACGATGTACCTCGGCATCCACTGGGCGTTCGACGTCGTGGCGGGGATCGCGCTCGGCGTCGGAACCGTCTTCGCGGCCGAGCGAATCGTCGCCCGCGTCGAGGGTGACACCGATCGGGGTCCCGCCCGCGACGAGCGCGGCGACGGCATCTCCTCCGACGTCGGCGACTGAGCGTCGCCGCGAAACCGGTCGTCGCTAGCCGATGTACTCGCTACCGATCACGTCGCGAATCCGCTCGGCGGTCACCTGCCCGACGCCGTCAGCCTCCTGTAGCTCCCCTTCGGTCGCGATCATCACCGCCTCGACGGTGCCGAACTCTTCGAGCAGCGATCGCGCCGTCACGGGACCGATCTCGGCGATCGAGGAGACGACGTACTCCTGCTGTTCGGCCAGCGTCTTCGACTGCTTCTCGCCGTGGACCGACACCTCCCGATCGCTCAACTCCTGTTCGCGGCCGGCGATCACCGCGAGCAGTTCGGTGGTGTCCGCCTCGTCCTCGGTTCGGAGGAGGCTCGCGCCGAAGTCGACCGCCAGGCTCGACAGCGCCCCGCGTACCGCGTTCGGGTGGACGTCCCGCTGTTCGTACAGCCCGTCGCCCTCGACGACCACGATCGGCCGCGAGTAGTGCCGTGCCATCGCGCCGACCTGCTCGAAGATCGATCGGTCGCTCCCGACGAGCGAGTCGACGAAGTCCGCGACAGACTTGCGCTCGACGACGACCCGATCGGAGCAGACGTAGTCGCCCACGTCCAGCGTCTCGAGGCGAACCTCGATCTCCTCGCGACGCGAGAGGTCGCGAGCGATGTTGGCGTCCATCTCGCGCTGGTCGGCGACGATCTCGACCGCATCGCCCTCGGCGTGCGGGACGGGCGTCTCGACGTCCCCGTCATCCTCGACAGCTTCGCCGTCCTGGTCCGCTCCGTCGTTCGGTCCGCCGTCCACGTCGGTACCCGATTCCGAGTGAGAACTTCCGAACTCCTGCAACCCGGGTTGATTCGAAACCCCCTCGTTTCCGCTGGAATACTCGTTTCCGTCGTGCGATTTCCCACCGTTGCTCTCTACTTCCGCTCCGGTATCGAACGCGGCGAGCGACTGCTGGGCGGCGTCGAGTTCCTGCTCGATCTCGTCGGCCATCCCCTTCAGTTCGCGCAGTTCCGACTCCATCTCCTTCTCGCGGCGGCGGGAGATCCAGAAGTACGCCTCGTCGCGGGTGTCCTCGGCCATGAGGACGACGACGCGACCCTCGGACTGGCGGCCCGTCCGACCCTTGCGCTGGATCGATCGGATCGCTGTCGGAACGGGTTCGTAGAACAGGACGAGGTCGACCTCCGGCACGTCCAGGCCCTCCTCGGCGACGGACGTCGAGACGAGGACCTCGAACTCGCCGGCCCGGAAGTCGTCGAGCACTTCCTGTTGTTGCTTCTGGGTCATCCCGTCGGAGCCCTCGCGATCGCCCTGGCCGACGAACCGTTTCGCGTCGAAGCTCTCCGAGAGGAAGTCCGTCAGCGCCTCCGCCGTGTCGCGGGACTCGGTGAAGACGATGACGCGATCGCCGCCGTCGAGGCCCAGGGTCTCGGCGAGGAGCATCCGCGCCTTGCGGTACTTCGGGTGCAACTCGTCGAAGTTCTCGGCGTTTCGCATGGCCTCGCGAACCCGCGGGTCGGAGACCATTCGCTGGCTGGCCTTCGAGGCGCCGGACGATCGGGCCTGGTTGCGCTGGCGATCGAAGTACCGTCGCAGCGCCTCGACGCTCTGCGTTTCGACGAGGGTGACGGCCTGGCGGAGCTTCATCACCTCCGCGTGGACGGACATCCCCTTGAACCCCTCCGACTGGTCGTTGTTGATCAGTTGCTGGAGTTCCGCGCGCATCCGGTTCAAGTCCTTCTGGGACTGGTCGGGCTGAGTCGATTTGGCCACTCCGAGCTCTTTTAGCTTCTCCAGGCGGTCTTTGATCACCTCGTTCAGCGCGTCCCGGATCTCCAGCACCTCGTCGGGGAGGTCGATGCGCTCCCACTCGACGTCGGTGTCGTGAGTGAACTCCGAGACGTCGGCGTCCTCCTCGGTCATCACCTCGACTTCCTGGAGGCCGAGGTTTTCACAGACTTCGAGGATCGCCTCCTCGTCGCCGCCGGGGGAGGCCGACATGCCCGTCACGAGCGGCTCGCGGGCGTCGGCGTGGTAGCGCTCGGCGATGTAGTTGTACGCGTAGTCGCCGGTCGCTCGGTGACACTCGTCGAACGTGACGTGCGTGACGTCGGCCAGCGAGAGCCGGCTCCCCACCAGATCGTTCTCGATCACCTGCGGCGTGGCCATCACGACCGTCGCCTCGTCCCACAGTTCGGCCCGATCGTCCGGGCTGACGTCGCCCGTGAAGACGACGATCTCCTCGTCCGAGATCTGCAACGCTTCGCGGTAGAAGTCCGCGTGCTGCTGGACGAGCGGCTTCGTGGGGGCGAGCATCAGCGACTTCCCGCCGACCTCGTCGAGGCGCCGCGCCGTCACGAGCAGGCTCACGGTCGTCTTCCCCAACCCCGTCGGAAGACAGACGAGCGTGTGGTGGTTCGCGGCCGTTCCGGCGAGTTTCAACTGGTAGAGTCGGCGCTCGAGGAAGTCGGGTGCGAGCAGCGGATGCTCGATCGTCGGCTGGCTCCCGTCCTCGTCCGTCGCTGCCATTGCGGCAGGGTTCGAGAGCGCTCGGAATAAGGGTTCCCGTACCGCGGTGAAAGTACTATCACGATCGGTGACGGATCGGAGCGGCGGCCCCGCGAACGACCGCCGATCGCCGTATTACCAGTCGCTGTACTCCGACAGCAGGGCCACTCGTTCCGATCGACCCAACCGCTCGTACGCCCGCGTTTCGTAGTCGAGCGAGAGGACAGGAATACCAACCCCGTCGACGACCGTTCGGTGGTCGGTCACGTCGATCGGTTCCTCCCACGTGCCGTCGTTCCGGCGCTTCTGGAGCGCGCCCATGATCTCGACCCGAACGCCGTCGAGATCGAGCGCCCCGAAGTGCGATCGGATCGCCGCCGACTCCGAGAACGAGACCGGTCGACGACCCGCTCCGAAAACGCGGCTTCGATCGCATACGCGCCCTCTTCGGTCGCCTGGCCGTCGATATCGTTCGGCGTCAGCGGAACGCCCTGGAGCGCGAAACTCGTGCTTCCGGTGAGCGCCCACGTCGCGTCGCAGTCGTCGTTCGCGTCGACGATCGTCGAGCGGCGAACGAGCGGTGCGCTCACCGTCGTCCTCGGGTTGCCGCTCTCCCGGCGCGAGGTCGTCCTCGGAACGTTCCTCGGCCGGAGCATCATCATTTCGACGGCGGTCGTCGCCTCGATGCTCGTCGCCGTGCCGGTCGGCCTGGTGCTGGGCGTGACGGTCGACCCGACCAGACTCGTCGGTGTCGCGATAGTGCTTGCCCTGTTCGGCGTTACCTGTACCGCCCTCGCCGTCGCCATCTCGGCCGTCGTTCGAACGACGACGCGGGCGACGGTCGCCGCGTTCGGGGTCTTCGTTCTCTGTTACTTCCAGCTGTGGGATTCGATCCCGCAGACCGCCCTGTACGTCCGGCACGGCTTTTCGTTCCCCGAGACGACGCCGGAGTGGGTACCGTTCGTGTCGGCGCTGAATCCGGTCGCCGCCTACACGCACCTGCTCTCGGGGCTGTTCCCCGACCTCAACCCGGCGACGTTCGTCAGTCCGCCGTCAGAGCCGGCGGTCTATCAGGAACCGGCGTTCGCACTCGTCGTGCTCGGCGGGTGGATCGCCGCCGCGATGGGGGTCGGTTACTGGCGGTTCCGGGCGACCGACCTCTAGCTCAGACGGGCCCGAACTCGATCGCAAGCCAGGCGAGCACGCCGGCGTAGATCGGGATCGTCAGGTTGTCGTCGACGATGTACTCGCCGATCGAGAGCGTCACGCCGTCGGCGATCGTCGCGCCGAGCGCGGCGGCGACGACGGCGAGGGGGTGCTCGGAGAGAAAGGGTGCGGCGAGCGCGGCGCTCACGACGAACATCGTGCCGAACACTTTCGGCCCCTTAAACCGCTTGAGCGTGTCGTCCGAGACCGCGCCGCTGATCGGGTCGCCGATCGCGAGCATCAACATTGCGGGGAGGGCGACCACGTCGGGAAAGAGCAGCACGACGATCGTCATGCTGACCATGTAGTAGCCGTAGCCGGCGAACTGGTCCTGTTCGTACTCCCGGGTCAGTTTGTCGTAGATCGACCAGTCGAGGCCGACGCGCAGTCGGAGGAACTCGAGACCGATCGCTCCGAGCGCGAGGACCACCATCAGAACCTGAAACCGTCGCCAGGTGAGACCGAGATCGAACCAGTTCGCGAGCAGATAGAGGGCGACCAGTCCAGATCCACTCGCGTGTACCAGTCGTCGCTTCAATTCGTCGGCCATCACCGAACATCTCGAAAGACGATCCCTTGAGTCCGTCGGTTACCGCTGGCGACGTTCGATCGGCGGGAGACCCCGTCACCGAGATCGAACCGTCACGCCCCCGGCGGCTCGACGACGACGGTTCCGTGGCTCGAAACGGTCACTCGACAGTCTTCGTACGAAAAATTCACTTCGATGGGTCCCTCCCGAGCCGACGTTACGAGGGCGGCGAGCGCCTCGGGATCGACGGTCGCGAAAAGCGGCGGCAGGGAGATCGGATCGCTGTTCGTGACGGTCGCCACTGTGTCGACGATCGCGACGACGATCGAATTCGAGTCGCCGTCCGCGTCGAACTGGGTGTGGAACGTTCCCGTGGTGGGATCGTAACCCACGCTGTCATCACCGGACAACTGAACGGAGGTGGAATCGAAGTGGGTCGTGTACTCGCTCATTGTCCCTCGGTACTCGAGTCGTCGTGGTAAGAGGGGACGCTGACCAGTCAACGTGCATCAGCGCCGGACTTCTCGAAGAGGTGACGGAAGACGGTTCGTTGGGCCTTACGGAGGTGCTGGTTGAACGTCTGGCGCGTGACGCCGAACCGATCCGCGAGTTCGTCGCCGGTGCTGGTCCGCGGCGTGTCGAAGTAGCCGCCGAAGTACGCGGCGTCGAGCGCTGCGAACTGTCGATCGGTGAGCGCGTCTGCGACGACGTCGTACAACAGGTGTGGGGAGTAGACGAGTTCTTCGGATACCAGTTCGACGTCGGGGTGAAATCGCCGAATCCCGTCCGCGGCCAGCCGGGGATCGACGTCCCCCGGAAGCTCGCCGAGGAACCTGACTTCGTCGGGAGCGATGATGATTTCTCGGGGGCGGCCGCCGAACAGCGTGAACACCTGCGCCACCGTCTCCGACTCCGCGTGGGCTTCGATTCGACTGTACCCCTCGATCGAACTGAGCAATCGGGCGTCGAGATAGTGGGGAACCTCTTCGACGGCGGTGACGAAGTCGCTCGCGGAGAGATCCGACGTCCCCATGTACTGGACCGCCGTTTCGTCCGGCAGCGAGACGACCGAGTCGACCTCGACCCGCGTCTCGCCGCCGTCGACGCGAAGCGACGGCGGGACCGCGGACTGGTCCGCGCGAAACTCGAGACGTCGGACGTGATCGCTGGTCAGCCGTTTTTCGCGTCGCTTCAAGGCCGTCACGTCCTCGAACGAGACGACGACGTACTCGACCGCTCCCGCCTCGTCCAGCACGGGCGCCGCGCTGGTCGACAGCCACCGCTCGGATCCGTCCGGCAGTTCGATCCAGTGTTCGAATTCGTACTCGGGCTCGCCCGTTTCGAGGGCGCGCGTGACGGGATGTTGGTCCTCGGAAACGGGCGTCCCGTCGTCGTGGTAGATGGTCCACTCGGACGGGTCGTACGCTCGGCCGGTGAGCCGCTCGCGCGACAGGCCGAGCGTTTCCGACGCGCGCTCGTTCGCGAAGACGATCGCTCCCGCCGGATTGACCACGACGGTGCTGCCCGGACTCGCGTCGAAGATGCGCCGAGCGACCGCTTCGGGGGGCGTGCCCGTGGGCCGGTCCGCAGGACGTTCGGCAGTCTCGTCGTCTCGAAGGTCACCCGGCATCGGGTCGGTCATCGTCGCACCACCCGCCCGACACGGCGCCGATCGACTTCGAACCGATCGCTGTCCCGACTCCGGTGCGTCGAGTGTCGTGCATCTACGCGAGCGATCCCGAACGCCGCTTCGGTGCGCCGATCGGACGACGGTCCATCGAACCGAGGGCGATCCATGTCACCGGTAGGCCGCCGACGAATAAGTGTGTTCCACCGGGAGCCGAACCGAACTGTCCCGGCTCCGATTGGGTGCTACTCACTCGCTTGCGGTCGGTCGACGGCGCTCCTGGGGGAAGATGCGCTCCGGAAGGTACGCGGAGACGACCCAGTTCGGAGCGTTGACCGCTTCGCTGATTTTCAGATCGACCGCCGCCGAACACAGGATGTAGGCCTCGCTCCGCCGCAGTCCGCGCTCGTCGTGCAGGTGATCGACCATGTGTCGGACGGCCAGTCTGGCCGCCTCCATCATGTCGTCGGCGATCCCCGTCGTCCCGTACATCTGCTCGTCCCGCCCGGTCGGCGTGAACGGGCCGGCGGTTTCGAACTGTGGCTGCTCGATCGATAGGTCCGAACGGACGTCGACCCGGAACGTGACCGTCATCGGCGCCTCGATGCCGGTCCCGCAGACCTCGCCGTCTCCTTGGGCGGCGTGGCAGTCGCCGATACTGAGCAGTGCGTCCGCGACCGCGACGGGAAGGTACAGCGTCGAGCCCGCCGTGAGGTGCTTGACGTCCATGTTTCCGCCGACCGACCGCGGCGGGAACGTGCTGTGAGCGCCGTCCGCCGCGGGTGCGACGCCGACGATGCCGGGGAACGGGTTCAGCGGAACCTCGATCCCGTTCACGAAGCGACCGACGTCGCCGTCGAGGTCCCAGACGTGGAGCGCCGGCTCCGGAAACTCGTCCGCCAGGATCCCGAGATCCATGGCCCCCGGAAGGACGGCCGTGTACCCCCAGCCTTCGTGCTCGACGTCGAGCAGTTCGACCTGGAGGACGTCGCCCGGTCGAGCGCCGTCGACCGCGATCGGGCCGGTCAGCGCATGCACGGGGTCGATGTCCAGATCCGGAACGTCCGCGGCCGTCGAGTCGGGATCGAGTTGCCCGTTCGTCGCGTCTCTGCACGACGCGCGAACGACATCGCCCGGTTCGATCGTCCGCACCGGCTCGAGCCCATTATCCCACGCGCTGTGAACGGTATCATCTTCGGCGTCGATCCGGTGATCCACCGCGTCGTCTCGCTTCTCACTCGACATGTGATCGTGGTACGTACGACGGCCGCGAAATAAAACGCTGCCCCCGTCGAGGAGCGGTGTCACCGACGGTCGAGGCGTCGTCAGGTTTCGCCCACTGATCGACCGAATGCGCGATCGTACCGAGTTACAGGCCGACGTTGATCGCGTAGGGCCACGGCGCGCTCGCGACGGCGAGGAACGCCAGCGCCCCGGCGGCGCCGTAAACGTTCTTCAGGAAGTGAGTCATCTCGTCTTGCGTCTCCTCCTCGTCGACCGCCCAGAAGTCGTGCATCGTGACCCCCGAGACGAGCAGGAAGACGGCTAGGGCGCCGGCGCCGATCGCCGGGAAGACGCCGAGGACGATCGAGAGGCCGCCGAAGACGAGCAGGCCGCCGCTCGCCAGCACAGCGGCGCGCGGCGCCGGAAGCCCCTTGAACTCGGCGTAGTCGGCCATTGCGTCCGTATCCGTGAAGTGGTTCAGCCCCGTGAACGCGAGCACGCCGCCGAAGAGGACGCGGGCGAGCAGGAACGCGACGTCGGCGCCCGTGGGCCCGAACATCAGGCGCTCACTCCCGTTTCGAGGGTGTCTCTGCGCGATTCGATCCGTATCATTTCGATAGCTGGTTGCGTCACGTTACGTCGTTCGAATTCGAACCTATATGTCTGTTCCCGGACACCCGGGTTAGCGGGTGACGCCGTCGTCCCTCGAAATCCGTGAACGATTGCCCTAACTTTCCTGAGATGATTCCTGCGCTTAGTACGTCTCCGTGACAAGTGCCGGTCAAAACGGGTGTGCCGATCGGGGCTCGCACCGATCCGGACCCGCTGACGAAAACTGGGGCGTGGCGGACTACAGATCCTCGAACGCGAACTCGCCGGCGCGAAGCGCCGACAGCGTCTCCGGCAGGTCCTCGATCGGGAGTCGCTTCTGGTCGGTCGAGTCGCGCTCGCGCACGGTGACGGCCTCGTCTTCGAGGCTTTCGTAATCCACCGTGACGCAGAACGGCGTGCCGACCTCGTCCTGGCGGCGGTAGCGGCGGCCGATGTTGCCCGAGTCGTCGTACGCGACCGACAGGCCGGCCTCGCGCAGTTCCGCGGCGATCGCCCGCGCCTCGTCTTCGAGGTCGCCGTCGCTTTGGAGCGGGAAGACGCCGACGAATGTGGGCGCGACCTCGGGATCGAGTTGCAGGAAGGTGCGCTCCTCGCCGTCGACCTCGTCCTCGCGGTAGGCGTGATGCAGGACCGTGTAGACGAGTCGATCGACGCCGAAGGAGGGTTCGACGACGTGGGGGACGACGTGCTCGCCCGCCTCCGTCCGTTCCTCGACGGCGAAGCCGGTTTTCTCGACGGGGAGTTCGTGAGTCTCGCCGTCGAGGTCGACGTCGACGGTGTCGCCGTCAAAGGCCGATCGATCGCGGGCCGCGAGCGCCTCGAGCTCCGACACGACGGCTTGGGCGTCGCCGCCGAACTCGGGACCCAGGTAGCTCATGTCGGGGTCGACCGCGGCGCGCTCGACCGTCTTCGGTTCGTCGTACTGCGTGAAGATCGTGAACCGATCGTCGGAGTGTTCGGCGTGCTTCGAGAGGTCGTAGTCGCTGCGGTAGGCGAAGCCGGCGAGTTCGATCCAGTTGCCGTCGATCTCGCCCTCGGCGTCCCAGCAGTCCGCGGCGTAGTGGGCGCGCTCGCCCGAGAGGTGCTGGCGGAACCGGAACCGGTCCATGTCGACGCCGACCGACTCGTACCACGGCTTGGCGACGCCGAGGAAGTACGCGACCCACGGACTGCCAATGATCTCCTCCTCGACGGCCGCGCCGATCGTCGTCTGGATCTCCTCGCCGTCGTCGGCCTGCTGCTCGCTCGCGGGGTACAGCGTGACCTCGACGTCTTCGACCGCCGAGAGGTCGGGCTCGTCGGTTTCGGGATCGATGAAGTACTCGAGTTCGGCCTGAGTGAACTCGCGCGTGCGAATGATCGATCGGCGGGGGCTGATCTCGTTCCGATACGCGCGGCCGATCTGGGTGACGCCGAAGGGAAGCTGGTTGCGGGCGTACTCCTTCAGGCGCGGGAACTCGACGAAGATACCCTGGGCCGTCTCGGGGCGGAGGTAGCCGGGCTGGGAGTCGCCGGGGCCGATGTTCGTCGCGAACATGAGGTTGAACGCCTCGACGGCCTGGCCCGCGAGTCCCGCACCGCAGTTCGGGCAGACGAGTTCGTACTCGGCGATGACCTCCTCGACCTCGGGGATGGGGAGGCTCTCGGCGTCCTCGTACTCGGTGTTGTCCTCGACGACGTGGTCCGCGCGGTGGCTCTCGCCGCACTCCGGACACTCGACGAGCATGTCGTCGAAGGTGTCCAGGTGGCCCGAGGCCTCGAAGACGGGTTCGGGCATGATCGTCGGGGCGTCGATCTCCATGTTGCCCTCGGCGACGGCGAACCGATCGCGCCAGGCGTCCTCGACGTTGCCCTTCAGCGCGGCGCCCTGCGGACCGAAGGTGTAGAAGCCGCCGACGCCGCCGTAGGCGCCGCTGGACTGGAAGAAGTAGCCCCGCCGCTTGGCCAGTTCGACCAGTTTCTCGCTCGTCGCCTCGTCCGCGCTCCGCGGCGTCGTTCGTTGGTCACTCATAGAGCGCCTCCAGGAGGTCGACGTCACAGACGATGCCGACCAGGTCCTCGCCCGTGACCATCGGAATCTGCTCGATGTCGTTGCTGATCATCCGCTGTGCGGCGTCCTGAATCGACGTCTGGCTCGAGGCGGTCACCACATCGTCGCTCATGAACTCCCGAACCGGCTTGTTCGGGATCTCGATATCTCGCGTCGGGAGGTAGCGGCTGCCGACGGCCTTGATCCCCTCCCAGGACCACTCGTCGTCCTGGTCGCCGAAGTTGTCGCCCGTCTCCTCCTCTCCCTCGACGATGCGCGCGACGTCGATGATGTCGACCTCCGTCAGGACGCCGCTCATCCTGCCGTCGCCGTCCAGCGCGACCGTGTACGGGACGTTCGCGTAGGAGAGTTCTCGCTCGGCGACGGTCAGGGGCGCGCCCTCGTAGGTCGTGTTCACGTTCTCGCTGGCGTAGGCCTCGACGGTGCCGTCGGTCTCCTGATCGCCCGTCGCGATCGCGTGGATCACGTCCGTCACCGTGACGATTCCCTCGAACTCCCCGTCCACGACGGGGACGCGGCGCGCGCCCTCCTCGACCATCAACCGCGCGAGGTCGTCGAGTGCCGTCTCGGCCGTGGTGGTCGGCACCTCCTCCATCAGCATCACTAACTGGTCCTCGTCGGGCTGGTCGATCAGGGTCTCCCGCGAGATCAGTCCTCTGTACTCGGGGCCGTCGCCGGTCGATTTGATGACCGGAACGGACGAGAACGACCGCTCTTGCAGGTACTCGAGGACGTCCGATCGGGTACCCGGCAGTTCGGCGGTCACCACGTCCTCGCGAGGTGTCATCGCGTCAGCTACGTTCATGTCTCCACGGTAGGGCGAAAATAAGTATAAACCCAGTGCTTCGCGCGGCCGATCGCGTCGTGGACGAGAAACGGGTCGGAGGACGAGCAGGGCGAATCCTCCAATGAGGCCCGACGCAGCGCCGATCGCGGGCGTGAGAGGCCGAGGATTGACGCAAACCACGGACGCCGACAGCGCCAGGGAATCTCGTGGTATCCTCGACCGTTTCAGCCTCGAAAACGCGCAAATAGAGCCGTAACGCAACGACTGTCGATCGTCGACGCGTCGAGATACGGGATAGTCCAATTCGACGAGTTTATATGTGGGTGGTAGTCAGTTACACACATGGTGCCAAACCCCCACACCATGTCCGCTGACGACACGGTCGTCGGCTCGATCGACGGGACGGATTCGAGCGCCGAGTACGTCATTGCCGATATCTCAGCAGACGGAGCGTGGCTTTCGATGGAAGCCGACGACGCGCCGACGCTCGTAGCCATGCGGTAAGGGGGCGAGGGGAAGGGCCGGACGCGGGCGACTGCGGACGATCGCGGACGGACCCGCCGGGAACTGGACCGCCGGGCTGCCCGTTTCGCGGTTTCGGGATACGCTTTAGTACGACAACGGTGAGATCACGTCCCATGGTGAGTTCTCGTCCGCGCAGTCGCGCGGGAACGAACGCGGACGACGGGTTCGGCCTCGGGGCCGACGATCGATCGATCGTCGCGACTGGCGCCGCCTCGCTCGTCCCGGCGGCGCTCGCTCGCCGTGCCGTCGCCGTCGCGATCGGGACGGACAGGGATCGGTACGAGCGGGGCGAACCGGTCGAGATCACCGTCGACTTCAAGAATCGGTTGCCGGTCCCGATCGAAATCCCGACGCCCCGACAACGCCGCTGGGGCTGGACGATCGACGGCGAACTCAAGGCGACCGACGAGCGCCGGTACACGCGGCCCCGACCGTCGGCGTTTCGCTTTCGCGCCGGCGAGCGCAAACGGGTCGCGTTCACCTGGCACGGTCGACTGGAGCGCGCGCGGGGCGGGACCCGCCGCGAGTCCGTCCTCCCCGATCCCGGCGAGTACGAGATCCGGGCGTTCGTCGCCACGCACGAGCGCCGGTACCGGGCGAGCGATTCGACGACGATCGAGATCGAGTAGCGCGGTCGGCGTCGGCCGACGCCGTCGACCCCGCGCGTTTATGCGGACCGGGGCGAAACTCCATTCGATGACCGATGGATCGGACGAGAAGCGGGAAACGGCAGCCTCGTTCGGGGCCGCGACGGCGGAGTACCTCGCGAGCGACGTCCACCGGACCGGAGGAGATCTCGAGCGACTCGCCGAGTGGTGTCGGGACGCGGAGACGGCGCTCGACGTCGCGACGGGCGCCGGACACACGGCCGGTGCTGTCGCCGCCGCCGCCGGCGTTCGGTCCGTCGTCGCCGCCGACGCGTCGCCGGCGATGGTCGAAACCGCCGTCACCGAGTTCGACGGGGTCGAAGGCGTCGTCGCCGACGCGGAGCGCCTGCCGTTCGACGCGGGCTCCTTCGACGCCGTCACCTGTCGGATCGCGGCTCACCACTTCCCCGATCCGCGGGCGTTCGTCGCGTCGGTCGCCCGCGTGATCCGACCGGGCGGGACGTTCGCGTTCGAGGACAACGTCGCGCCCGAACCGACCGACCTCGGCGAGTTCATCGATCGCGTCGAACGGACGCGCGATCCGACGCACGTCGAATCGCACCCGACGGAGCGGTGGTGCGCGTGGCTCCGGGAGCACGGGTTCGCCGTCGAGACCGTCGAACACCGTAAAAAACGGCTCGAATTCGAGCCCTGGGTGCGGGCGCAGTCGCTCGATGCCGAACGCCGGGAGCGCGTCGAACGCGTGCTGTTGAACGCGCCCGAGGACGCGCGATCGTTCTTCGAGATTCGCGTCGAGAACGGTCGCGTTCGATCGTTCGCGAACTACAAGGCGTTGATCTGCTCCACGCGATCGGCGTGACCGCGTCCGGTTTGGATCGCCTCCCGTCGAGTTTCGAAGCGTCGGTCAGGTTCGAGTCGAAAAGCAGGGGCGGCCGACCGCCGGGATCGGCGCCCGCGTTCGATCCGCCGCAGATCTTCTTCGTCGAGCGAAGAACGGTCGGCATCCGCTCCGTCCAAATCTCGCCGTCCGATCATCCGGTGAGGAAGCCGCCGGGCGCGACCTGCCGCTCCGGGCGGCCGGTTTCGCTCCGCTGGACGCCCGAGAACTCGGGCGAGTGCTCGATCGTTCGCTGTACTTTCGCGCCGATTCGGGTGTGGGCTGCCAGGATGGTCAGTGTCTTACTCATACACGAGTAAATAGTTGCCCGACCGCCTTAAGCATTTTTGCGATGATTCTCCACGTTGTGTAATGGTTGATAATCGATGAGTGAACGAGTCACACGAACGGTCAAAATCCCCGTCCCGAAACGACATTCGGTCGGGTTGACCGTTCGAGTTTTCGCGCGAAGCGGCCGATATCGCGCGCGGATTCGACCCGTCGGACGCGAATTCGATCGCCGGCGATCGTCCTCTGCGTCGGCCACGACTCCCGCCGATCGCGGGTCCCGGCTATCGGTGGAGGTGACACGCCGCGAAGTGATCGCCGCTGCCGTACTCCGACTCGACGTGGTAGGCCGGCCGCTCGCGCGCGCAGATGCTCCGTTCGGCGAACGACTCGAGGAGCAGGTCCGTCGCTTCTTCCCAGCCGACCTCGTCGGCCGCCGCCTCCTCCTCGCGGCGGTCGCGATCGGACGCGATCAACCCAATCGCGTCGTCGACGATCGCCCCCGGCTCGCCCCGGGGGAGGTCGCCGTCGAAGAACTCCGCTTTCACCTCGGCGGCCGGCATCGGCTCGAACGTCCGTCGCTTGACCGCCCGCATGAACGCCCGCGTCCGCTCCCACTCCTCGTCCGTCCAGTCGTACTCGCCGGGCGCGATCAGCCGCGGGCATCGCGTCCGGAACCGGCATCCGGAGGGCGGGTCGATCGGACTCGGCACCTCGCCCTCGAGCACGCCGCGCGCCCCCGTCGCTCGCGGATCGGGGACGGGGATCGATTCGAGCAGGGCGCGCGTGTACGGGTGTTGGGGGTTCTCGAACACCTCCTCCGTCTCGGCGAGTTCGACGACGTGGCCGAGGTACATCACCGCGACCCGATCGGAGATCTGGCGGATCACAGAGAGGTCGTGGGCGATGAAGAGGTAGGTGAGGCCGAACTCCTCCTGGAGTTCCTCCATCGTGTTCAGCACCTGCGCCTGGATGGAGACGTCGAGCGCGGAGACGGGTTCGTCGCAGACGACGAAGTCGGGGTCGACCGACAGCGCCCGCGCGAGGTTGATCCGCTGGCGCTGCCCCCCCGAAAAGGCGTGCGGGTACCGGTTGTAGTGGCGCGGATCGAGACCGACCTTCTCGAGCAGTTCCTTCGCCCGCGCCTCCCGGCCCTCGTCGTCGAACATCCCGTGGGCGCGCATCGGCTCCTCGATGATCTGACCGACCTTCATCCGCGGGTCCAGCGACGACTGCGGGTCCTGGAAGATCATCTGGATCTCCGATCGCTTCCGCCGGAGTTCCTCGCCGCTCAGTTCGGCCAGGTCCTCGCCCTTGAACCGGATCGTTCCGTCGGTCGGATCGAGCAGCCGAAGGATCGTTCGCCCGAGCGTGCTCTTCCCGCAGCCGGACTCGCCGACGAGCCCCAGCGTCTCCCCCATCTCGATCTCGAAGGAGACGTCGTCGACGGCTTTCACGCGATCGATGCCGAAGCTCACCGGCGGGAACCGATCGGATTCGACGTTGACCGACGCGAACAGGCCGGAGTCGGACTGGAAGTGCTTAGTGAGGCCGTCGACCTCGAGCAGCGTCTCGCCCGCATCGAGGTCCATGTCGCCGAAGCCGATCGGGTCGTCCGGTTTACTCACGGCGTTCACCCCCGTCACGATCGCGGTCCGTCGTCGGTCTCTCGTCCGCCGCGGCCCCGTCGGCTTCGGTTTCGGTATCCGAATCGGCCCCGCCGTCCGTCGACGCGGCGCCTTCCTCGACCGACGAGTCCGATTCGGAGCCCACCTCGGTCCCCGTCTCGCCGACTTTCGTCGCGGCCTCGTCGCCCGCCTCCAGCGGGACGCTCTCGTCGTAGCCCACGTCGAACGCCTCGTGTTTCACGCAGGCGGCGCGGTGGGGATGGCCGTCGGCCCGATCGACCTCCCGCGTCTCCGGGTGCACGCGCGTACAGACCTCCCTGGCGTCCGGGCAGCGTGGATGAAACCGACAGCCCGACGGCGGATTGATCGCCTCCGGCATCACGCCCTCGATCGGCTCGAGGTCGGTCGCCCGATCGGGGCGGGGCATCGAGTTCAGCAGGGCTTCGGTGTAGGGGTGTTTGGTGTCGTAGAACAGCTCGTCCACCGGCGCCTGTTCGACGATCTCGCCGAGGTACATCACGTTCACCCGATCGCAGATCTCCGCGACGACGCCCATGTCGTGGGTGACCCAGATGAAGCTCGTGTCGTACCGCTTCTGAAGGTCGTCGACGAGGTCGATGATCTGCCCCTCGACGGTGACGTCTAACGCCGTCGTCGGCTCGTCGGCGATGATCAGGTTCGGCTCACAGGCCAGCGCCATCGCGATCAGCACCCGCTGGCGCATCCCGCCGGAGAACTGGTGGGGGTACTCCTCGTACCGTTCCTCGGGATCGGGGATGCCGACCTCGCGGAGCATGCCGATCGCCTCCGCTTTCGCCTCGTCTTTCGGCAGGTCCCGGTTGAGTTCGATGAACTCCCGGAGCTGGCCGCCCACGGTAAACACGGGATTGAGCGACTCCATCGGGTCCTGGAAGATCACCGCGATCTCCCGGCCCCGGATGCGATCGCGCATCTCGGACTCCGAGAGCATGTCCGGGTGCTCGCGCAACTCGCCGTCGGCGTCCTCTTCGAGGGCGAAGATCGTCTCGCCCTTGTACTCGATCGTGCCGCCGACGATCTCGCCGGGGCTCTCGACGAGCCGCAGCAGGCTCATCGAGGCGACGCTCTTGCCGGCGCCGCTCTCGCCGACGAGGCCGACGATCTCGCCCTCGTGGACCTCGAACGAGATGCCGTCGACGGCGCGGACGGTGCCGCTCTCGGTGAAGAACTGGGTTTTGAGGTTTTCGACGCGGAGGAGTGGTTCGGAGCTCATAGTAGCGTATCAGTCCTCGATTCGCGGGTCCAGCGCGTCCTGCAGCCCGTCGCCGAACAGGTTAAAGCCCATGATGGTGACGAGGATCGCCGCGCCGGGCCAGATCGACAGCCAGATGTTCGAGTGCATGTACCGGCCGTGGGCGATCCGGAGCATCTCGCCCCAGTCGGGCGTCGGCGGCTGGGCGCCGTAGCCCAGAAACGAGAGGCCGGCGACGATCAGGATCGTCACGCCGATCTGGAGGGTCGCGTACACCATCACGGGCGCGAAGCTGTTCGGGATGACGTGCCTGCGGATGATCTCGCGGTCTTTCACGCCCGCCGCGCGGGCGGCTTCGATGTAGTCCATCTCGCGGACCGACAGCACGCGACTCCGGATGATCCGGGCGAACACCGGGATGAAGGTGATCCCGACGCCGATCACGGCGTAGCGGATGTCCGGGCTGCCGCCGCTGACGAAGACGATGAAGACGATGATCAGCACCAGCGGCGGGATCGCGTACAGCGTCTCGACGGCCCGCATCAGCGCGTCGTCGATGCGGCCGCCGTAATAGCCCGATACCGCGCCGACGATCGTGCCGCCGACGAGGCCGATCGCGGTCGAGAAGATGCCGACGCTGACCGACACCTTCGAGCCGTAGACGATACGGGTGAAGTAGTCCCGCCCCTGTGGATCGGTACCCAGCGGGTGCGAAAGCGTCCCGCCGTCGACGAACGCCGGCGGCTGGTTCGGCGTGCCCTCCCCCGGCGGCGGAATTCTCGTCGGGTGGTCAAAGATCGGCAGCGCCTCCGCCACGGCGTAATCCGGCATTGCGCCGAGCGTGAGCCGCGAGAGGTTGCTGTCGACGGCGACGAACGTCGCGGTGAGGAGGACGAGGGCGACGATAATGAGGCCGAAGAGTGCGGTCGTGTCCTGTGCGATCTTCGAGAGGGTGTACCGCCAGCCGACGCGGGTTTCGACCTCCTCGTCGGCCGTCTCTCCCTCCGAGCCGGCGCCCGGTTCCTGGTCGCCGAGTTGTGATTCGGTGGTAGCCATCGGTTAGGTCCTCCGTGTCATCGTTACTCGCGCTCTCCGTAGGTTACCCGCGGATCGATGTACGCGTACGAGATGTCCGTGATGACGACGCCGACCACGAAGATGAACCCGAGCACCATCGTGATCCCCATCACGAGCTGGTAATCGAGCTGCTGGATCGACTCGATGAACAGCCGCCCCATCCCGTTGATCGCGAAGACCGTCTCGATCAGCACGGCGCCGCCGAGCGCGGTCGATAAGTTGAGGCCGACGATCGTGATAATCGGCAGCTGGGCCGATCGGAACGCGTGCTTGCGGAGGATCGTTCGCTCGGGGACCCCGTAAGCGCGGGCGAGCTTGACGTACTCCTCTTGCAGCGACTCGATCATCTGCGTTCGCTCGACGCGCATCAGCGTCGCCATCTGGAGCGTTCCCAGCGCGATCATCGGCAGTAACAAGTGCTTGATCGACGCGATCCAGAGCTGGATGTGGTTGTCGTACCCCGCTGCCTCCGGCGGTTGCCACGGGTATACCAGTCCCGCCGAGGGCAGAACGCCGAGCTCGACCGCGAAGACGATGATCAGCATGATCCCGATCCAGAACGACGGCGTCGAGACGCCGATCAGCGCGACGATCCGCGAGACGTGATCCGACGGCTTGTTTCGGCGCTTCGCCGCGATCACGCCGAGGGGAATGGCCGTCACGAGCGCGAACGCGTACGCCGACAGCACCAGCAGCAGCGTCGGTCCGGCGCGTTCGAGCATGAGGTCGGCGACCGGCCGATCGCGGTGGATGCTGTGGCCGAGGTCGCCCTGCGCGAGTCCGGTCATGTAGTTCCAGTAGCGGACGTGGAGCGGTTGATCGAGCCCGTACCGCGCTTCGAGCGACCTGATGAGCTCCTCGTTGACCTGCTGGCCCTGGACCATCAGCTGGACGGGGTCGCCGGGCGCTAAGTTTACGAGGGCGAACGTGATCACGGAGATCCCGATCAGGACGGGGATCGCCTGTACGAGCCGGAAGGCGGTGTATCTGAGCAGTCCCATGGTCGGTTGCGGTCGATGTGTGGTCGTCGGTCGTCGATCGCCTGCGGCCTCGGAGCCGCGGCGACGACCGCTGTTTTCGTCGCCGTCGCGATCGGCGCCGAACTCGCGGTTCCGATCGACGTCGCGGGTTCCGTCGCCGACGGCGAGCCGGATCGGAGACTCGCCGCGGCGGTCCTCGGTCGGTCGTTACTGTTCCTCGATGGAGACGTTGGTCTCCTCCGAGACGAGCCGCGGGTTGTACGCGACTGCCGGGTGCGCTTGGACGTTCTGGACGTAGCTCTGGGCCGCCATCGTGTTGTGCGGCGAGTACGCCGGCAACACCGGCACCTGCTCGACGATCTCGTCGATGACGTTGATGTACAGCTCGCGGCGTTGCTCCTGATCGACGGTCTCACGGGCTTCGAGGATGTTGTCGTGGAAGTCGCCGCTCCCCTCGTAGAAGTGGCCCTGCGAGATGCCCTCGTTATCCTCGTGGAACAGGTTGTACAGGTAGACGTCCGGGTCGGGGCCGCCGGTCCAGCCCAGGATGTACATCTCGTAGTCGTCGGCGTTGCCGGTGACGTACGTCTCGCCGAGGGTCGCGAAGTCCAGACTCTGGACCTCCGCGTTGTACCCGAGTTCGTCCAGCCGGGAAGCGATCAACTCGCCCAACGCGATCCGAATGTCGTCCGGTGGGACGATGATCGTCGGGTTCCAGTCGTCCGGCGCGGCCCCGTCGAGCAGTTCCTGCGCCCGGTCCGGATCGTACCCCGGCGCCGTCTCGGCCCACTCGTCCATCGGGAACTCCCAGCCGAGGTTGTCGACGAGCGGCGGGATCGGTGACTCAAGCGGAATCGCGCTCTCCCCGAGGTTCTGGTTGACGAACTCGTCCAGCGAGAACGCGTGTGCGACCCCCCGTCGGACGTCCTGATCGGTCGTTCCGCCCTCGTTACAGTTGAATGCGACGTACATGTACGAGGGGCTCTCGGTCCGGTACACCTCGACGCCGTTTTCGCTATCGAGGTTGTCCCAGTCATCCGGCGGGACGGTCGCGATCGCGTCCGTGTCGCCCGCGAGAATCTGGGAGACGCGGCCGGCGTCGTCCTCCGCCGCCTCGAAGCGGACGGACTCGAGCTCGGGCGTCGGTTCGTCCCAGTAGTCGCCCCAGCGTTCGATCTCGACGTACTCGTCGGACGCCCACTCTTTGAACGTGAACGGCCCGGAGCCGACTGGATCGGTGTTGTACGCGTCGGGATCGTTCTGTCGGACCTCCGCGTTGACGATCGAGGAAACCAGCTGAAGCTCGGTGAACGCGCCGTACGGGTACGCGAGGTCGATCTGAGCGGTTTGCTCGTCGACCGGCTGGGTGTTCTCGACGTCGACCATCTCGTAGGTCGGCATGTTCTGGGTCTCCTCCTCGACCGGCGCGGTCAACGTGTGGACGACGTCCTCGGCGGTGACGGGATCGCCGTTGTGGAACGTCGCGCCGTCGACGAGTTCGACGATGTATCGCTGGCCGTCGCGTTCCTCTTCGGGCTCGCCGGCTGCGAGTTTCGGCTGGGGTTTGAGGGTGAAGTCGTACTCGTACAACCCGTCGAAGACGAGGTTGACGATCTGGGCGCTGTAAGCGTCGAACGTGACGACCGGATCGAAGTCGCCGTCGGGACTCACCTCCTGTGTGTAGTCGAGGTGTTGGCCGTCGGCACCCGGACCTCCGTCCCCACCGATACAGCCGCCGATCGCGGCTGCACTGACCGCTGCACCTGACGCAAGAAGCCGCCGTCGTGTGGCGGTGAGCTGATTGGGTCCCATCCTGCTATCTAGTCCCAATCGGCGTATTTTGGTATCGAGTGGGTACTGTTCGCAAAGCCATTCTTACCGTCCGATAATACTGTCAATACCGGCCAGAGCGCGCCGTTTTCGGGGCCCTGACCTGTACATTGATCGCATGGATCGCCCACGAACGGTGGTCTTTTTCTATCGGGGCACACAGATGGGTGATATGAACTATCGCGCGGTCGAGACCGAATCGGAGTACGTCGCTCGCCTCGAGACGGGCGCCGACTGGCGAGCCGAGATCGAGTCGCTCGCGAACGAAGTCGAGGCCGACGCCGCGTGGTTTACCGCGCTCGGTGCGGTCCAGGACGCCGAACTGTGGTTTTACGACCAGGACGACTGCGAGTACTATCCGATCGAATTCGACGAGCCACTCGAGGTCGCCAGTTGCGTGGGCAACGTCTCGTGGCTGAACAGCGAGGAGCAAAGCTCCTCGAGCAGTCGGACGCAGTCCGACGACGACGATCGCTTCGCGCACACGCACGCGGTCCTCTCCGACGACGCGGGCACGACATACGCGGGCCACCTGAACGAGGCGACGGTTTGGGCGGGCGAGGTGTACATGCGGGTCTTCGAGGAGGGCCTGGAACGCGAGTACGACGAGACCACCGAACTCGACCTCTGGCTCTGACATGCGCGAGGCAGACCGGCGGTACTTCGAACGCCTCGAATCCCAACTCGACGAGGCGTTCGACGTCGCCGAACGCGCGAAGGAGGGCAGCGCGGATCCGAAACCCGAGGTCGAGATTCCCGTCGCCAAGGACATGGCCGATCGGGTCGAGAACATCCTCGGGATCGAGGGGGTCGCCGAGCGCGTCCGCGAATTGGAAGGAGAAATGTCCCGCGAGGAGGCCGCCCTCGAACTCGCGAAGGACTTCGCCGAGGGTCGGGTCGGCGACTACGAGACGAAAGCCGGCAAGGTCGAAGGCGCCGTTCGAACCGCGGTCGCCCTGCTGACCGAGGGCGTCGTCGCCGCGCCGATCGAGGGGATCGACAAGGTCGAGATCGTAGAAAACGACGACGGAACGGAGTTCGTCAACGTCTACTACGCCGGACCGATCCGTTCCGCGGGCGGGACCGCGCAGGCGCTGTCCGTGCTGGTCGCGGACTACACCCGCGCGCTCGTCGGCATCGAGCAGTACGACGCCCGCCAGGAGGAGATCGAACGCTACGCCGAGGAGGTCGCCCTCTACGACAAGGAGACCGGCCTGCAGTACACGCCCAAGGACAAGGAGACGAAGTTCATCGCCAAGCACATGCCGATCATGCTGGACGGCGAGGCGACGGGCGACGAGGAGGTCTCCGGCTTCCGCGACTTAGAACGGGTCGACACCAACAGCGCCCGCGGCGGGATGTGTCTCGTCATGGCCGAGGGGATCGCGCTCAAGGCGCCGAAGATCCAGCGCTACACTCGGAACTTAGACGAGATCGACTGGCCGTGGCTCCAGGATCTCATCGACGGCACCTACTACGACGACGCGGAAGACGACGCGGAGTCCGGCGACGACGCCGACGAGGACGAAGCGCCCGCCGAAACGGACGGGGAGGCCGAAGACGACGCGGAGTCGGCCGTCGAGTCCGAGGGGCCGCCGCGCGTCGGCGAATCGAAGAAATTCCTCCGGGACCTGATCGCCGGTCGGCCGGTCTTCTCGCATCCCTGCGCGGAGGGCGGCTTCCGTCTGCGCTACGGCCGGGCGCGCAACCACGGCTTCGCGACCGCGGGGGTCCATCCCGCCGCGATGCACCTGGTCGATGACTTCCTCGCGACGGGTACCCAGATCAAGACCGAGCGACCGGGGAAAGCGGCCGGCGTCGTCCCCGTCGACTCGATCGAGGGGCCGACCGTCAAACTCGCCAACGGCGACGTCCGGCGGATCGACGACCCCGAGAACGCCGTAGAGATCAGAAACGGCGTCGAGAAGATCTTGGACCTCGGCGAGTACCTCGTCAACTACGGCGAGTTCGTCGAGAACAACCACCCGCTCGCGCCCGCTTCCTACACCTACGAGTGGTGGGTCCAGGACCTCGACGCGGCCGGCGCGGACGTCCAGGCGCTCGAGGACGATCCGCACGTCAACCTCGAGTTTCCGCCCGCCGATCGCGCCCTCGAATGGGCCCGCGAGTACGACGCGCCCTTACACCCCGAGTACACCTACCTCTGGCACGACATCTCCGTCGAGGCCTTCTGCGACCTCGCGGCGACCGTCGCCGACGGACGGATCGAGGACGGGGTCGACGGCGAGGGCACGACGCTCGTGCTCGACTACGCCGACGCCACCCGCGAGGCGCTCGAGGCGATCGTCATCGAACACCGCCAGCGCGAGGGCGAGGGCCGCATCGAGATCGACGACTGGGGACCGTTCGTGCGATCGCTCGGCTGCGAGATCCGTCGGACCGCGACCGACGGCGCGCGGGCCGAGGTCGACGCCGAGGGCGAGGGCCCCGACCCGGGTGCCGGGGCGATCGAACTCGTCCGCACCTGGGCCGACGACGACCTCTCCGAGCGCGCCCGCACCTGGGGACACGAGGACGACGGTGATAACGCAATCGAGGCGGTCAACGAGGTCGCCCCGTTTCCGGTCCGCGAGCGCGCCCCCACTCGGATCGGTAACCGGATGGGCCGGCCCGAGAAGTCCGAACGCCGGGACCTGAGTCCGCCGGTGCACACGCTGTTCCCGATCGGCGAGGCCGGCGGCGCCCAGCGAAATGTCGCCGACGCGGCCAAACACGCCGAGACGATGTCGGACACGCCCGGCGTCATCGAGGTGCAGATCGGCCGCCAGCGCTGTGGACGGTGCGGCACGGAGACGTTCAAGAACCGCTGTCCCGACTGCGACCAGCGGACCGCGCCCGACTACCGCTGTCCCGACTGCGACCAGCGGGTCGAACCCGACGAGGCGGGCCGCGTCGAGTGCGATCGCTGCGAGCGCGAGGCCACCTGCGTCGAGATCCGCGAGATCGACGTCCACGAGGAGTACCGAGACGCCCTGGAGGCCGTCGGCGAGCGGGAGAACGCCTTCGAGATCCTCAAAGGCGTAAAGGGGCTGACTTCGACGACCAAGATCCCCGAACCGATCGAGAAGGGGGTCTTACGCGCGAAACACGACGTGAGCGCGTTCAAGGACGGCACCGTTCGGTACGACATGACCGACCTTCCCGTGACGGCCGTCCGGGCGAGCGAACTGGACGTCGACGTCGGTCAATTGCAGGCGCTCGGCTACGATGAGGACGTCCACGGCGAACCGCTCGCCCACGAGGACCAGCTGGTCGAACTGAAGGTCCAGGATATCGTCCTCTCCGACGGCGCCGCCGAGCACATGATGCAGACGGCGGACTTCATCGACGACCTCTTGGAGAGCTACTACGGCCTCGAACCGTTCTACGAGATCGACGATCGGCAGGAACTCGTCGGCGAACTGGTTTTCGGGATGGCACCCCACACGAGCGCCGCAACTATCGGGAGAGTGATCGGATTCACGAGCGCGGCGGTCGGATACGCGCATCCGTACTTTCACGCCGCAAAACGCCGGAATTGCGACGGTGACGAGGATTGCGTGATGCTCCTTCTCGACGGCCTATTGAACTTTAGCATCAAATTCTTGCCAGATAAACGAGGGGGAAAAATGGACGCGCCCTTGGTCATGTCCTCCCGGATCGACCCGTCCGAGATCGACGACGAGGCCCACAACATGGACATCGTCTCGCGGTACCCCCGCGAGTTCTACCTCGCTACTCGCGAGATGGCCGATCCCGGGGAAGTGGACGTCCGGATCGCCGAGGACACCCTCGGCACCGACGACGAATACACCGGCTTCGAGCACACCCACGACACGACGGACATCGCGATGGGTCCCGACCTCTCGGCGTACAAGACCCTCGGCTCGATGATGGACAAGATGGACGCGCAACTCGAACTCTCGCGGAAACTCGCGGCGGTCGACGAGACCGACGTCGCCGAGCGGGTGATCGAGTACCACTTCTTGCCGGACCTGATCGGCAATCTCCGGGCGTTCTCGCGCCAGGAAACCCGGTGTCTCGACTGCGGCGAGAAGTTCCGTCGGATGCCGCTGACCGAAACCTGCCGGGAGTGCGGCGGTCGGGTCAACCTCACCGTCCACAAGGGATCGGTGAACAAGTACATGCAGACGGCGATCCAGGTCGCCGAGGAGTACGACTGTCGCTCCTACACGAAACAGCGGTTAGAGGTCCTGGAGCGATCGCTCGAGAGCATCTTCGAAAACGACAAAAACAAGCAATCGGGCATCGAGGACTTCATGTGATCGCCATCGACGAGCAATCGGCGTCGCCTTCGCGGGATCGGGGGCTGCTCGCCGCCGACCGTATTGATCCATTACTCGGTTCGAGCGACGTCGCGATCGCTACTCTCTCGGACTGGGGGTCCTCCCTCCTGACCGCCGATTCTATTTCTCAACGACTCGGGAACCGTTATAATTCGCGGTGGAGAACGATCCTACGATGACGGATTCCGATTCGCCGGCGTCGAGCGACGACGATACGAGCGACGGCGTTTCTACCGGCGATGCCCCAGTAACGATCGAAGACGACGGTATCGGTCGGTGGCTGTTACGGTCCGACGACGACACCGCGGTCCTGATGCGGGACGTGGTCTCGATCGCGGCGGTCGTCGCCGTCGTCGGCCTCCTTCTGTTCGCCGTGAGCGGCGTCTGGCCGCCGTTCGTTGCCGTCGAGAGCCCGAGCATGGAACCGAATATGAACACGGGTGACCTGGTTTTCGTCGTCGATCAGCATCGATTCGAGGGGGCCGGGACGGTCGCCGACACCGGCGTCGTGACGAAGTCCAGTGCTGCCGACAGCAGTGATGGTCGGTTCGGCGGCACCGGCGACGTGATCGTCTTTGCCCCCGGTGGCGATCGGACTGCGACGCCGATCATCCATCGGGCGCACTTCTGGGTCGACGACGGCGAAAACTGGGTCGACACCAAGGCGAACCAGGAGTACCTCGGCGGGAACGTCGACTGCGACGACGTGACCTACTGCCCGGCGCCACACGCCGGTTTCATCACCAAGGGCGATGCGAACCTCAGGTACGATCAGGCCGGCGGCGGTGCGCGCACGACCGTCGTCGCCCCCGGGTGGATCACCGGGAAGGCGCTGTTCAGAATCCCGTGGCTCGGATACGTTCGGCTCGCGGTGGACTCGGTTCTCGTCTCCGTCCCCGTCCTTACGGGACTCACGGTCGCCGGTGCTTCGATCGGGATCCGCTCCAGTTTCGGACGGCGGTTCTAAACGCCCGAAAACGATCGTCCCGGTGCCAGCGAGCGGGAACGGAGAACGGACGACCCGCACGTCGGCTACCGCGCGATCAGCAGGCGCTCGGTCCGGTGCCGCCGCTCGCCGGTGGTTGTCTCCGTCGCCGCAAAAAACGCCTCGCGCCGGACCGATCGTCGCGCCGAACGCCGATCGCGGCGTTCGATGCCGGACGATCCGGCGAGCTTGGAGGGAGCGAGCTACATCCCGTCGCCCTCGTCTTCGGTTTCGTTGTCGTCAGTGGCGTTGTCGTCGGTGGTGTTATCGTCGGCGGTGAGACCGTCGTCTTCAGTGGCGTTATCGTCGGTCTCGTTATCCTCGGTTTCGTTGTCGTCGGTTGTCAGCCCGTCGTCTTCGGTCCCGTCGGTCGTTTCGACCTCTTCGAGTTCCGATGCGTCGCCGAACATCAGGGTGTCGGCGGTCGCGTTACCGATGTCGATCGACGATGCGGACACTTCCGAGACGGTTTGGCCGTCCGTCTCGTCTTCGGTGGCGTTATCCTCGGTGTCGAGGCCGTCTCCGCCCTCGGCGCCGTCGCCTTCCTCGACGGAGTCGACGGTCATCGACGCGACGGTGATCTCGTCGACGTCGAACTGCTCGACCGTGAGTTCCTCGATCTCTTCTGCGCCCGTGGCGTTGCCGGGTTCGCTGTCACCGGTTTCGTTGTCGTCGGTGGCGAGACCGTCGTCTTCGGTGGCGTTGTCGTCGGTCTCGTTATCCTCGGTGGTCAGGTTGTCGTCCTCGGTAGCGTTGTCGTCCTCGGTGTCGAGGCCGTCTCCGTCCTCGGTGTCTTCACCGACGGACAGCTCCTCGATCGTCAGCTCCTCGACGTCCATCGTCTCGATGGTGAGTTCCTGGACGGTAACCTCCGACGCGCCTTCGTCGATCAGGTTCTGCCCGCTCGCGGAGGCGTTGTCTTCGGTTTCGTTATCGTCGGTGGCGTTATCCTCGGTTGCGTTGCCGTCCATGCCGAGGCCGCCGTCGTCGGTCGCGTTGTCACCGAGATCGAGTTCCTCGACCGAGACGTCTTCGAGTTCGAGCGACTCGATCTGAACGTCCGAGATCGTCACCTCTTCGCCGGCGGTCGCGTTGTCTTCGGTCGCCTCGCCGTCAGTGGCGTTGCCGTCTTCGGTGGCGTTGTCAGCCCCGTCGAGTTCCTGCTGGAGCTGCTCGACGTCCGCGTCGAGAGTCTGCACGTTCAGCTCCTCGATCGTCGCGTTCTCGACTGTCACGTTATCGAGTTCCAGTGTACCGACCTGTACCCCTTCGAGTGTCGCGCTCGTGTCTCCGGCGTCGTCGTTCGTCGCCGTCGCCGCTCCGGCAAGGGCGGGACCCCCTGCCAGTACGACGAACAGCGCAACGAAGGCGACGCCAAGTTTGTGCGGTCGTGAAACCATGCCTCCTCTGCTACACCGAAATGCGGATTAAAGCGAAGTGACTGTTACAAGATTGTCTCAGGGAAAACCAGTGTTAGAACAGCTGAAGAGTGCGTAACATTCGGTTCACCCGCCGTCCTCGAGCCGATTCGCGTCCGGCGGTTCGAAACGATCGCTACGGTCTTATCCGGATGATTCCGCACTGGAACAACGCTTTCGCTTGCAGTTGTCCGGTGTTCTACCGTCCGCACCGGACGAGTTGAATAATGTATGAATGGTGCCGCGACGGGCGCACCGGTGAATCTATCAATTTTCCCTTGGAGAAACTGTCACTCGTCCTTGAACGGTACCGAACGGGTGGTGTACTGACATATAATCCTGAAATCGTCCGCTCGCTGGAGTGTCTCTCGATCCAACCGAGAACGCCCGCACGAATTCGGTACGCCTCGCGCTGGGCCGTATTCACGGGGTCGAACGGCGCGTTCCGTCGGTCGCGGCCTCCCTGCCGATCGTCGCCGAACGCAGCGCTGACGACCGTCGCTCGCGCCCGCGGCCCGATGCGTTCGCGGTCCGATCAGTCGCTCGTTTCGCCGAGACCCGGAATTTCGCCGTTCGGATAGCTGGGCGTCGAGACGCGCCGACTCTCCGGCAACCAGTCCCGGAGTCGCTCGTTGAACCGCCGCGGTCGCTCCCGCGGCGCCCAGTGTCCGCAGGCGTCGAGCAGTTCGAGTTGAGCGTCCGGAATCCGTCGCGCCGCCCGGATCGACCACTCGACCGGAACGAGCGGATCCCGTCTGCCGTGAACGAGCGCCGTCGGCACCGCGAGGGAGTCGAGATCGTCGACGAAGTTGGTCGCGGCCCGACCGCTGAACGAGAGTTCGTTGCGCTGAAACGCCGTGAACGCCCGAAGCGAGCCCGGGGTTGCGAGCTTCTCTCTGACGTCGTCGACGAACTCGACAGAGAGGTCGGTCGCGTCGGCGACGAGGCCCTCCAGGACGAGCCGAACGGTTCGATTCGACGCGCTACACGCGATCTTCCCGTACTCGGCGGCGCCGGGCACCTGCGTGAGGTGTTTCCAGGGGAGGGCCGCCGGGAGTCGCCCGCCCAATCCGTAGCTGTTGACGAGCACGAGCCGATCGACGCGATCGGGATTGGCGAGCGCGTAGCCGAGGGCTGCGCCGCCACCCATGGAGATTCCGACGAGCGAGACGCGATCGAACGGAAGCGCGGCCAGAAACCCGTCGAGGACGTCGACGTAGGCGTCGATCGTGTGCTCGATCGGGCCGGTGCTCTCGCCGTACCCGGGCCAGTCGGGCGCGTAGACTCGGTACTCGTCCGCGAGAGCATCGACGGTGTGTCGCCACGACACCGTCGCGTCGTCGACGCCCGCGCCGTGGAGCAGGACGATCGGCGGACCGGCCGTCCCGGCCCGTCGATACGCGATCCGACAGTTTCCGACGGTGGCGACGCCGGTCCCCGTCACGATCGCGCACCGCGCGTGAGAACGGATACGGCGACGGGATCGAACCCCGAAATCCCGTCGCGAGCTACCCCGGAACGCCGACGGGGAGGACGAAGCCGGCGTCCGATCGGATCGCCGCGTTCGGATCGAGAGTCGGCGGTATCGACTGTCACGCTTCGCCTCTCGGGAGAGGTGGAGCATAGCCCTTTCGACTAGATCTGCGACTGCGAACCGCTGTATGCGTGATCGAATCCGATCGTGCCGGCCCGCCTCGGCTGCTCTTTCCGCTTCGATCGGCCCCTCGAGACCTCACAATCCGTCAGCGAACCGATTTCGCTGGGGTTCAGTATAGCACAAAACAGTTTATCACCCCAAACATCGCTCTCGATAGGGTACGAGGCGACGGTCTCCCGCGCCGTCGCTCCGTCGTCGGTCTCCGTTACGGGCGGCCTCGTCAATAGATCGGGAACGCGGATCTTCCAGTACGGGGCGCGAGAACCCATCGTCCGAACGATCGGGGTGGCGATCGATCGAATACGGTCCGATCACTCGGAGGACTTCTTCGCCGTCGATCCTATCACGGCCAGCACTGATCCGCTTCGATCGGATCCGCCACTCGGTCGAACCGAGCGACTGTAGTACCGGTCGTCCGAAGAGTCGACCATGGATATCGTCGTCTTCGGCGCCGGCAGCCTCGGCAGTCTCGTCGGCGGGCTCCTCGCGCGCGAACACGACGTCACGCTCGTCGGACGCGAGGACCACGTTCGGGCCGTTCGAGCGGATGGCCTGCGAATCGAGGGCGTCCGCGGACGGATCGACCGAGACGGCCCCGAGCGCGTCAACCTTCGGGCGATCGGAGACGGCACGCACCTCGACACCGAGTTGGTGGTCGTGACCGTCAAGGCGTTCGATGCTGCGGCGGCCGCCCGAACGCTCGCCACCGGGACGTTTGAGGCGGTCCTTTCCCTGCAAAATGGGATGGGAAACGAGGAAACGCTCGCATCCCGCCTCGACTGTCCGGTTCTCGCCGGGACCGCCTCGTACGGCGCGATCCTCCGCGAACCCGGCGTCGTCGAGCGGACGGGCGTCGGCGAGATTGTCCTCGGGCCGCGAGAGGGCGGCCGATCGTCGCTCGCCGATCGAGTCGGCGAGGCCTTCGCCGGCGCCGGGCTCGAGACGGTTGTCGCCGACGACATGCCGCTGCGGCTGTGGGAAAAACTCGCGGTGAACGCCGGCATCAACGCCGTGACGGCCCTGACGCGAATTCGGAACGGGGCCGTCCTCGAAGCCGACGCGAACGAACTCGCCCGATCGGCGACCCGTGAGACGGCGCGGGTCGCCCGCGCGACCGGCGTAACGCTCTCGAACCGCCGGGCGCTCGCCGCGATGGAAGACGTGGCCGCCGCGACGGCGGCCAACGAGTCGTCGATGCTTCAGGACGTCCGCGCGGAGCGACGAACCGAGGTCGACGCGATCAACGGCTACGTCGTCGACCGCGCGTCGGCGCGCGGCCTGGCGGTGCCGACGAATCGGACGCTGTCGATGCTGCTGCGGGCCTGGGAACGGGAGCGCGGACTCCGGTAATGTCCGCGTACGCGACGATCGTTTCCGCGCGTTTCGACGCACTCTCGAAGGTCGTCGACGAGCCGGTCGCCTTCGAACTGGCGATAGAAACCGGGAACACCGGTAGAATCGGTTCGTTCGCTGTCGATCGAGGGTGCCAGTTGTGACTGGCGTCCGTGCGGCGTGCGAAAAAGCGCGACTCGGCCGTCGGCCTAGAACGGGGCTTCCGGACCTTCGTCGGGTTCGGCGTCGTCATCGACGGTTTCACCGGGGAAGGAGGGGCTCATCCCGCCCATGTCGCCGCCGCCGTCCATGCCGGTAGTGGCGTTGACCTTCTCGATCTCGGGAATCTCCTTGACCATCCGACTCTTGATCGCCTGAATCGTCATCGGCGAGATCCCGCAGCCGCTGCAGGCGCCGCCGAGTGCGATCGAGACCTCGCCGGTTTCGCGGTCGAGGTCCTGGATCGCCGCGCTGCCCCCGTGCATTTGAATCTGGGGGAAGTTCCGTCGCAGAAAGTTCGCGACGCGCTCTTCGAGATCGTCCCCGTCGTTCTGGGTCTCGGTGCTCATAGAAACCCGTTGGGTACCAGCACCCCTAAACCTTCCGTCCGCGACGTTCGCTCGCCGGGAGCCGACGCTCGGCCGAGCCCGGTCAGGCGAACCCGAACACCCGCCGGAGCTCCGTTTCGATCTCTTCGACGTGCCGTTCGAGAACCGTCTCGAACCGTTCCTCGTCGACGACGACGCCGGAAAGGCGCTCGTACGGCTCCGCCGGCAGTTCGACGCGAAACTCCCCGTCGCCCTCGTAGAACGGTTCGCTCTCGTTTAACACCTGCTGGTCGATCGCGTGGACGAGCTGGGAGTCGTACCGGTCGTTCATTCGGTTGAACGCGTTCTTGTACGCCTGCTGGAGTTCGGGGAAGTAGTTCGCGTACTTGTCCTCGAACTTCTCGGGGTCGAAGTCGGCCATGGTCGATACGAGCGCGAGCGGGGACAAAAGTGGGACGATCGGGGTCCGTTTCGCTGTCGCTGAACAGTCTCTTCGCGTTACCTGGTAGGGGTGTCCTACATACGGAGGATGAGCACGCAAGCCGAACCACCACCCCTCGTCACCGCCCACCTCGGATACGATGAATCCCGATCAGCCCCCCATTCCACAGGAAGCGCTTCCGCCGGGGTGGGGCCCCGCCGAGCTCTGTGGCGATTGCTTCGCCTACCGTCACAGCCGGCTGGCGATCGAACTCCTCGCGGACCGCACCGCCGCGGACGGCTCTCACCCGCGACTCGGCCTGAATCGGTACTGGGAGCTTCGGTACCGCTACTCGCTCTCCGATCGATCGATCACCGAGTCGATCGGCCACGTTTCGACCCGCCACGCCGCGGTCGATGGGCTGCTCGAGTGCATGCGCCGCGTTCACGAGTTCGTCGAGGAACCGACCGACCCGGTCGAAGTCAGAAACGTACTCGAGAACGTCTCGCTCGCGGACTTCGTTCCGACCGGCCGAACGCACTAGTTCGGCCGGGGCAGTCGACGTCGGCTGATCGACAACTGGTGTATTTCGTATAGCAGTAACCAGTGTATGGTCCGCGGCGAGCCGGACTATCGCCGATACCGCGTTCGGATTCGTCTTCGACGTGGTTCTCCAGGCCGTGCGAACGACGTGTCGACCGCGGCGGGACGTCGTCGATCCGAGATCGTACCCGTACACCTTCGGTGCTACCACCCGTTCCGATCGACCGGATGTAGGCCGTCAACGACGTCGAAACCTCGAGCGGACCCCGCAAGCGGTGCATCTCCGTCGACCGTCGCGGACAGTATCCCCGGCACTCAGCACGTTCAACGCGCCGACCGTCACCGTCGCGACCGTCCCCGGCCGATCTCTTCGATACTGCGTCGGTTCGGCATTCGTCCCGGACCGATCGCGGGCCGGATACCTGGAGCTACCCCTGCACGGCGCGGACCGGTACTCGTCTCGACCTCGGGCCTCTGTAGCTCGCGTCGGCGGGACGTCGCGATCGTCGGTCGCGGTGGCGAAGCTGCGTGGACGGTGAACCGTGCAGAGGGCGGTGGAGATGCCGTAGGTTCGTGACCGCCCCACTCCGTGTTTCATCGCCGTGTGGGTCGACGGGACCGGTACGCTGAATCGCGGTCATCGGACTCCGTCCGAGGAGCAGCGAACCCTCGTCGGGATTTTGTGACGGCGCCGAACGTGCTTCGCGCGGACTGGTGCGTTCGGACAGGATCACTCCGGAGATTCGTCTGCGTCGGCTGCGGCCGGCGATCGCTCGACGGCTGGCAGTGAGGTGTGCGAAAGCGGAACGCTCCGAGAGACGGCCCAAGCTGCGGCCGCTCATCCCTCGAAAACTCGGATTACTGTTCTCTTTTCGGCGTGGCTTCGAACAGCGCGGATGGCGGCGGTCGTAAATCATATATTACGATATGAATTTCGGCACCGTTCGCCGATCGGGTCGTGGCTCCGATAGCTCTCGCCCCGAATCGCCGTGGTCCCGATCGCGCCGCGGTCGATCCGGAACGCACCCTCGATCGTCGCTTCTCACAGCGCCTCCCGTTTCGAATGGATCGGCGATTCGCCGTCCGTTCGGCGTCGACCGGTCGATTTCCCAGAATCGAGAGCGTCTGGAAGATGATGCTTCCCGCGAGTAGTTCTCCATTGCGGAGGGCTTATGCCGTCATCGCAAGTATACTGGAACCAGCGCTAACGGGCCTATGACATCTCAGCTCTCCCTGGCCATCGACTTTCACGTCCACTCGGACGACTCGTACGACGGCCACGAACCGATCGAACTCATTCTCGAACACGCCGCCGACATCGGTCTCGACGGCGTCGTCATTACCGACCACGACGAGATCGACGAATCCCTCCGCGCCGCCAACCTCGCCCCCGAATACGGACTGCTCGGCATTCCGGGCGTCGAGGTCTCGACCCGACACGGTCACCTGCTCGCGATCGGCGTCGAGGAACGCCCCGATCCCGGACAGCCGTTCATGCGGACGGTCGAGCGCGTCCGCGAACTGGGCGGGATCGCTATCGTCCCGCACCCCTTCCAGCGCAGCCGCCACGGCGTCCGCAAACGCCACATCGCGGACGCCGACGCGATCGAGACCTACAACTCGATGGTGTTCACGGGCTATCGGAACCGCCGCGCCCGCACGTTCGCCCGCCGCCGCGGCTACCCCGAAATCGGCGCCAGCGACGCCCACTACCTGCCGAACGTCGGCCGCGCCTACACGGAAATCGTCGTGTCGCCGGACGGCCGAAGCCCGACCAAGGCGGACATCGACGGCGACGAACTCGTCGACGCCATCCTCGAAGGTCGAACGCAGATCCGCGGGAAGCGAACGCCGATCCACAAGAGCACGGTGCAGTACGCCAAGGGCGCGGTTCGAAAGTCGACCTATCTGGTCACCTCGCGGGCGCCGCTGGTGCCGACGGTGCCCGCGTCGATGGATCGATCGTAGCGTCGCGGTCAGGACAGTTGGTCGCCGACGATCGCGTCGGCGCGTTCGACGAACTCCGCTTCTCGACCGCTCGGGACCGTCGCACCGGCGGCGACGTCGTGACCGCCGCCGTCGCCCCCGACGGCGCGGGAGGCGTCCCCCATGACCGTCGAGAGGTCGAGCCCTCGCCGGACGAGTCCGTGGGTGCCGCGAGCCGAGACCTTGACCTCGTCCTCGTTCTTGTCCGCGAAGGCGACGATCGGCTTCGACCGGCTGATGCCATCGTTGCCCATCGCCATCCCGGCGACGATGCCGACGATGGTCTCGCGGATGTGGTCGCCCGCGTGGACCCACTGGAGGTGCTCCTCGTGGGTGACGCCTTCCTGCGTGACGAAGTCGATCCCCGCGGAGAGGTTGCGCCGGTGGTTCCGCAAGAGCGTGCGCGCGCGACCGAGCGCCTCGTCGCGATCCCCGAGGCACACCCCGAGACCGACGTCGGCCCGCTCGTAGCGGGCGGTCGCGTTGAGCAGGGTCGAGAACTCGCTTGCGTCCCGGAGCTCGGTGCCGATCGGCTCCTCGCTCAGGACGTAAGCCGTGCCGACGAGGCCGTCGATCTTGCTCGCCGGGACGCCGCTCGAGACGGCACGTTTGACGAGCGCGCTGACGACGATCCGCTTCTCCTCGTTCGTGAGGCCGGACCAGCGGCGCCACTCCCCGTCGCGTTTCAACTCGAGATCGAGGCCGTCGAGGAATCGGAGCGCGCCCTGCTGGTCGTTCGAGATGCCCGGAATGCGGACGTCCGTGGCGTACTCGAGCAGCTTGGGAAGCGGCCGGGTCTGTTTCCCGTAGAGCGCGAGGTCCCTCCCGGTCTCGAGGACGCCGGCCTCGACGCCTTCGTCGACGATCTTCGCGTTCGCACCGTGAAGCTCGCCGCCGGACGCCTGCATGTCGCCGACGGCGCCCACGACGGCGAGGGCGGCCAGATCGCGGTTGTCCGCGCGGGCGTCGGTTCCTGTTCCCGTCGCTGCCGTCGCGGCCCCGCCGTCGGCTGCGACCGTCGATCGATCGATGTCGGCGCCGTCCGTGACCTCCGCTACTGCCCGCGCGAGGACGTAACTCGCGCCGGCGCCGGAGAGCTCGGAGGCGCCGTTGATCCCGAAGAGTAAGGGGTTGAGGTGGTACTCCGTGTCGCGGTCGGCCGGCTGGTGGTGGTCGGCGATCACGGGCGTGAACGCGCCCGCGTCCTCGCGCTCGCCGATGCTGTCGAGTTGTCCGCTCCCGAAGTCCGTAAAGAGCACCGTCTCGTAGCCGGTGTCGGCGATCGCCCCGATCGCCTCCTCGTCGAGTTGCTTCTCGAAGACCGTCTCGAAGGGGATTCCCGCGCGTTCGAGCGCCCGGGCGGCGATCGCGGCGCTCGTCAGTCCGTCGGCGTCGATGTGGGAGGCGAGCAAGACGCGCTCGGCCTCGCACAGCCGCCGTGCGCAAGCGACCGCGCGATCGGCGAGTTCGGGAACCGGGCCAGCCATAGGCGATCGTTGGGTCGGCTTCGGGGATAAACCTGCGGATACCGAGAACGTCGACGGAACGCGAACGGACGGATGCGACGCGAAGACTGTCAGCGCGGGAACTCGCCGTCGTATCGGCAGGTGTCGAGCCGATCCGGTTCGAGCACGTCGCGTAAATCGCGCGCATCCCGAGATCGGTGGCGATACGCTTCGGCGTGACGCGTCCGCGTCACAGCCCGAAGAGCTGGGGCACCGAATTCCGGAAGAGGAGCAACAGGACGTTGTTCGTCACGAGCAGGGCATAGATGCCGATCATCGCGGCCACGAACCGAACGTCCAGCGGGTTCGAGAGGAGGTTGCCGATCGCGATCACGATTGCGGCGTAGCAGGCCGCCGCGAGCGGAACGCCGGGCAGGCCGAACGCCTGGTAGAAGAGGACGGTGACGGGGTTGAGTTCTGACGCGTACGGTACGACGAAAAAGAGGGTCGCGGCGATCGCGTCGACGAACCAGAGCGCGAGAAACGTCGCGCGCAAACTGGCGGATCCCGGCGGGTCCAGCCTGATCGGAAGATCGGATGTCGCTGACATCGGTCGTCTAGACGGCTCTATGTGGGAATAACGATCGCCTTGCTACCGCATGTGGCGTCCGAGGTCGGCTGGTCGCGCGTTCGCACGTCCGGCGAGCGGACCGGGTCGCCGTCTCCCGCGTCGCCGGTTTTCGAGCGGACGGTCACCCTACGCGCGGTGGAACTGACGTTCGTGTCGGTCGAAAGACGACGAGGGCGAGCCACCGGCGGACGCCGGCGCCGCGGAACTGCGGCGTCAGCGCCCCGATCCGTCGGCCGATCGAAGCGCGTCGATCGTTCCCCGGGCCAGCGCCTCGAACGTCGCCGCCTCGGGGACGACATCGACGCCGATTCCCTGCGACTCGGCGGTCCCTCTGGTCGGGTCGCCGATCGCGCCGACCGTGGCGTCTCGGAGGCCGGCGAGCGCATCCTGACGGACGCCGCGCGCCGCGGCGGCCTCGAGGAAGTGCTCGACGGTCAGCGACGAGGTGAAGCAGGCGGCGTCGAGCGCGCCGTCGGCGGCCAGCTCCGCGGACTCGCCGCTTCCCTCTGGCCGTACGAGTCGGTAGAGGACCGTCTCGTGGACGTACGCGCCGGCGTCCGCGAGGCCGTCGAGCAGGACGGGGCTGCCGTGATCGCTGCGGGCGACTTCCACACGCGCGCCGTCGATGCGCGCTTCGTCTCTCAGCGCCGCGACGAGGCCGCTCGACGTGAACTCCTCGGGGACGAGGTCGACCGCGTAGCCGACGTCGCGGAGGGCGTCGGCCGTCGCCGGGCCGATCGCGCAGACGATCGCGTCGTCGGGGTCCCAGCCCGCATCGGCGACGAGCCCCGCGCCGGTCTTGCTCGTGAGGACGACGTAGTCCGCGTCGGTTCGCGGCGTCGCGTCGGTCGGTTCGACGGCCAGCATGGGATCCGCCACGGGCTCCGCGCCGAGGGATTCGAGCAGGTCGACGGCCGCGTCGAGGCGATCGTCGTTCGGGCGGAAGACGGCGACCGTGGGTGTGTCGTCGTTCATCGATCGCTACCTCCCGCCCGCGGCGCCGTCGTCTGCAGCACCGTCGCTCGCGCCACCGTAGTCGTTTTCGAGGAACTCGACGATCGACTCGCGGGTGCCGGCGACATCGCCGATCACCGTCACGGCCGGCGGCGAGATGCCCGCCTCGTCGCGGACGTCGACGATCGTTTCCAGGGTGCCGGTGGCGACCCGCTGGTCCGGCCAGGTGCCGCGTTCGACGAGCGCGACCGGCGTTTCGGGGGACATCCCGGCCTCTCGCAGAGCCCGGGTGTAGTCCGGCAGGCGACCGACCCCCATCAGGACGACGATCGTGCCGCCGGTCGCGGCCAGGGCCTCCCAGTCGACGGCGGACTCCGCCTTGGTGGGATCCTCGTGACCGGTGACGAACGAGACCGAGGAGGCGTGGTCGCGGTGGGTGACCGGGATGCCGGCGACGGCGGGCGCGGCGATCGCGGACGTCACTGCAGGGACGACCTCGAAGGGTACCTCGTGGGCCGCGAGGTGCTCGGCTTCTTCGCCGCCGCGGCCGAAAACGAACGAGTCGCCCCCCTTCAGCCGGACGACGTCGTTCCCGTCGCGTGCGAGTTCGACCAGTCGATCGTTGATCTCGGACTGGGGCGTGCGCTCGCCGCCGGCGCGCTTGCCCACGTCCTCGCGGCGATCCTCGGGGAGTCGATCGATAATCTCGGGGCCGGGAAGCTTGTCGTGGAGAACGACGTCAGCCGTCTCGAGCAGTCGTTTCGCTTTGACCGTCAGCAGGTCGGGATCGCCGGGGCCGCTACCGACGAGGTAGACGGTGCCCGCCCGCGGTTCCGCGGACTCCGCGTCGTCACGCTTCATCGACTTCCCCTCCGACGGGGCCGCCGGGGCCGACCTCCTCGTCCTCGTCTTCGGCCTCCTCGCGGGCGCGCTCGATCAGGTCGGCGGCCCCGCGATCGGCCAGATCGGCGGCGAACTCGCGGGCGGCGTCGGCGTGGGTCTCGATCGGCAGGTCGCGACTCGCCTGGACCGATTCCTCGCCGTCGCGATCGAACGCCTGGACGGTGGCGTGGACGTACTCGCCCTGGACGACGGCGTAGATGCCGATCGGGGCGATACAGCCGCCGCCGAGTTCCGCGAGGAGGGTGCGCTCGACCGTCGTCTCGACGCGGCTCCGCGGGTGGTCGATTACGGACTGGATTTCGCGGGCGGTTTCGCCGTCCGTCGCGGTCACCGCGAGCGCCCCCTGTCCCGGCGCGGGGACGAACGTCTGGACGGGCAGCTCTTGAGGGTCGACGTAGTGAGCGAGGCCGCTGCGTTCGAGGCCCGCCTGCGCGAGCACGATCGCGTCGTACTCGGTCTCGACCTCGCGGCCGAGCGCCTGCTTTTCGAGCTCCGAGAGGCCGTCGAACCACTCGTCGACGGTGCGATCGTACTCGGGTTCGAAGTCCTCGTCTGCTCGCGGGCTTTGCCCGCTCGCACTATCCGAGGCGCTTTGCGCCTCGCGGCCGGCGTTCCCTTTCCGCTCTTTGTCGGCCTCGCTCCGCTCCTGGTGTTCCGCCTGCAGCGCGGGAGCGAGCAGTTTCTCCAGACGGGTATCGACGTTCCCGCGGAGCGGTTCGACCTCGAGGTCCGGGCGCTCGGAGAGCAATTGGGCGCGACGCCGCAGACTGGAGGTGCCGACGGTAGCACCCTCCGGAAGGTCTTCGAGCGTCGTCCCGTCGGGCGTGACGAGCACGTCCCCGGGCCGTCCCCGCTCCGGGACCGCGGCGGTCACGAGTTCCCGCGGCTGTTCGGTCGGCATATCTTTCATCGAGTGGATCGCTCCGTCGACGTCCCCGTCGAGGACGCGTTCGTCGAGTTCACGGACGAATGCCCCGGTCTTGCCGAGACGGTGGATCAACTCGTCTCTGATCTGGTCGCCCGTCGTCTCGACGGTCACGAGTTCGACCTCGTAGCGCCGGTCCTCCAGGGCCTCCTTCACGAGTGCGGCCTGCCGTCGGGCGAGTGCGGACCCCCGTGTCGCCAGTCGCAACGTCCCGCGCGTTCTCATAGGCGGTAGTGGTCGCCTCGGGTATGAAAAGCGCACGCTTGTCCGGCGGGCCGGGTCGGCGGGTCGATCGCCGAGTCCCGCTCGTCGTCGCGCCGTCCGATCGGCCCGTCGATCGGGCCACGTCGGCGGACCGCGCCAGCGATCGACGCCGTCGGCGAGTGCGACCGAAGGTCGTGTTGATACGTATCAACACGATGAGAACTATTATCGGGTCCCGTCGCGTTGGCGGTGCGTATGCGATACGGTACCGCGGGCCTGTTCGTCCTGCTCGCAGCCATCTGGGGGTTGTCGTTCGTCGCCGCGCGGGCCGCGTTGCCGCATATCCCGCCCGTCCCGCTTGCGGCCCTTCGGTTCGATATCGTAGCCGTCGCCACGCTCGCGTACGCGATCGCCACCACCGATCGGTGGTACCCCGAAACGATCGGCGAGTGGCGCGTCGTCGTCCTCGGGGGGACGCTGTTCGTCGCCGTCCACCACGCGCTGCTGTTCGCGGGCCAGCAGTACGTCACGAGCGCCGTCGCGAGCGTCGTCATGAGTCTCGATCCGGTGCTCGCCGCCGGGTTCGCGTGGCCGTTGCTCGCGGACGAGCGACTCGATCGGGTCGGTGCACTCGGCCTCTGTCTGGGGCTGCTCGGCGTCGTGATCGTCGCGAATCCGACGCTCGCCGGAACGGGAACGGGGACGCTGTACGGCGTCCTGCTCGTTTTCCTGTCGGCCGCCGCGTTCGCTCTCGGGGCGGTTCTGACGCGCCGCTATCGCACCGCTCTCCCCGTGCGATCGATGCAGGCGTGGATGATGCTCGTCGGGGCGCCGCTGTTGCACCTCGCGGCGATCGCGCTCCCGCTCCCCGGGTTCGCGGCGATCGAGTGGACGAGATCGGCGCTCTTCGGTCTCGCGTACCTGGCCCTCGTCGCCGGCGTCGTCGGCTACTTGCTCTACTTCGAACTTCTGGACCGGATCGGCGCGGTCGAGATCAACCTGATCGGGTACGCCGCGCCGGTCTTCGCCGCGATCGGCGGCTGGGCGGTCCTCGGCGAACCGGTCGCGGCGCGCACCGTCGCCGGCTTCGGCGTCATCGTCTGCGGGTTCGTCCTGGTCAAGCGCGACGCGATTCGTACCGAGCTCGCACGACGCGGCTCCCCCGCGACCGAAACCGGCGACTCGAACCGACGAGACGGACGATAGGATCGCTCTCTGCCGTCGAACTCCGCCGTCACCGGACCGGGCGATTCACCACCGAGAGGATCGCCCTCCCAGTTCTCGGGAATTCGCCCCGGTTTTTATCCACGTTACTTCTGTACACTGTCCCGATGAGCGAAACGCTCTACGATCGGCTCGGCGGCGAGGACGCCATCGCCGCGGTCGTCGATCGATTCTACGGCCGGCTGCTCGAAGACGACCGGGTCGCCCACTTCTTCGAGGACCTCGACATGCAGGACCAGCGCGCCCACCAGACCCAGTTCCTCAGTTCGGTCGCGGACGGCCCGGTCGAGTACTCGGGCGCCGACATGGAGTCGGCCCACGAGCACCTCGAGATCACCCCGTCGGACTTCGACGTGATCGCGACCCACCTCGAGGAGACGCTCGTCGAGTTCGACGTCGACGAGGCCGATCGGGCGGCCGTGATGGAGGCGGTCGCCGGATACGAAGACGACATCGTCACCGCGGCCGACTGATTCCGGATTCGCGTCTGGCCGTCCGCTCTTCGGCGACCGATCGACGCCTCACGGCGTCCCGATCGCCTTGCGCCGCCGCAGGAGGTAGTAGCCCGCGACGATCGGCTGCAGCGGCGCCACGACGAGACTGAGGAACGCGAGTCCGAGGTACAGCCCCGGATTCGGTCGCCACCCCTGTCCCTGGATGCAGACGTACGCGGCGTCCTGGTGGATCGCGATCGGGAACGCGCCGAAGGCGATCGCGCCGGCGGTCCCGACGGCCGTCGAAAGCAGCCCCGGCAGCGCGAGGGCGTACGCGACGATCGCGATGGCGATCCCGAGCACGGTCGTCGCGAGCGAGACCGCGACGACGAGCCACCAGCCCGACCAGCCCGGTCGCGTCCCGAAGCGCTTGTGCCGTCGGTAGAGGTAGAACACCCCCGCGGCCGGCGCCCAGACGATCGCGAACGCGGCGTTGAGCCACGGGCTCGGCGTCCAGTGGCTGCTGACGCCGCCGCGACGGCGCACGCGACTGGCGTCGAAAAAGAGCGCGATCGCGAGCGCGAGCGTCAGCGCCGTGTAGCCGAACGTCCCGACGAGGACCAATCCTCGCTCGAGGTAGGGGACGCCGGGTTCCGTCTCCCGGAGGACACCGATGAGGCCGACGCCGACCACCGGCGGAATGCCGAAGCACAGTCGCTCGATGAGACGCGCCCAGTCGAACGTCTCGACGCTCGTCGACAGCGGGGCCATCGATTACCGTGTCATTTCGATCGGGAACGTTTCATGTATCGCTTTTGGCGATTCCGTCTTCCGTTTGTCGCCGTTCTACGGTCGGTCGTAGATAATCGGAATACAGTGTCGGCTCTCCTAACTCTACTTAGTCGAATCGATGTTTGGTAACGTGCGTCAATTTACCTCTTATTCGGACGTTTTCCGGCGCTCTCAAGGTATCCACAGCGCGATCAATTATCCGCATTTTCAACGCGGATCTCGATATCTATCTCGTCTTTGTGCTCCTCGCCGTCAGCGTAGTAGCTAATATTTTCGGTAGTTGTAAATGCGTCTCCTAGCATGGAGTGCATTATATAGAGAATATACTGTTCCGTGATCGACTCGGTAGAGTGAATCCCGGTCACACGGTCGTCGCTATTCTCGTCCCCGTCGTATTCCAGTATCGTTTCTGAACTGTCATTATCCCGCGATAGTCTGATTACATCCGGTAAAAATCCCTGGTCGTCACGTTTTATGATCGATTCGGACATATTCTCGAAGTAGAATTTCACACTACCGTGTCCACGATCGTCTATCACTGATCGAACCGGTTTTCCAGTTACCAGTAACCCGCTCTCAGATTCATGTTTTACTGACACCTCCACCGTCATTTTGTCGGGCAGAGCGTCGGCGGTCGCCCCCTCTTGCTCACCCGTACCGCTAGTTTGATTTTCACTTCTACCGGTAGTGTCCTCGTCTCTAGTACCGGCACATCCTACCGTGAAAACGGAACACAAACAAGCGCACAGTCCACGGCGTTTCAACATAGTGTAAACCTCATCACACGATTGCATATAACCACTGATCGATTGGAAGAGGGGCTGAAAGTCGATCTCCGGTTTTCACTTCCCTCGTTCCATCCGTTCGGACTCGCGGCGAGCCTCGAGTCCGCCGTCGATCGCGAGCAAGTCGGGTCAGCCCCCGTGCTCGCGTTCGGACGCGATCGCAACCGCGCGACGGAAGGACCGTCTATAGCGCCTCTTTGTACGCTTCGAGCGTCTGCTCGACGTCCTCCTCGGTGTGGGCGTAGCTGACGAACTGGCACTCGAACTGGTTCTGCGAGAGGAAGATCCCCCGCTCGCGCATCTTCCCCCAGAAGACGCGGCGCCAGCGATCGGTCTCGGCGTTTTTCACGTCGGCGCCGTTCTTCGGGCAGTAGTCGTAGCGCGGACAGGTCGGGTTCTGCCGACACCCCGCTTCGCACTGTTCGTCCAGCGATCCGGGCCCCGGTCCTTCGCGGGTGAAGATCACCTTGAACATGCTCGCCGTTCCGGTGACGGTGTAACTCGGCGCCTGGTCGGCGACGATCTCGGTCAGCCCGCGCCGGAGGTCGTCGCCGAGGCCGTCGACGTGATCGTAGACGTCGTTCTCGGCGGCGAACTGCAGCGTTTCGAGGCCCGCGGCCATCGTGACGGGATGACCGGAGAAGGTGCCGGCCTGGAAGACGTCGCCCGAGGGCGCGAACTGTTCGACGATCTCGGCGCGGCCGCCGATCGCGCCGACCGGGAAGCCGCCGCCGACGATCTTGCCGAACGTCGTCAGGTCGGGCGTGACGCCGAACTCGCTCTGGGCGCAGCCCAGGCCGCCGACGCGGAAGCCCGTGATGACCTCGTCGAAGATCAGCAGCGAGCCGTGTTCCTCGGTGATCTCGCGGAGGAACTCGTGGTAGCCGTCCTCCGGGTAGACGATGCCGTAGTTCCCCAGGATGGGTTCGGTGAGGACGGCCGCGACGTCGTCCCCGTGCTCCTCGAACACCTCCCGGATCGCCGTCTCGTCGTTGAACGGCACCGGGAGGGTGTGCTCGGCGAACGACTGCGGGATGCCGGCGGACGAGGGTGTCGGGTTCTCGGCGTCGCCCTCGACCAGCGTCGACTCCTGGGCGCCGTGGTAGCCGCCCTGCATGACGACGATCTTGTTCCGACCCGTGTACCCGCGGGCGAGTCGCACGGCGGAGACGGTCGCCTCCGTCCCCGAGTTGACGAACCGGATCTTCTCGACGCTCGGCACGTGGCGGACGACGAACTCCGCGAGGTCGACCTCGATCTCGGTCGGCGTCCCGTACATCGGCCCCTCGCTCGCCTTCCGCTGGATCGCCGCCCCGACCGGCTCCGGCAGGTCGTGGCCCAGCAGCAGCGGCCCGAGTCCCATCACCCAGTCGACGTACCGGTTCCCGTCGGCGTCGATGACGTGGCCGCCGTCGCCCTTCCGCACGAAGAAGGGATACGGTTCGATCGCCGCGCGCACCGCGGAGTTGACGCCGCCGGGGAGCACCGACAGCGCCCGATCGTAGAGGTCGCGCGAGTTCTCGTCGTTCATATCCGGCCCTTTGCGATCGGACGGCAAAGTAGTACCGAGGTTCGATCGCTATCAGGAAACCGAGTTATGTCCCGATTCTACCGCAGGATTGGTTTGGCTTCCACGAGCTCCACGAAAGCCCCTGCCGGCTCCGGTCGAGGGGCTTGCTGCGCGCGCTCCCTTCGGTCGCGTGCTAGCAGCGCCCGTCTTCCCGGAGCCGGCAGCCCCTTTCATTCCCACCCACGGTGGCATCTCGGTCAGCCGACACGGGTGGGAATGAAAGGGGCTGGCGCTGTGGGCGAACTCGGGCGACGCAAGGACCGCAACCGAACGGAGTGAGGTGAGGACCGCAGCGAGCCCTGGGAGTCCACAGCGCCAGGGGCTTTCGTGGTGTTCTCGTCCATTACAGAGTTAGAAGTCCGATCGCCACGCCGTCTACCCGTCGATCACTACCGTTAAACGATCGCCTCGCCGAGTCGCTTTCGACCACTATAAATGCGATATCGAACGCCGCTGTTGTTTCTGCTCGTCGCCGCGATCTGGGGCACGACGTTTCCGGCCGTCCGGGCCGCCGTCGCGGTCGTCCCGCCCGTGCTGTTCGCGGCGCTTCGATTCGACGCGACGGCGATTCTCATCCTGGGGTACGCCGCCGTTCGCGGCGATCGGGTTCGCCCGCGACGGGAGGAGTGGGCCGGCCTCGTCGCCGGCGGCGTCCTGCTGATCGCCTGTCACCACGCGCTGCTGTTCGCGGGCCAGCAGTACGTCACGAGCGCCGTCGCCGCCGTCGTCGTCGCGACGATCCCGATCCTGACGGCGGGGCTCTCGCGGCTGGTGCTCCCGACCACCAGCCTCGGCGTCGTCGGCGCGGTCGGCCTCGGCCTGGGCTTCATCGGAACGGCGATCGTGGCCGATCCCGATCCGGGCGACCTCTACACGAGCGAGTCGCTGGGGGTGGTCATCATCTTCGCCGCCGCGCTCGCGTTCGCGCTCGGCACGGTCGCCACCCAGCGGACCCGGACCGATCTACCGGTCGCCTCCCTCCAGGGATGGCTGATGCTGCTCGGCGCGCCCGTCCTGCACGTCGCGAGTCGCGGCCTCGGCGAACCGCAGGCGATCGGGTGGACGCCGACGGTGCTCCTCGCCTTCGCCTATCTGGTCCCCGTCGCGGGTGCGCTCGGCTACCTGCTGTACTTCGACCTGCTCGATCGGCTCGGCTCCGTCGAAATCAACCTCGTCTCGTACCTACTCCCGGTCTTCGCTGCGGTGGTCGGCTGGCTGGCGCTGGACGAGTCGCCGGCGGCGACGACGATCGTCGGCTTCGCCGTCGTCGCGGTCGGCTTCGCGCTGATCAAACGGACCGCGCTGGTGCGACTCGTCGTCGGGCGCCGGCGCGGTGCGTCGCCGTCGATCGACGAACCGGTCGGGGAGAAGGAGTGAGACGTTCGTCTTCGGCCGGTTCGATCGGTCAGACCGCGTCGGAGCCGGTTTTCCCGGTGCGGATCTGGTAGGCGTCCTCGACGGGGGTGACGAAGATCTTCCCGTCGCCGGGGTCGCCGGTGCGGGCGCCCTCGCTGATCGCGTCGACGACGTCCTCGGCGGGGATGTCCGCGACGACGCACTCGATCTTGACCTTCTGGTGGAGGTCGACCGTGTACTCCTCGCCGCGCCACTGGCCCGTCTTGGCGGGCTGGGAGCCGCGTCCGGAGACGTTCGTGACGGTCAGCGACGGGGCGCCGGCTTCCGCCAGCGCCTGCTTGACCGCCCCGAGTCGATCGGGGCGAACGATCGCGGTGACCATCTTGATCTGTCCGCCGTTCGGTTTCCCGCCGTCGGACCGGAGGCCCGACGAGGATCGCCTCGCATCGCTCGGCTCACCGCCGTCGGTGCGGATCGCGTCACCGGCACCCGTCGGGCCGCCGTCGGTCGCGACGTCGGGCTGGCCGAACTCGGGGTAGGTGTCGACGCCGTGTTCGGAGACGTCGAGGCCGTCGCGTTCGTGCTCGGGGGTGACCCGGGCCTGGCCCATCGCCTTGAACGCGTACCAGATGGCGGCGGTCGCGCCGGCGGTCCAGGCGCCGATGACGACGACCCCGAACAACTGGGCGAGGAAGGCGTCGACGACGCTGTCGACGACGCCCGGGGCCGCCACGAACGGGAACAGGAGCGTCCCGAGGACGCCCGCGGAGCCGTGGACGGGGAAGACCGCACAGACGTCGTCGATCTTCAGGCGCTGCTCGACGAACTCGAAGACGATCGGCAGTTGCGCGCCGGCGAGGCCGCCGACGACGAACGCGCCCCACCACGCGGTGGTGTCGGGGATCGCGGTGATGCCGACGAGGCCGGCCAGCAGGCCGTTCGCGACGTAGAGGGTGTCGACCTTGCCCGTCTTGAGCCAGGCGACGAGGCCGGCGGCCATCGCGCCGCAGGCCATCGCGATCGTCGTGGTCATGGCGACGCGTCCGAGCTGGTCACCGAGGAAGGCGCCCTCGGCGAAGATGGCGGAGGTACCGACGTTGAAGCCGTACCAGCCGAACGCCAGGATCAGCGTCCCGAGCACGGCGAAGGTCAGCGAGTGACCGGGGATGACGTTCACGGTGCCGTCGTCGTCGTTGTACCGATCCATGCGCGGGCCGAGCACCCACGCCGCGGTGAGGCCGGCGATACCGCCCATGCCGTGGACGATCATCCCGCCCGCGAAGTCGGCGAAGGGCGTTCCGGTGATCGTCTCGATGTAGCCGCCGGCCCACGTGATGCCGGTAACGACCGGGTAGATGACCGCTGCCAGCAGGAAGGTGTAGGTCACGTACGCGCGGAGCTTCGCGCGGCCGGCGACGGCTCCCGAGACGATCGTCGCCGCGGTCATGGCGAAGACGGCACCGTAGAGCCAGTCGATCCAGCTGGTCGCGTCGCCGACGAACGCTGGTTCGAAGCCGCCGCCGGCGACGGCGGTTTCGACGCCGATCCCGATCAGGAAGAATACCGTCACGCCGACGCTCCAGGTCAGCAGGTTCTTCGTTAGCTGGTTCGCCACGTTCTTCGAGCGTACCTGCCCCGCCTCGAGCATGGCGAAGCCGGCGTGCATGAAGAAGATCAGGAACGTGACCACCAAGATCCACGTGTAGTTGATCGTCTCCATCAGCGCCCCGACGTCGCTCTGGAGGAGCGTCGGTTCCATTAGCCGCACACCTCCGTCGTTCCGCCGCGATCGCTCACAGTTTGTAAACAAATGTCCATGTATGGATCAGAACAGGCCATGGTTGTCTTCTGTATCACGCCTACTACTCATGGAATGGTCTGATATAAGGATTAGCGTTGACATTCGTCTATAAATCAGATCGTAATAGGGGCAGCTGAACAAATCTAGAGGTGATTTAATTCGTATAAGGCGATAGAATTTTCCGATTTTCACGGCTAGCGGGCGTATTCTGTGCGTTCGTACACCAGATTTGCGATGGGTGTCATGAATACGGGGCTAGGACGGATTGAAAATTGGCTTCGATGCTCCGCGCGCGGCAGATGTTGCCGCACGTCCGCTGGTGTCGCCCCGAACTGGACGTTCGTCCGCCGCTGGCCGCAGGCCGCGCTCGGTGCCGCGAACGCGACGATCGAGCATCTTCGATGGGTACAGCTGGCGCGAACTGGACGTCTCCGATAGCTGGACGGCACCGGTAGCGAGCCGCAGTCGCCGGTCGAACAGCGCACGGATCTGTAACGATCCTGATATTCTCCGCGAAGAGCAGATAGAGTGATGGTAGCTCATCCCAAACGTTCACGTGGGGGCCGAATAATGGGGGTGTTCAAAGCGTTGCGAAAATCGGATGGCACAGAGCTGTACGAATGTCGAAACTGCGGCGAAAAACTCGTACATCGAGCCGAGGAGTGTCCCAACTGTCAGTCACGGGAAATCGCTCACTACGTATTTTGAGCGCTCGACCCGATTTGTGGGCCGTCGACGGTCCCGTGTCGAATCCGACGCGGCACCGATCGAGTGGTGACGCCAATCTCGGCCCCGTAGATGACTCGAAGCCGCAACTGGCCCGCGCTCGCCTGTTTCGCGACTCCTCGACGAAGTATCTCTGGATCGGATCGGCGCCCGCACGCTCGATCGGCAGCGGCGATCCGATCACCACCGTCTCCATGTCGAACCAGTCCCTCTCGGAAGCGTGGAGCACGGTGTAGTCGCTAGAGATGGTGTACGCCGCGACGGGGTGATCGAACTCGCGGCCGATCGCGCCCCGTCGTCAACCGTGGATCGTCGGAGCGCGGAGACCGCGGACGTGCGCGAGGAACCCGTCGCCGAGGACGACGAGTGCGAGCAATACGTTGCCGAGTAACATGATGGGGTCTCCCCAAAACAGCGCCGAGCGGCCGACGGAGGGACGATAGAGCGCCCACAGCGACAGGAATAGGCAGGGAATCGCCCACGTGGCGAGAACGGCATCCGCGGGGGCCCGGGTGGTGATCGCTCGACCGAGCACCAGGAGCGGGAATCCGACGAACAGGCCCCATTTCAGGCCGTCTCCGGGAACGGGTATCCGAACACCGATCGGTTCCGCGAGCGGGGCTATCAGCGAAACGGGAGTGGAGACCCCGAGGCCGCGGATGATCGGAAACACGACGAGCAGTACCGCTATCACCGACGCGAGAACATACGAACCGACTCGGGTGAGCCGAGCGATGGGGACGCGACGCATTCGGTACGATCGACTATCGGTCTGTGTTTATTCAATCTTCCGACAATCCCGGTATCGTCGAGCACCGATCGGCGAACCGAGAGGATACGCGACCGCGACGCTCCCTCCTCGTCTGCTCGTGAGGGCGGCATACGCGGATAGTCGGATCGTTGAGATCCCGGTTCGAGTCGCGCGCCAGTTCAGCCGTAGTAGAGCCAGTAGGTCAACAGGATAGCCGTCGCGTTGTAACAACCGTGTGCGACGATCGACGGAGTCAGGCGACCGGTGTACACGAACAGGGCTGTGTACGCGATCGTAGGGACGAGAATATCGATCCACTCCACAGTGTTCGTCGGGAGATGGCCGAGAGCGAAAAAGAGGATGGACAGGATTCCGGCCACCCACAGCCCTATACGAGGATTTTCGAAGGTATCCCTGAGGACCGAGATAAAATAGCCCCTGTTGTAGAGTTCTTCGGTGATCCCGCCGCCGATCACTCCCAGCGCGATGAAGGCCGCGAGGCCCAACACCGTCCCATCCATCATCGTCACCATTTGCGCCACGTCCGCCCGTTCGGCGCCGCCGGTACTGGGAATTATCCAGCCGAACTGTACCGCAGCCCAGCTTAACCCTACCAGCAGCCCCAGCAGGCCGTCTCGCTTCCAGTCGTTCGGGGTGAGGCCGATAGACCGGAAATCCCGTCCCAGCCGCCCGAGGGAAACGTAGAGCAGTGCGCAGACCGTGACGAACTGAAAGAGCGCGATAACGAACAGGTTCACACCGACGAGACCGCCGTTGAGTTTGGTGATCCCGAAGAACAGGTTCGGGAGGATGAACAAGATGAATCCGACGGCGATCGTCGCGACAAAAACGAGGAGAGTTTTCGCTTTGCTGCTCGGTGATTGAGACATTGGTTGTGGTGAGGTCGGTTAGGTCCGGCGGACGGCGGTGGAAGACGCTATCGGCGCCCGTCGAGTCGCCCCGTTGTATGCCCCGCTACAGACGGTGATATCAAAACCGTTGTGATCGAAATCGGCCCGCTCGTGCGGTCCGATCGGCGATCAACGGGCGGCGGCGCCACCTGCCGACGAACTGCCGACCGCTCGACCCGCGATCGAAGACGAGACGACTACCGGTCCGCGGACAGCCGTTGGGCGACGTCCTCGGCGAAGTAGGTCAGGATCAGATCGGCGCCGGCGCGCTTGATCGACAGCAGCGACTCGATCGCCACTGCTTCCAGATCGAGCCAGCCCTTCTCGGCGGCGGCGTGGAGCATGGCGTACTCGCCGGAGACGTTGTACGCCGCGACGGGGTGATCGAACTCCCTGCGAACGGCCGAGACGATGTCGAGGTAGGGGAGCGCAGGTTTGACCATCAGCACGTCCGCGCCCTGATCGACGTCAAGGCGGACTTCGCGAAGCGCCTCGCGGGCGTTCGCGGGGTCCATCTGGTAGTGACGTCGGTTGCCGAAGGCGGGCGCACCGTCCGCCGCGTCCCGGAACGGCCCGTAGAAGGCGCTCTCGTACTTTGCCGCGTAGCTCATGATCGGGACGTGTTCGTAGCCGGCGTCGTCGAGGCCGGTTCGGATCGCGGCGACCATCCCGTCCATCATGCCGCTCGGAGCGACCATGTCGGCGCCGGCCTCGGCGTGCGAGACGGCGATCTTCTCGAGGGTCGCGAGGGTCGCGTCGTTGTCGACGGTCAGCGTCGCCTCACAGGTGGAGCCACCCTCGTCGACGTCTGGCCCTCGAAGTTCCTCCTCGAGCGGCCCGCAGTGGCCGTGATCCGTATACTCACAGAGACAGACGTCGGTGATGACGTAGGCGTCCGTCTCCGCCGTGATCCGCCGCGTCGCCTCCTGGATGACGCCGTCCTCGGCCCAGGCGCGCGTTCCATCGGGGTCTTTCGACTCCGGGATGCCGAACAGCATCACCGCTTCGACGCCCGTTTCCAGCACTTCCTCGACCCGGGTAACGCTGTCCGCGATCGGCACCCGCTCGTGGCCCGGCATCGACTCGATCGGGACGCGCTCCTCGGTCGTCGCGTCGACGAACACCGGCGCGATGAAGTCCGACGGCGCGAGGCGGGTCTCGCTGACGAGTCCCCGGACGCGGTCGCGTCGGAGCCGCCGGGGGCGGTGAGTGAGGTCCATACCGGCACTATCCGCGGGGCGAGCAAAAACGGTGCGCTCGAGAGCGGGCGTTCCGTCGGTGAAACGACCGTTTGAGCTAGCCGGAAGCTTACGTACGACTGACGAGTCGTCCCGCGTATGAATCGCCGCACCTTCCTTGCGGGGACCGCCGGCGTCGGCCTCCTCCCGGGCTGCTCGGCCGTCTCCCTCCCCGGAGGCGACGCCGATCGGTCGCCCTTCGGCGTGGACTCGCCCGACGACTCGAACGACGGAGACGAACCGGACTTCCCGGGAATCGACGACGACCCGACCGTCGTCGACTTCGAGACGGCGCCGCTCACGGCGGTCGTCGCGTCCGGTCCGTTCGTCAACCGGTTCGGGCTGTCGATCGACTTCGTCGAACCCGCGACGCCCGACTCCCCCGCCCGTCTCGCGGCCGTCCTGGAGAACGGGAGATCGTACGACCGGACGATCGAAACGCGACGGCTCCCGCTCTTCGACGACCCGCCGAGCGCCCGGAACGACGAGCGCGAGTGGATCTACCTCGCGCCGACGGCGGAGACCGACGTCGCGGAGACTCTCCCCGACTACCACCGCGACGAGGAGGGCCGGTGGCGCGTCGAGGACGTCGAGGGCGACTGGTTCCCCGAGACGATCACGCTCGGTCCCGACGAGCGGCTGACCGCCGAGTTCGTGTTGCTCGGTCACCACGACCGCGGGGAGTCGGCGATCGGTCCCGGCCGCTACCGGTTCGCCAGCGGCGACGGCGCGTTCACCATCGCCGTGTGGCCCACCGGCGAGCCAGGGCCCGACGGCGAGTCCCGGTTCGCCGAGGCGATGCCCGGACTGCCGGACGCTGAACAGACGGCCTGGTACCACGAGGCGACCCCCGAAACGGAGGTTTCGTTGCGCCCGTCGACCGAGGCCGTCGACGCCCCCGGCCGGATCGGGTTCGAACTGATCAACCACGGACGGACGACGATGGCAGGCAACCCCTACTACTGGCGGCTCTACAAACTCGTCGAGGACGAGTGGTACCCGATCCACCCGTGGATGTGGACGTTGCCCCTATCGCACCTCCGACCGGGCGATCGGGACGAGACGACGCTCCACGTCTTCCACGGAGAGTCGGTTCCCTGCGAGGACGCTCGCGTCGTCGACCACCTCGGCGGCGGCCGGTACGCCTACGCCGTCGGCTACCGCCGGGACGGGGAGACCCACGCGGCGGCGTTCGACTTCGAGGCGCCCGGCCTCGCGATCAGTCCCGAGGCGGATGCCGAGGTCGATGACCGGGGCGAGACGGTGGCCGTTCGTCTTCCGAACTACGACGACGCTCGTCGGCCGGCGACGATCACCGTCACGCGGTCCGACGCCGACCCCGACGCGGTCGACGATCGGTTGCTCCCCGAACAGCTCCCCCGGCAGCCGTTTCGCGGCTTCCGGAACGCGTTCCCCCTGTTCGAGGACGGCGTGACGACCGTCCGGGTGAAGACCGACCGGTGGACGGCCCTTCAGCCGTTCGACGACGAGTCCGGGAACCGGCGTACGATCCTTTACGACGGCCGGGTGTTCGATGCGACCGGCGCGATCGAAGACGAGTGAGCGTCATCAGTATGTCGTTCCTTCGCGGCAGCACCGCCCGCAGGACCCGGATCAGATGACGGAGTCGATCCCCTCGAACACTTTCCGAACCCGATCGACGGCGCCGCGATCGCCGTCTCCCGTCGAGAGCGCCAGGGCCGCCCTGAGGCGGGCCTTCCACGGCGGGAGATCGCCGCCGGCGATCGCACCTGCCTCGAGCAGCGTTTTCGCGCCGCCGGGGCCGCCGTACACCCCGGCCGTCGTGCCGGCGTGACAGCGCGACGTGAGCACGACGGGGACGCCGGCGTCGACGACGCTCTCGATCGCGGCACCGAGTTCGGCGGTCGCATTGCCGAGCCCCGTTCCCGCTACGATGACGCCGTCGACGCCAGCGTCGAGCGCGCGATCGACCTGTCGACCGTCGACGCCCATCGCGTTCGTGACGAGTTCCACTCGAACGCCTGGGTCGATCCGAGCACCCGGGAACCAGTCCGGGATCGGATCGGCGTCCCGGCCCGGTTCGCGGAGGAATCGAAACCCGTCGGGAGCGAGTTCCGCGACCGGTCCCCGATCGGGCGAGCGGAACGTCTCGAGCTTGCTCGTGTGCGACTTCACCACCCCGCGTGCGGCGTGGACGGCGTCGTTGAACGCGAGGTAGCTCCCCCCGGCGTCCCGGAACCGATCGTCGGCCGCGGCGCGGACCGCGGCGAGCAGGTTCGCCGGCCCGTCGGTTCCGAGCTGGTCGAACGATCGCTGCGCGCCGGTGAAGACGACCGGGAGCTCCGCCTCGAGGACGAGCGCGAGGTAGTAGGCCGACTCGGCCATCGTATCGGTCCCGTGGGTGACGACGACGCCGTCCGCACCGTCGTCCGCGGCGCGCTCGGCGGCGTCGACGATCCGAGCGGCGTTTTCGAAATCCATCTGGAAGCCCGAAACCCGGCACACCTCGTCGACCTCGATCGTCGCGTGATCGGCGAGTTCCGGCACCGCATCGACGAGATCTTCGCCCGTGACAGAGGGCGTTTTCCCCTCGCTCTCGCCGTCGGCGGTGCTCGCGATCGTTCCTCCGGTGCTAACGATTCGAACCTGTGGCATACGAATGCCCTTCGAGCCAGAGACAAAGAGTGTACGTCAGCTGCCGATCGGGATGGCCCGGACGCGGGTACCGGTCGCGTTCGAATCGTCACGATCGATATCGCGGTGCCGTCTCCCGGTTGATACCGCCGAGATCAATATCCTCTTGAAGTGCGGCCTGAGACCAACCAGTAGTCCCGCCGATCGGCGGGTGACGAATTCCACATGCGCTGGCGATACCGAGAGACCGTCCTGACGCTGTGTACGCTCGCGTTCTTCGCGACGATGGTCGCCCGCCTGGCGATCAGCCCCGTCGTGCCGCTGATCACCGAGGAGTTCGACGTCTCGAACTCGGTGATCGGCGTCGCGCTGACGGGAATGTGGATGGCCTACTTCGCCGCCCAGTTCCCGAGCGGCGTCCTCGCCGATCGGATCGGCGAGCGACCCGTGATCCTCGTCGCCGTCGGGGGAACGGCGATCGCGAGTCTCCTGCTCGCGCGAGCGCCGGCGTTCGCGCTGTTCGTCGTCGGGACGATCGCGCTCGGCGCGGTCGCCGGCCTCCACTACAGCGTCGCCACCACGCTGCTGACCCGGACCTACGAGGACATCGGCACCGCGATCGGCATCCACAACAGCGGCGGCCCCGCGGCCGGGTTGATCGCCCCGCCGATCGCCGCCTGGATCGGCGTCGAGTACGGCTGGCGGCCCGCGGTCGCGATCGGCACCGCGATCGCGATCCCCGTCTTCGTGCTGTTCGCCTGGCGCGTCCGCCCGACGGAACCGCGCCAGCCCGGCCGATCGATGCGCGAGCGGCTGTTCGCGCTGGAGCCGCTGGTCGAGTTGCTCTCGCGACCGCGGATCGCCTTTCCCGTCTGCCTGGCGATCCTTGGGGCGTTCGTCTGGCAAGCGACGTCCTCGTTTCTCCCGACGTTCCTCATCGAGCACCGGGAACAGTCGACCGAACTCGCTGGGACGGTCTTCGCGAGCTACTTCGTCGTGCAGGCGATCACGCAGGTCGGCGTGGGCGCGGTCTCCGATCGGTACGGCCGCGACCTCGCGACGGCCGGCTGTATGGTCCTCGCGGCGGCCGGCTTCGTCCTCCTCGTGGCCGTTCCGGGATGGCTCGCGCTCGGCGCAGCGGTCCTCCTGATCGGGACCGGTCTCGGCTGGGGCGCGGCCCTGTTACCGCGGTTCATGGACGTTCTCTCCGAGTCCGAACGCGGCGCCGGATTCGGCCTCGTCAGGAGCGTCTACGGCTTCATCGGCGCGCTCGGCTCGGTCGTCACCGGCGTCGTCGCGGACGCCTTCGGCTGGGGGATCGCCTTCTCCCTGCTGGCGGTGCTGCTCGCGCTCGTCTTCTGCGCGCTCGTCGTCAACCGGACGCTGTCGCTCGGCTACTGAGCGCGTTTCCGAACCGGGGCCGGTGGTCCGCGGGAGCACACCGGGTCGACCTCGTTCCCGTCCCGTGAGGCGCCGCTTCCTCTCGTCACCGTTTTGCGTAGTATATAAATTCTCGATCGTTCCAGATAGTCGATGTATTCGATCGACGCTGCTCCCCCGCTACGCCTGGTGGTTTTAGGCGCCCCTAACTCCGGAAACGGCCGTTCCGACGGAAACGAGTACATACTTTTAAGTATTCGTCCCTCGTTTGGCTCTGCTAGCAATGACCATAGACCCGCAGTTTCACGAGAACCGCGAGGTAGTCGACGAACACAACGGTCACGACGTTTGGGGCCCCGTGGACGAGCCGGAACAACTCGGCATCCACGGCACGCACGTCGCGGTCGACTTCGACCTCTGTATCGCGGACGGCGCCTGTCTCGAGGACTGCCCGGTCGACGTCTTCGAGTGGGTCGACACACCGGGCCACCCGGAAAGCGAGGAGAAAGCAGATCCCGCCAACGAGGCCCAGTGTATCGACTGCATGCTCTGCGTCGACGTCTGTCCGGTCGACGCGATCGACGTCGACGCCGGTCGGACGGCCTGATCGCCACGTGCGATCGTCGAAGTACCGATTCGGTTCCCGTTATTCGGCGCGATCGACGTCGACTTCCTCTTTGAGCTTCTCGAGTCCGTCAGCCTCGGCGAGCTCCTGCAACCGCTCGCGGAAGTGCTCCTCGCAGAGCCCGACTTTGAGCCCGTCGGATTCGGCCGCGAACGCGGCCTCCCGGTCGCAGTAGTGGCAGTGCATGGTTCCCTGTTAGAGCCAGGATGCATTGAACCCTCCGCTCTCGGTCGATGGTACTGTTACCTCGCCGGAAGGCCGAGCCGTCGATACGCCGCTTCCGTCAGCCCGGCGCGACCGAGTTCGTCGTCGTGCGCGTCGCTCCCGCCGGTTGCGAGGAGGTCGTGCCGTTCGATCGTTCGTTCGACCGGCGTCAGGTCGACGTCGCGGGCGTAGGGATAGTGTAACTCGACCGCGTCGAGGTCGGCCGCGCGAGCCAGCGCCCGTTCCGGGTCGCGATACCGCAGCGGATGGGCAAGCGAAACTATCGAGCAGGCCTCGCCGAGCACGGTTCGCCCCCGTTCGAACGACGGGATCTCCCGCGGCACGAAGCAGGGGTCGCCGTCGCCGATGAGTTCGTCGAAGGCGCCCTCGTAGTCGTGTGGAATCTCGGAGTGGGCGTCGATCGCGCGGGCGACGTGGGGCCGTCCGAACCCTTCGTCGATCGTCAGCCCGAGGTCGACGCCGAGTCGATCCTCGACGCAGTCGACGATCGCTCGCCCGCGTTCCCGGCGGTTCCGCTGGATCCGCTCGACGAGTCCGTCGAGCGCGTCGGTCGGCTCGACGCCGTATCCAAGCAGATCGACGCGCCGGCCGCTTCCTTCGATTTCCACGCGAAGTTCGATCCCGTGGACGATCGCGACGCCGTCGCGCTCGACGACGGAGTCGTCGAACGGCTGCAACCGATCGTGATCAGTGAGGGCGACGACGTCCACGCCGGCCCGGCGGGCCGCGACGGGGATTTCCGCGAGCTCCAGTTCCCCGTCCGAGCGCGTCGTGTGGACGTGCAGATCGGCGTACGGCATACCGTACCCGTGTCGGGCCCGCCGTAAAGTCGTTTCTCGGCCCGCGCGGGGTTCGCCTCGATCGAAGGGTCCTCTAGCAGTATTAGGTCTGGGGTGCCACTAGAAAACATACATGGACAATGTTTATAATTATCGTTAACGCATAATCGGGCGTAATGCTGCTCAACGGCACCGGCGACGTCATCGACGACTACGAGTATCCCGCGACCACCGAGGAACTGATCGAGGAACACGGCGACCGGACCCTCGAACTCCCGAACGGCTCCGAGACGGTCGCCGAGGTACTCGCCCGACTCGAGTCCGAGACTTTCGAAAATCCGGAGGACGCTCGCTTCGCGATCTACGGTGCGGTGAGCGACAAGGCGATCGGTCGCGTCGGCTACAGCGATCGCGATCCGACGCCGGTCGGGAGTCCGTACACGCCGGACGCGGTGTCGTTCTAGCCCGGTAATCACCGGAGGAGTACGCTCTTCCGGCTTGTCGATCGTTCTTCCGGAACCATCTCGGAATTATAAAACTCAACGCCGTTTCGAGCGGGCGGCGCTTCTCGACGCGGCGACCGCGTGCCGCGTTTAGTCCAGAAACTCGATCGCGTCGCTCAGTTCGAGCGGCACGCCGCCCTTTCGGTAGCCCTCGGCGCGCCCGTTCGGTCGGACGCGGTAGACGACGGCGGGGCGGTGTCGGACGTCGGGTTGTTCGCCGCGGACGGCGTTCCAGGCGTCGTCGCGGAAACTCGAGCAGTCGACGAAGAGGACGGCGCCCCCACCGTGTTCGGCGAGTTGTCCGTTCGTCTTCGTCTCGGCCGTCTCGCGGACGGCGGCGATCGGGCCCGACGCCGAGCGGGTGTTCGGCGGCTGGGGCCGGGTGACCTCGACGAGCACGTTAGTCTCGGCGTCCGTCGCCCGGAAGTCAAGCGAGTGGCCCGTCGTCACTTCGATCTCGGGGACGACGTCGTAGCCGGCGTCGGTGAGGAGCTTCGCGGCGATGAACTCGGCCATCGCGGCGCTCATGCGCACGCGATCGACGTGGTCGCTGGTGCCGAGTTTGCCGGACATCACGTGCCGATAGTCGTCGAGAACGCCGGTCTCGAGGAACTCCTCGAAGAAGCGCGTCGCCTCGCGGCGGCCGGCGTCGGGAAAGCCGGCGGCGTGTTGTCGGAAGAACGCGCGCGTCGACTCGCGGCCGTCCTTGGACATGAATACGGGGAGGAAAAACCACGAGAGGTGCGGGTAGTCCGCGAGCCAGGGGTCCTCCTCGTGGAGCGTCGAGAGCAGTTCCCGCTGCGTCCACCGAGCGACGTGGTAGGGGACTTCCCGCCAGCCGAACTTGTCGGTGCGCCACAGCGACGACGGCGTCTCGGTGTTGCCCATCCAGTAGGCCCCCGAATCGTCGTCGCGGGCGAACAGCGCGACGTCGCCGTTTTGCATCTCGAAGCGGTGCGTCTCCCAGTCGGCCCCGATCTCGTATCGCGGCGTGACGGCGCGAGCGCCGATATTCGACCGGAGCGGCTGGAGAAGATCGCGTCGAACTCGTTGCTCGCTCCAGGTCTGGGGCGAGTATCGAAAGCGAAGGGGCCGTGCCACGGCCCTCCCTACGCTGCCAGGGTGCATACGTGTTACGTGACGTCCGAGTGTGAAGAACCGTTACATTGATGTACGACAGCTACTAACTTGTGTGTGCTTACCATGTCAATGGGTGCCTATGATGAAGATGAGCACGAGCGACGCGAACAGCAAGCCTCGAAGGTCGACGCGGATTTCGACGACGAGCGGACGATCTATCGCGGCGAGGTCGAGTACGACTCCGGCGATTCGACGGAGGCGCTCCTGAGCCAGTTCGAGGAGATCAAATCCAAGTAGTGGCGGAGCCCGCGCTCGATCTCTCTTCTGGGGACTTTCGGACGGCGAGCGGCGCGACCGCGCAACGGCCGGCGCACCGCGATCCGACCCTCGTGCCGCGGATCGACTCCGTTCACTCGATCGCGTCCCACCCCGGCGTCTTCGGGGCGCCGCGGGCCTCCTCGACGGTCCTCGCGACGGTCGGCGACGGGACCGTCCCGTCAGCGTTACGGCGACGGTCGACCCACTCCCGGATGGCCGGGCCGACCCAGCTCTCGTCACCATTTTCGTCCCCGTTCTCGTCGCCGTCGGGCCCGTCCTCCCCGTCGTGTACGCCGATCGTCTCGAGCGCCCGCTCGTAATGGTGGTCGGAGATCGCGACCGTACCCGGACTCGAGGCGGCCGCGACCGCGAGACACTCCGCGCGATCGGTCGCCGTCAGGCCGCCGCTCGCGGCCCGCCCGACGATCCCGTCGAGTCGGTCGGGTTCGGGGTGACAGAAGAGCTTCGCGCCGATCGCCTGCGACCCCAGCAACAGGCCCTCGGGATCGCCGTGGTCGCCGTCGAGTAACCGCTCGCCGCCGAAGGCCGACTCGACGCGCTCGCACTCGGTCTCCTGGTCGAGCGCAAGGTTGTGTTCGGGATAGGCACCGCACTCGGCGGGGAAGAGGTCGTCCTCGTGGATGCGACACTGGAGCGTCGTCGGATCGAGGAAGGTACACGTCGGGAGCCACGCCGGCTCCTCGCGCCCGAACGGGGCGACGGGTTTCGGCGGCTTCCGCAGGCCGACGAAAAAGACCGGCCGCCCCGCGATCGCGGCCAGCGAGCGCCCGTCGATCTCGACGCTCTCGGCCTCGTCGGCGGCCGCCCAGAACCGCGGCGTCAGGGCGGCGGCCAGCCCGCGATCGAGGAACGCCCGCACCTCGTCGCGGGTCAACGGCACGAAGTTGACGTCGTCGTCGAGGGGCTCCCGGCGGGGCGCGTCGTCGTCGGCCTCCGGAGCGCACAGTCTGCGGCGAGTGCCGTCTCCGTCGCACTCCCGATCGAAATCGGAGTCGGTCCCGTCGACCCGGTCGAGGAGCGATCGCCAGTCCAGACAACAGCCGGCACAGCCCGCACAGTTCACCTCCATGCGCGCCGGTAGGACGACGACGGGCATAACCGCTCGGCCGGCGGGGGAACGACTTTCACCGATCGGAACCGATCGTCTCGTATGGGACAGAACTCCTGTGACGGCTGCGGTCGAACGGTCACGGTCGCCGGCGGGATGGCCAACTTCTGGACCTTCGGCGATCGCGACGGCAGCGACGGGACGGCGATGACGCTGGCGTTCGAGGACGGCTCGGAACACCTGCTGTGCTATCCCTGTATCGCGGCACTGCCGGACCACGCGACGGCCGCCGACGTCGAGCAGTTGGAGCAGGTCGACGCGGAGACGTCGCGGCTAGCGTAGGTCGAAAAAACGGAGAACCGATGGGAGTCACCGCGTGAGCACGTGAGCAGCCACTTCCGATCGGCGACCGGCGCCGAGCGTTCCCGATCGACGATCGTCCGGGATCGTCCCGCAACCGAACCGGGACCCCGGGCCTGTACCACCGTTGCACAGCACCGCAACCGCACCGCAAGCGGAAGGGGTGGGATTCGAACGCCACGGGGCGAGATGCCGCCGCGGGCCAGAGGCACCGCGGTGCTCTACCGCTGAGCGACCCTTCCGTACCCGAGTCCGACGGCGGAGTTCGTATTTGTAATCGACCCGTTTCCCCCGGATAACGGTGGCCTACGCCGTCGCCGCCCTTCCCCATCTCGACGATGTCTCTCCGTCGTCTTCCCCGTCCCGGAGGTGCCGACGGCGCGCCACCGGTTGGCACACCTCCGGAACGGCTTTTTGTCGCGCGCGAGACCCGTGGATCGGTGACGCGCATCCGAGAGCTGAGGCCCGCCGACGCGCCGGCGCTGACGGCGCTCTACGAGGAGTACGCCTGGTGGGACGACCGCGACGTCGACGCCGTTCGCAAGGCGTTGACCGAGACCGAGGTTGCCGTCGGCGTCGAGGACGACGGCGACCTGGTCGCCGGCGCGCGGGTGCTGACCGACTACCGGTACTACGCGACGGTCTACGATGTGCTCGTCGCGGCCGATCGGCGCGGCGAGGGCTTCGGCGAGCGACTGCTGAACGCGGTCGTCTCCCGCTCCGACCTGGAGACGGTTCCGGGCTTGTCGCTGCTCTGTCACGAGGGATTGGTACTGTTCTACGAATCGATCGGCTTCGAACCGTTCGGCCCCGAGTTCGAGATTCCCGAAGGCGGCACCGCGGAACTCCTCCGGATGACCTACGAACGCGCCGACGAATCGCCCGCTTCCGAGTAGCGCGGCCGCATTGCCGCGGCCGCGACGACGTTTCATCGAGCGCGACGGTCCGTAGCCTTTAGGACGCGGCCCCGCCGTGAGTCGAACGGTGAACCCCGATCGGATCTTCGAGGAGTTTCCCGCGCCGAGCTTCCGCGGGGCACAGGAGCAGGCCCTCCGCGACGTCCGCGACGCCTTCGCGGCGGGCAACGACGTCGTCCTCGTCCGAGCGCCGACGGGCAGCGGCAAGTCGCTGCTCGCGCGGGCGATCGCGGGCTGCGCCCGCGAGATAGGTGAAGTCGAACCGAGCGAGGCGTCGGGAGCGTACTACACGACGCCGCAGGTCTCGCAACTCGACGACGTCGCCACCGACGACCTGCTGTCCGACCTGAACGTCATCCGCGGCAAGTCGAACTACACCTGCATCCTCCCGAACGAGCGCGACACGCCGGTCAATCAGGCGCCGTGCGTCCGCGAGCGCGGCTACGACTGCTCGGTCCAGCACCGCTGTCCGTACTTCTCGGACCGGGCGATCGCCTCGAACCGGGAAATCGCGGCGATGACGCTCGCCTACTTCATGCAGACCGCGGGCAGCGAGGTCTTTCGCAAGCGCGACGTCGTCGTCATCGACGAGGCCCACGGCCTCGCCGAGTGGGCCGAGATGTACGCGACCATCCAGCTGGGGCCGCGGACGGTCCCCTTCTGGGACGAACTGCGCGTTCCGACGGTCGACGGGCTGGATCGGGCCGCCCGCTACGCCGAGAACCTGGCCCAGACGTGCGAGCGCCGGAAGGACGACCTGCTCGCCCAGGACTCGCTGTCGCCCGCCGAGGTGCGCGAGCGCGACCGGCTGCAGGAACTCATCGGCGAACTCGATTGGTTCGTCTCGGACTACCGCGATCCGCAGAGCCCGACGACGTGGCTGGTCGATCAGTCCGAGCCGCGGGCGTCTCGATCCGGCGATCGCGGCGAGGACGACGCGGACGCCGACGAGGAGCCGGGCGGCCCGCTGACGATCAAGCCGATGGACCCCGAACGGTACCTCCAGCACACCGTCTGGGATCGCGGGAACACGTTCGCACTCCTCTCGGCGACGATCCTCAACAAAGACGCGTTCTGCCGCCAGGTCGGATTGAACCCCGCGACCGTCGCGCTGGTCGACGTCCCCCACACGTTCCCCGTCGAGCACCGGCCGCTGTACGACGTCACGCAGGGGAAGATGACCTACGAGCACCGCGACGAGACGGTTCCGAAGATCGCCCGGACGATCGTTCGGATCATGCAGACCCACCCCGACGAGAAGGGGCTGGTCCACGCCCATTCATACGACATTCAGGAACGGCTCGCCGACCTCCTCGCGGATTTCGGCGTCGGCGATCGCGTTCGAACCCACACGCGGGAGGAACGAGACGCCGACCTCGAGGCGTGGAAAGCGAGCGACGACCCCGACGTCTTCCTCTCGGTGAAGATGGAGGAGGCGCTGGACCTCAAGGGCGACCTCTGTCGGTGGCAGGTCCTCTGTAAGGCCCCGTTTCTCAACACGGGCGATTCGCGCGTCGCCCACCGGCTCGAGGAGGGGCAGTGGGCGTGGTACTACCGAACCGCGCTGCGGACCGTCATTCAGGCCTGCGGTAGGGTAGTGCGGGCGCCCGACGACCACGGCGCGACCTACCTGGCGGACTCGAGCCTGCTCGATCTGTTCGACCGCGCCGGGTCGGACGTGCCGGACTGGTTCGCCGCACAGGTCGATCGAATGGACGAGCCGGAACTGCCGCCGTTCGAACCCCGGACTGCGCTCTCCGCGTCGAGGGAACGGACGCCGCAGAACGGTCGTCGGGACGATCGCGACGGCACCGCGAGTTCGCGGCGGTCGCGGCGGTCGTCCCGTTCGAGCCCACTGGCGGACGTGTGGGAGACCGACCAATAGTGCCCAGCTGCGACGGATCGGCACCGCTACCGGTGTTCGAGTGTTGGCATGACCTCGAATTCGATCCGCCGACTGGATCAGCATCCAGAGGGAGGGACCGGGAGATAAACTATCTATCTGCTGGAACGTGTTGCACGGGGTGAAACACTTCGCACCGACCGGAAACGGAATCCGTCGATCGGGGTCTCCGGCCGCGATCGGACGAGCGAGGCCGGTCGACGAGCGACGACCGGCGGTTAGCTCATGCTGTCGATCAGGTCGGCCGTCACGAGTCGCGCGTTCTCCCGCAACCGCCGAAACCGGCTGGCCGTCCACGTTCGAAGCCGATCGTCCGTGCTTTCGAGGACGACGACAAGTCTGCCGTTGCTGTCGTAGGCGCCGAGAAAGACCGTCTCTCCCGCGAGGCTGAGCCCCGTTGAGAGCGGCTTTTCCGTGACGTACAGCTCGTAGTGATCGAGGGCGATCGATTCGCGAAACTGCGGGGCGTACTGCTCGGCGGCGGCCCGGCAGGTCGCCTCGTCGATCACGAGCGAGGTCTGGGTTCCGCCCTCGATGATCGGCGTGTGGATCTGGACGAGCTGTCGATTGACGACCGGCGATACGCCGCGGAACTCCGCCCCCTCCTCGGCGGCCACTGCCACTCGATCGGCGTACCACTCGACCGGCTGATGGGGTCTGGTCTCGCTCGCCGTGACCAACTCGGCCGTCTCGAGCCAGTCGACCTCGAGTTCCGCGGCGTCCACGTCGACGTGCGCGAGAAACGGTTCGAACCGTTCGATCGTTCGGAATCGAGTTCGGGCCCGCCGATACGTCTCGAGCGCCAGTTCGCCGATCGTGGTCGCAGCGTACCCGCCGTCGACGCGGTCGATCCAGCCGCGGTCGCCCAGTTCAGTGAGCGATCGGTGGACCGTCGTTCGGGAGACGTCGGTGGCCGAGACGAGATCGGCCGGTTTGGCGGGGCCGTCCGTGAGCTCGTCGAGGATGGCGACGCGGACGGGCGACCCCGAGAGGTAGCCGATCCCGAGGTCCTGATCGTCGGACATGTTCGTGAATTCACTTGCACCCTGGTAAATACCTTTGTTCGGTGGGTGGGGAGGCTAATCGAATACCTTCGCCGAACGGAACGACTGGCGCGGTCGCATCAGAGTATCGACGTCGCACCCCACGCGATCATCGAACTCATCATGAGGAACGCGAAGAGCAACGCGATCAGCTGATTTCTGTCCATGTTCGGGGGAACAGTCCACGGAAGCAAGAATGTCACGACCGGTCCAGAATCCGGTCGATCGGGTCCGGACGGCGAGAGCGCGTCGGGCGACCGGCGCTACCGCCGCGTGACGCCGAGCGCGAGGAGGCCGACTACCGCGGCGACGGCTCCGCCAATCGTGAAGCCCGGGAGGCGGTCGCCGTCCGACCCGTCGGATTCGCCGTCATCCACTGTTTCGTTGCTGTCGTCGCTATCGCCGCCATCGTCGCCGCCGTCGGAGGCGTCGTCGCTATCATCGCCGTTTTCGCTTCCGTCGTCGTTTTCGCTTCCGTCGTCGCCGTTCTCGGTGTCGTCGTCGGAACCGTCGCCAGCCGCGTCGTCCTCGTCGGTCCCGTCGTCACTGCCGTCACTGCCGTCGCCGTCGGCGGCGGGCGGCGACGGGCCGCCCGGTGCGCCTCCGCCGGAGTCGCCGACGTCCGCGATGGCGTTCGCGTCGCTCTCGAAGACCATCGAATCGCTCTCGACGAATTCGAGAGCGAGGTCGCCGTCGACGGCGAACGTTATCGTCGCGAGCGTCGGTTGGTCGACGCTCTCGTCGCCGGTGGTCGACTGAGTGAGAGCCACGTGCCCGCCCTCGTCGTTCTCGACCGGCTGACCGAAATCGCCGCCGGCGATGTCCTCGACCGCAACGTTGGTCGGATCGTAACTCAGATTGGCCTGAAAGCCGGCGACGTCCGCGGCGGGGGTGGCGAGTTCGACGGTGATCGTTTCGTCGGTCTCGTCGACGACCGCGAGTTCGATCGTTCCGTCCTCGGTGGCCGACGGCAGGTCGCTGGCCGCCTGTGCGCCCGCGGCCATCGTCGCCAGCGCGAGGGCGACGACGAGGACGAGAGCGAGCAATCGGATTCGGTTCGGGTTGGTTGTCATTGTGGTAGCGTGGAAAGCGTGGGTTCGCAGCGTCTCTGAACGGTCGGTTCGGCCACCGATCGAGCACAAAAATCGCCGCGCGGCGATTTCGGTGGCGTCTCGATTCGACTCGGGTTAGGCTTCGATCGCGTTCGGACCGTGGGCCTCGACGATCTCCTCGAGGATGAGGATGACGTCGCCGGCGTTGACCTCGCCGTCTCGATCCATGTCGGCGAGTTCCGCGTTGAACGCGCCGGTCGGTTCGTCGCCGACGATGTACTGCTGGGTCAGCGTCGCGTCGAGCGTGTTGACGTCGTCGTCGCCGTTGACGTCACCGAGCCAGTTCGGCGTGACGGTCCCGTCCTCGGTCATGATCGTGAGTTCGCTTTCCGCGTCGTTGAGGAAGGTGTTCTCCTCGTCGAAGATCAGTTTGGCGGCGTCGTCGCTGTCGCCGACGACCGCGAACTCGACCTCGGCGAGCGTCGGCATGGACTCGTTGCCGGCCTGGGCGGCGGCGATCGAGAGCGTGCCGTTCTCGTTGTCGATACTGCTAACCGGGTCGTCGAAGTCGACGCCGTTGACCCCTTCGACCTGCAGGACGGCGGGGTCGAAGCGGACTTGCGTCTCGTAGCCTGCAACGGCCTCGGCGGTAGTGTTGATCTCGACGGTGACAGTTTCGTCGATGATCCCCATGTAGTCGCCGTCGCCGAACGTGAGCAGTCCGTCGGGCTCCTCGTGGACCGTCACGGTGCGGGTAACCGCGTCGTCCTCGCTCGCAACGGTCACGTTGCCGGTCCCGATGTCGCTCGTGTTGGTCTCCCAGGAGAGCGAGACGTTCGCCGCCTCGCCCTCGTCGAGCGAGAGCGCCGTGCTGTCGACGACGTCGCCGTCGAAGTCGGCGAGCGTGACGTTCTGGGTCCCGTTTTCGCTACCGACGTTTTCGACGGTGGCGCCGACGGTCAGGTTCTCGCCTTCGATGACGGGTTCGTTCGTCTCGGTCACCTCGACCTGGAAGCTGGGTCTGGGCTCGGCGAGGTATTCGACCGCGTTGGCCAGGATCGTATCGGCGTCGTCGGTGTAGTCTCCGCTCCCGACGAAGGCCGAGTAGCCCAGGCTCGAGGCGAACACCGTCGCGCTCCCGTCGTCGACGGCGAAACCGCTTCCGACGGCGACCCCTTCGGCGCTCGTCTCCGCGAGCACGTCGAAGTCGGTTCCGTCGAACCACGTGTGGTCGCCGAAGCTTCCGGTGTGAATGTCCACCGTGTCGCCGGCCTCGCCGACGCCGGCGAAGATCTGGTGGTCCGCGGTCAGTTCGTAGCCGACCGGCGGCGAAACGAAGTCGTTTTCGTACGTCGACGCCGGCTCGCCCGTCACGTCGGAGTGAACGGGGAGCGCGTTGCTGTCGCTGCCCCACTGATCGAGGTAGACGACGCCGGTATCGCCGCCGTCGGTCGCTTCGATGAACTCCTCGGCCCCGCCGGTCGCGAGGTTCTGGACGACGATCACGTCGTAGCCGTCTTTCGCTTCGTCGGATGTGGTCGCGACGGGGTCGTACAGCGCCGGGAGTTCGTCTTCGAGTACGGCGGCGATGTCGTCGCCGAACGAACCGGCGTCGTCGACGACGGCGACGGGGACGTACTCTTCGAACACCATCGTCGGACCAGTTGCGATCGTGTGCTCGTCGCCCATGCCGGTGAAGGTGTGTTCGAGCGCGAGCTCACCCTCGGTGTCTTCGGTCGTTTCGACGGCGATCGTCAGATCGTCCGAGATCGGTCCGCCGAAGTCGACCGTCTCGCCGAACTCGGTTTCCTCGCCGTCCACGTAGAGGGTCGCGTTCTCGGGGTTGTAGTCGCCCCCGAGGTCGACGGTCACCGTTTCGACGTTCGCGGCGGTGACGTTCACCTCGACCGTGTCACCGCCCTCGACGCCCTCGGGCTGGTCGTTGACAAGTTCGACGTCGAGGGCGTCGGCGAGATCGAAGTTCTGGACCGTCGTCTCCTCTTCTTCGACCGTCACGGTGGCGCTTTCGGCCTCGTAGCCGAACGCGTCTGCGGTGACGGTGTACTCGCCGGCCGGTGCGACGAGGCTGTACTGTCCGTCGTCGTCGGTGACGGTGCTGCCGGCGCCGTCGACGTCGACGGTCGCGTCGTCGATCGGCGTCCCGTCGGCGGCCGTCACGGTGCCGTTGATCCCGCTGTCGAGCGCGACCATGTTGGTCGCGGCGGCGACGTCGATGATTCCGTGTCCGTACTCGGTGTTCGGTTCCTCGCCGCCGTCCGGCTGCCAGGCGGTTTGCTCGAGCGCGTCGTACAGCAGGTCGCGATCGGCGTCACCGCCGGAGGCCGCGATCATCAGCGCGAAGGCGCCGGCCTTGTGCGGCGCGGACATCGACGTCCCCGAGTACGTGTCGTCGTAGCCGCCGCCGGGGACGGAACTCAGGACGTTGACGCCCGGTGCGGCCGCGTTCGGTACGACGAATTCGTCCGGCCAGTACTCAGGCGCGTCCGGGAACGCGCTCTCGGTGTCGATCACTTCGCCGCTCGAGAAGCTGGCAACCTGGCCGCTCTCGTCGACGGCGCCGCTCGCGAAGTTCGGGTACACGTTCCCCGGGGAACCGCTGGTCCCCTGGCCGCTGTTTCCGGCCGAACTCACGAGCACGACGCCGGCGTCGCGCGCGTTCTCGGACGGTTCGATGAGTTCGCTGTAGTAGCCCGTGGCACCGAGGCTCATCGAGATGATGTCGGCGTCGGTGTCGTTGACGGCCCACTCCATGCCGGCGAGGATCTGGGCAAAGGAGCCACCGCCGGCGTCGCTGAGAACTTTGCCGTGGTAGAGCTCCGCCTCGGGGGCCACGCCGTAAACGGGAACGTCGCCCTCGGGGTTGTCAGATCCGGTGACGGTGCCGCTCACGTGGGTCCCGTGTCCATTTCCATCGTTCGGCTCGGACTCGATCGGTTCGCCCGAATCGTCGAACTCCTGCCAGTTGTCGGGGTCGATCTCGAGGTCAGGGTGGTCGGCGTCGACGCCCGTATCAAGGATGGCGACGCCCGCGCCGCCGCCCTTGGTTCCGTGTTGCTCCCAGACCTCGGTGGCGTTGATCATGTCCAGTCCGTAGGTCACGTTCTCGGCGGTCGGCCGAACCGACTCGTCCGCGGCGGCGTCGGCCGATTCGGAATCGGCACTCGGCCCGCCGGTTATCTCGAGCTCGAAGTTCTTGTGGACGGCCTCCGCGCCCGTGTATCGGGCGACTTCCTCGGGTGATACCTTCGCGGTATCGACTTCGAGGAGGATCGCGTTCGCGATCCAGAACTCGTTCTCGACCGTCACGCCGTCCGTCTCCTTCGCCCATCGGATCGCTTCTTTCTGCGACTCCGCGGCGTGCGTCTTGAGCGCGCCGACGGCTTCCTCTTCGCTCGCCGTCGAGACGACCTCGGCGCGTTCGAAGCGGACGACCATCTCAGTGGTCCCGTCCGCGTCCTGCAGCGCCTCGTCGATCCGATCCATCTCGAGCGACGAGACCTCCAGGTAGTCGTCTGTCGTACCACTCGCCCGGTCACCAGCACCCGCTCCCGCTGCCATCGCCGGGAGAGAAGTGACCATCAGGAGCGCAAATACGATCGCGACGCCCCTTCCGAACGTCCATTGTAGTGTATCTCTGCTCATGTCTCAATTCGCGGCGCGAGTAGTTCATCTATCCGCGCCTCGTCGTTGGTAACATATTCAATTAAATTAAAGATTGGGGAAGGGATACCTGCAAGAATAATGGGGCAGGGATAAATTTATATTATTTGTCATAGACACTAACGGGCTTTCGAGCTGCACTCTGGATTCGGCGCACGAGATCGCTGAGGCAACTGTGCAAAATTCGCGCGCTTCCGCCCGCCTCCCGAGGTGGCGTCCGTGCCATACCGCTGTCGTCCTCGGCGCGGCCGACCGATGCCGGAGGCCACCGTTCGATCGAGGTGTCTTCGACGACGAGGCTCTCGGCGCTCAGGTGATTCTCGCGTCGAGCACGACGTGTTCGACGCCCGCGCTGTGACTCTTCACTCGTCGACGGTCGAGGATCTCGAGCGTTCGATCGACGTCGTCGACGGCCCGTTCGAGTCGCGATTCCGGCCGCTCCCAGAGCACCGGCTCCGGCGTCGCCTCGTGATAGTGGACGACGCCGCCGGGAACGAGCGCCTCGATCGCGGCGGGGAGGAAGGTGTGCGCCTCGTTCGACCGGGTCCCGTGGTCGTTCGTCGACCGATCCCCGACCTGTCCGTCACCGTCCGTCACCTCGTCCGAATCGCTGCGCCCGTAGTAGCCCATGACGATCCGATCGGCCTCGAGGTCGCCCGCGAGGTCGCGGCAGTCGGCCATGTAGGCGTCGATCCGATCGGCGACGTCGTTCAGCATCGCGTTCTCGACGAGGTATCGAAAGGCAGTCGGGTTCAATTCGGTCGCGGTCACCCGCGCGCCGGCGCGAGCCATCGGCAGCGCGAAGTAGCCGATGCCGGCGAACATGTCGAAGACGCGTTCGTCGTCCCCGACGAGATCGCCCATTCGTGCTCGCTCGGCCTGGTTGCCCGGCGAGAACATCACCTTCGCAGGGTCGAGTCCGTAGCGGGTGCCGTGTTCGACGTGAACCGTCTCGGTGTCCCGCTCGCCCGCGACGAGCCGCGTCCGGGGCTCCCGGTAGGTGCCCGCGGTCCCGTCGTTCGCGATCCCCTCGTCGGCCAGCACGCTGTCGGCCTCGCCGTGTAACTCGAGCAGTGCCTCGCCGAGGTCCGTCTCGTCGGGACACTCCTCGGGAATCGTCACGAGGGCGACGGAGCCGATCACAGCCCACGACCCCGGCACGCGCTCGCGGTCGGCCTCGCTCCACCCTCGCTCGGCCAGCAGATCGGCCAGATCGCGCGTTCGAGGTTCGGGATCCAGTTGCCGCACTACCTCGAGCACCCGCGTCTCCGCCGGCGGTTCGGTCACGGGAAGGGCGACCCGATCGGGACCGTCCTCGCGCACGCGTCTGGAGTCGTCGTAGACGCCCTCGACCCGAAGCGACTCGATCGCGGTTTCGGTGCGGTGTTTCTCGACGATCGCCGCCAGCGGCGCGTCCGCGTTCGCGTCGGGGAGCGACGGCTCGAGGTCGTCGTCTGGCCTAAGATCATCTGATCGACCCCGCTCGTCGTCTCGATTTCGATCGGCGTCGTCAGGCATCGCTCTCGCTGCTCGCGTACGGGTCGTAGGGGGCTGATTCGTCCGCACCGTCGCCCGCGTCCGGATCGGGGTCCGGAAGGATGTGGAGGCCGGCGCGGCTCTTCAGGACTGGCACAGTCTCGGCGTCGGGATCGAAGTAGTCCGGCCGCGCGACGGTCGTCGCCCGGTAGGTCTCGGGGTCGAGCACCTGGACGGCGTTCTCGTCCTCGACGGTGACGACCGTCGTCTCCACCGCGTCGCCGGTTTCGCCGAGCCTGCGCGCGTCGGGCGAGTTCCCCTCCTCGTAGCTCGCCTCGTACCGATCGCCGGTCGTCACGCGGACGCCCTTCAGGTTCCCGCGGGCGCTGCGGACGAGGACGGGGCCGCCGTCGTCGTCCGCGAGGTCGATCACGTCGCCGGGAACGTACGGCGGCAGGCGGACGGCGAACGTGACGCGGTAGACCTCGTTGCCGTCCTCGTCCTCGGTGACGAGGGTCTCGGCGTCGTTGACGGTGCCGCCGAACTCCTGGATCATCTTGTTCGCGATCTTCTTGCCGATCTTGTTGGTCGAGACCTTGATGTTCAGCCCGTCGGCGACCTCGCCCATCTCGGTGACGAAGGCGTTCCGATCGCCCGTCGCTTCCATGTCGGCGACGACCGCGTTCGCGATCTCCTTGGCTCGATCCATCTCCGCCTGGGTCGGCGTCCGATCGTCGGCGCGGATCTGGACGATGCTGGCGTAGTAGTCGCCGGCGATCCGGCCACAGCGGGTGCAGGTCTGGCGGGCGATCCTGACCGGCACCGTCACCTGTTCCTCGACCGGCGTCCCGCGCGCGACGCCCGTGAAGTAACAGTGCATCCGGATCGTGTTCTGGTCGACCTGTTCCGGTTCGACCTGCCAAGCGACGTCCGTGACGTCGACGTGGACGCCCAGCGCCTCGCTCACCTCCTCGATCGCGACGTCCGTGTAGTCCTCGGCTCCGACGTCGACCCACCGGTTGCCGCGGTGGACCGCGCCGCACTGGGCGCAGACTCGGACGTTGATCCGATCTGGCGCGTCGACGAAGTCGAAGTCCTCGAAGTAGCACTCGTCGCAGAGGTCGACCTCGGTCCCGGGTTGCAGGGGGTCGGCAGCGCGCCCGTCGTCCGCGTCGCTCTCCGACCGGTCGGGCACCGGATCGCCGCAGCGGGGACAGAAGGCTCGCGACTCGCTCATTATCTCCGGTTGGTGACTGACGGAGTTAAACGGCGCGCTCTCGGCGCCCCGGTCGATCGAATCGATCGAATCGGACGACGATCGTCACGCGTTGTCGGCTCTCGTTCGCCGAAGCCACCCGAGGGTCAGCGCGCCGCCGGCGATCCCCGCACCTGCGGTGAACCCGGGGACGGCGTCGTTTTCCTCGCCCTTGGTCTCGGTTTCGGATCGCGTCTCCGACGCTGTGATCTCGCCGTTCTCGCCCTCGGATGCGTTCGCCGTTCCATCGTCGCCGTCTGATCCCCCGTCACTCGCGTCGTCCGTCTCGTTCCCACCGGAACCGTCCGTCTCCGAGTCGTTCGTCCGTTCGCCGTCGGTACCGTCGTCGCCGCTTCCGTCGTCCGCGGTTTCGTCCGATTCGCTTCCCTCGTCTCCCTCGTCGGCTCCGTCGTCCGCGGATCGGATCGCGAGCAGAGTCGTGGCGCTGGCGTAGAGCGTCCCGTCGGCGAGCGCCAGGGTGGGTTCCTCGGTCGGATCGTCGGTTCCGATCGCCCACTTTCGTTCCCCGGTTTCCTCGTCGATGGCGTAGACTCCGACCTCTGGCTCGGGCATGTTGTCCGGCCCGTAGGTGTCGCCGTTGATCGAGAGGCCGGCGTAGACGGTCCCATCGCCGACGATCGCCGACTCGACGTGATACGTGTTGACCGGCGTCTCCCAGTCGCGTTCTCCGGTTTCCCGATCGTACCCGTACACGTCGAACGTATCCCGGGCGTAGAAGCGCTCCTCGGCGATCGGTCCCGGCGTGAACGGCTCTCGCTCGCTGCTTGCGAGCTTCTCGCCGGTTTCCGCGTCGTACAACGTCGTGTAACCTCTCGGATTCATCGCGTACGGGTCCGAATCGACGCTGCCGATCGCGACGACGTCGTCGGTCGCAACCGGGTAGCTGACCTGCCTGGCGTTCGGCGGCGCGAAGCGGCTGTACTCCTCGTCGCCCGCCGGCTCGTCGTCGGCCCAGCGTACCGATCCGTCGGCAATCTTGAGCGCGAACGCCGTCGACTCGCTCGCGGCGAACACCGCGCCGTTGCCGGCCGCGACCGGCTGTTCGTACAGGGCGTCGCCATCGGGATCGAACTCCCAGGCGAATTCGCGATCAGCCAGATCGACGGCGTAGAGGACGCCGTCGGCGACGGTGAACGCGTGGCCGTCCGCGACGGTCGGCGACGGAATCGCCTCGTCGTAGCCCGGATCGAGCTGGCAACAGATCTTCCCGGTGTCCGGATCGATCGCCGTCAGCCGCTCGCCGCCGACGATAACCGCCTCGGTGGTGACGGTTGGCGTCCCGCTCGCGCCGATGTTGTGTGTTGTCCACTCAACGGACCCGTCGTCGCCGTCGAGCGCGTGGACTTCGCCGCCCGTCGTGAGGTAGACGGTTCCGTCGACGGCCGCGACCGGGCCCACGTGCTCGTACTCCCAGGCGACCTCGGCCGCCGGGCCCACGTCGTCCGCCGGCGAGACGATGGGGTTGTTTCCCGGACCGCCGCCCAGAGAGGACCAGCCGTCCGCCTCGGCGGTCGATTCGTCGGCGCGATCGGCGCTCGCGGCGCCAGTCGCCAACACGCTGCCGGCCACCGCGAGTCCGGTGTACTTCAGCACGTCGCGTCTGCCGTGTTCGATCATGCGACAGAACGTCGCCGTTTCCGTCAGTTAGCTATCGTGACGGTAGCACCGTTTCCGTCGTGCAACGGAAGTGTGCTGTGACTGTTCGTGTCGCCGCAACGATCCGTCGAAATCGCCGGCGGTTCCTTCGCGTCAGATCGCGTCAACGCTTCTCACGATCTGACAACTCTACACGAAATCAAGGGGTTGGACGCCACCGTCGAACGCGTCAGCCGCCCGTCAGACGCCCGTTGACACGGCCGCGTCAGACGCGGTCGCGTCCCCCTGTCTCCAGACGAAACGAGGGGGTTCATCGAACGGACACGTTTCCGACCGGCGCGACGAGACGCTCGTTTCGACTCCGCGACGCGTTCCGGAATCGGCGCGCGTCAGGACGCTTATTTCGCTGGGGTTCATAGAACGAATATGAACTGGCAGCCTGACTGGGGGCTTCGTGGGCGGATGTTCCTGACGATGTTCCTGCTGTTCGCCCTGTACATCGTCTTCGCCGGCGTGATCACCACGTACGTCGGCGGCGGAATCTTCGTCTTCGCGCTGTTGTTCGGCGGGATGTCGCTGGTGCAGTACTACTTCAGCGACACGCTCACCCTCAAGACGATGGGGGCGAAGACGGTCACCGCCGACGAGCACCCCCAACTGCACGCCTCGATCGAACGGCTCTCCCAGCAGGCCGACCTGCCGAAGCCGAAGGTCGCGGTCATGGACTCCTCGGTGCCGAACGCGTTCGCGACCGGCCGAAACCAGCGCAACGCCTCCGTCGCCGTCACGACGGGCCTCCTGCAGACGCTCGATCAGGACGAACTCGACGGCGTCCTCGCGCACGAACTCGCGCACGTGAAGAACCGGGACATGATGGTGATGACGATCGCCTCGTTCCTGTCGACGATCGCGTTCATGGTCGTCCGCTGGGGCGCGTTCTTCGGCGGCGGTCGGAACCGGCAGGGCGGCGGCATCGTCGTCGCGATCGTCGCCTCGCTGGTCGTCTGGATTATCAGCTACCTGCTCATCCGGGCGCTCTCCCGGTACCGCGAGTTCGCCGCCGATCGAGGCGCGGCCGTCATCACCGGCAAACCGTCGGCGCTCGCCTCGGCGCTCATGAAGATCTCCGGCGAGGTCGACAAGGTCCCGGACAAGGACTTACGCGAGGAGGCCGAGATGAACGCCTTCTTTATCATCCCACTGAAGTCCGGGATCGTCGGCAAGCTCTTCTCGACGCACCCGTCGACCGAACGCCGCGTCGAACGACTGCGTCAGCTCGAGCGCGAGATGGAAGGCTTCTAACCGATCGGTCGTGAGCGGGATACGTCGTCGATCACACCCGTCGCTCGACTCATCGTCGCTACCTGATCTATCCGGGCGGTTACTTATCCCGAACGGCCGGGCTTATCCGGCATGGTCGAACCGATCGGTCACGTCGCGGCGGCACTGCTGTTCGCGGTCCCCGCGTGGTTCCTGTGGGGGCGCCGCCCCGCGGTCACGTTCGCCGCGCTAACGCAGATGACGGCGCTGCTCCCCGACGTCGATGTCCATCTCCAGCGGTATTTTGCGCATCCGCTGCTCCAGCACCACGGCGTGACCCACACGGTACCGTTCGTGCTGATCGTGGGCGTCATCTTCGGCGTCGGTGCCGCGTACTGGTTGACCCCCGTGTTGAACGCCAATCGGCTGATCCACAGCGACTCGATCGCGCCCTCGACGACGTTCGTGTTCACGACGGCATCGTTCTGGGCCGGAGGTCTTAGCCACATCTTCGTCGACCTGCTCTCCGCTGCACCGGACGCGGCGATCGCTCCCTTCTGGCCGCTGTACCGCGGTGACATCGTCCTTCAGATCGTCGCCTACGACTCGACGCCGGTGAACCTCGGACTGATCGCCGCCGCGATCGTGCTCCACGCCGGACTCTACCGGACGGAGCGGTATCCGTACGAGACGCGCTGGGGGGTCGATTGACGACGCGACGTGATGAACGGTCGAAACCTTTTTCTTCACCCGCCTCGAATTATCACATGAGTTTTTGTAGAGAAATAAAATCGCAGCGATTTTCTACGCATTCCCTGTAGCTATCTCTCCGGCGCTCGCACGATCGATTTCGGACGTTCGTGCGACGCCGACGGAGGACTCCATTCATGACCGACGCCCCTTCACGAGACGCCGCCGAGACGAGTACCGATTCCCGAGCCGAGTTCGACTCGCTCGCCGACCCCGAGCACCTGCGGGGTTGCGATGGCGTTCGATACCAGGAGACGACGCGCGTTCACGGGGACGAGGACTACTGTATGGCCGACAAGGACGGCGCGGCTGCGGTCGGCGTGATGACCGCGGACGGGCGGGTGCTGCTGGCGACCCACCGGGAGGAATCCGTCGCGCTGCTGCCGAACGCCCACGTCGAATCCGGGGGTGACTGGGTGGCCGCTGGCTACCGCGCCGTCGAGCGGATCGTGGACGTCCCGATCGCGATCGAACGCCCGGTCCTCGTCCGATCGATCGAGCACGCCGTGCAGGGGCGCGACGAACTCCACACCACGAGTCACACGGTCGTTTTCGAAGCCTCGCCGCGATCGGCGGCCCGGGCGGCCGACCTCCCGTCCGGCGGCACGTGCACCTGGGACGGCGGGTGGTTCGAGTCGTTCCCCGAGTCGGGGCGCGACACGCCGACGGCTCCCGCCGCGGACGTTCGATTGTTCCTCGACTGACTGCTGGAGCAAATGAATACCTTTCAAAGGATCGCCCTCGAAGGGAGAGGTATGGGATTGCTGGACGGTCTCCGCGCCGTCCTCGGCTTACGCGCCGAGGCCGACGCCACGCGCGACGCCGACCCCGACGACCTCTTCGGAATGAGCACCGCCTACATCACGATGGAAGCCGATCTCGGCTACGAGTCGCTCGACGTCGGCGCCCTCTGTTTCTCCGGCGTGGACTCCCGAAGCTTTCGCGACACCGTCGACGAGGTCGAAGCCATCCTCGAGGCGGGCCGCGAGGAGACCGGCACCGAGTTCTCGGTCTCGGCGGACGACCACGGCTACCACTGGGTCGTCCTCGAGGACGACGATCCGGAGGACCTCATCACGAGCCTCCACTTCGCCGCGGACACGTTCATCGAACGCGACTACGGCTCGCGGCTGCTCGCGGCCGTCTTCGCGTACGGACACGGCGATGGCGGCGGAACCGCCGATGGGGGCGGGACGGCCTACTGGATCTACTCCTTCCGTCGCGGCCGGTTCTACCCCTTCGCACCCCGGCCCGGCCGCGAGCGCGACTCCAGCGCGGAGTTTAAACTCGAAGCGGCGCTCGACGGCGAACTCGAGATCGAACGCGAGAAGGAGTACTGGTACCCGTTATGGCCGAGTCGGAGCGGCACCCACCCCTGGGAGTAACGGCGTTGCGGGGCACGCCAGCGGTGGCCGCGATCGTCGGCGACGGATCGAACGGCGCTCGATGCCAAACTGTGTTGGAGACACAGGTATCCCTCTTCCGCCAGTACGAAGGTGTACGGTAGGACGGTTCGACGCCACATCATCACTTCATCATCCATCCGCCGTCCTACCCGCACCCCCTACTTTCAATCGCCTCCAGCGTGCGGTTTCGACCGCGTCGATCCGTTCGACCAGTGCGATCTCGGTCCGACTGAGTCGGACCGGTTTTACCCCCGCGCTCGGTACACGTGAACGGTGACCGATTGGAACCAGTTCAAGGGCGACCGCGCGAACGCGGGCGTCCGACGCGACCTCGACGGACCGCGACGCGTCGAAGAACGCTGGCGGGTCGATCTCTCCGGACCGATCCGATCGTCACCGGCGCTCGATCGCGACACCGTCTACGTCGGGACGAGCGTCGGCAATCTCTTCGCGCTCGACCGGGAGACGGGGCACCGCCGATGGGTGTTCGAGACGTTCGCAGCGATCGACGCGGCGCCGGCGGTCACGGACGACTCGGTCTACACGGGGACGGCCGACGGCACGATCCGTGCGCTCGACCCCAGCACCGGCGAGTTGCGCTGGGAGACCGAGCTTCCGGGGGACCTCACGACCTCCCTGTCGCTGGCAGACGCAGGGCTGGACGACGAGCGGCTGTTCGTCGGCCACGCCAACGGGACGAGTGGGACGGGACTGTCGGCGATCGACGCCGACACCGGCGAGATTCTCTGGTGCCACGAAACGGACGGTGAGATCGCCGGCTGTCCGGCGATCGACGACGAGCGCGTCTACGTCGGGACGGACGCGGAGACGGTCCTCGCCGTCGCGATCGACACTGGCGACCTCGAGTGGGAGGTCCCCGCCGACGGCTCGATCACCGACGGACCGACCCTCGCCGACGGGCTGGCGTACGCCGGCGACGACGCCGGGACGCTGCTCGCGCTGGACGCCGAGACCGGCCAGACGTGGTTCACATACGGGATCGACGACGTGTTCACGTCGTCGGCGACGGTCTTGCCCGAGGAGGAAACCACCTTCGTCGGCGCCGCGGACGGCTACCTGCACGTGACCGACACCACGTTCGGCCGCCGCAAAGTCCGGGGCTGGCTCTTCTCGAAGAATGGGATCGCGCTCGACGGCTCGGTCCGATCGAGTCCCGTCGTCGCCGGCGATATCTGCATCGCGGGGGACGAAACCGGCTCGCTCTTCGGGATCGACGCCGCGGAATTCGACTTACTATGGCACTTCGCGGTCGAGGGCGCCGTCAGGAGCACGCCCGCGATCGCCGAGGAACGACTGTACGTCGGCAGCGACGATGAACGGCTCTACTGCCTCGAATGGGGTCCCGACGAGCCGATACCTTGAGCCGCGATCGGGCGGCTCACCGCGGCGGATCGGACCTCGACCCCGCAACTCCCTTTTCGTCCGTTTCGTTCGTCGATCGTCGACCGTCCCCTTCTCTGGTAAACGTTCGTCCTTGCTGACCGATTACCCCGACGCCGGCGGGCACTTTCACTTCCACTACCCTGTTAACGAGGGTTTATGAGGGGTCCGGCATAATGACCTGGTATGCCAGACGCAGACCTCGAGACCCTCCCCGGTGTCGGCCCGGCAACGGCAGACAAACTCCACGACGCGGGCTTCGACTCGTTCCAGAGCCTCGCCGTCGCCTCGCCGTCCGAACTATCGAACACGGCGGACGTCGGCGAGTCCACGGCCGCGGACATCGTCCGCGCCGCCCGTGACGCCGCCGACATCGGCGGATTCGAGACCGGGTCGACCGTTCTCGAACGCCGAAACGAGATCGGCAAGCTGAGTTGGCACATCGACGAGGTTGACGATCTGCTCGGCGGCGGCATCGAGACCCAGTCGATCACCGAAGTCTACGGCGAGTTCGGCTCCGGCAAGTCGCAGATCACCCACCAGATGGCCGTCAACGTCCAGCTCCCGAAGGAGGTCGGCGGCCTCCACGGCAGCGCCATCTTCATGGACTCCGAGGACACTTTCCGCCCCGAGCGGATCGACGACATGGTCCGCGGCCTCCCGGACGCCGCTATCGAGGCCGCGCTCCAGGATCGCGAGATCGAGGGCGCGGTCGACGACGAGGATGCGCTCGAGGCGCTCGTCGAGGACGTCCTCGAGAAGATCCACGTCGCGAAGGCGTTCAACTCCAACCACCAGATGCTGCTCGCCGAGAAGGCGAAGGAACTCGCCAGCGAGCACGAGGACTCTGAGTATCCCGTTCGCCTGCTCTGCGTCGACTCGCTGACCGCTCACTTCCGCGCGGAGTACGTCGGCCGCGGTGAACTCGCCAATCGCCAGCAGAAGCTCAACAAGCACCTCCACGACCTGGACAAGGTCGGCAACCTCTACAACACCGCCGTTATCGTCACCAATCAGGTCGCCTCGAACCCCGACTCGTTCTTCGGCGACCCGACCCAGCCGATCGGCGGCAACATCCTCGGCCACAAATCGACGTTCCGGATCTACCTCCGCAAGTCGAAAGGCGACAAGCGGATCGTCCGCCTGGTCGACGCACCGAACCTCGCCGACGGCGAGGCAGTCATGCGGGTCGAAAACGGCGGTCTGAAACCGGAATAATCCGCTACTCGTCGCGTTTCGCGTATCGATTTTCGTCCGCTCGATCACGATCGCTGAGCGCCTCGAGCGAGACGTTCCCGGTCGTATCGGCGTCGACCGTGACCGTGACCTCGTACCCGGCGTAGTCGAAGCGAACGCTCCCGGCTCGGTGCCGCCCGGTGCGGGTCGGCGCGAACAGTTCGTCGAGCGCTTCGGAGTCGATCACGTCCCACAGCGGCGGCAGTGAGAGCGGGTCGCAGTCCTCGGCGTCACTCACGGCGCTGACGATCGTTCCGGTTACCGAGTCGGGTTCGCGGGCGTCTGCCGTCAGCGGGTGGACAATCATCGAACCCTATACGCTAGTCGACGATAAATAGCTGCCTGCAAGCTTCACGAATCGATAATTTTCCGGTCCGCGGACGATCCGAACCGATGAACGACGGATCGAACCCGTCTCGCGTACCGGGACCAGCGGTTCGGACGGCGGTCGAGTTGGGCGATCGATCGCCGAGCGATCAGTCTTCGGTCGTCGTCTTCTCGACGTCGAGTTCGCCCTGGTAGATCTCGGCGCCATCCTGGGCGACCTTCTCGGCGAGGACCGCACACTTGACGCGCATCGGCGAGATGTCGACGCCGAGCATGTCGATGACGTCGTCGCGGTCCATCTCGAGGAGTTCGTCGACCGTCTTGCCGGCCAGTTTCGTCGAGAGCATACTCGCGGACGCCTGGCTGATCGCACAGCCGTCGCCGGAGAAGGCGACCCGTTCGATCGTCTCGTCGTCCTCGTCGAGACGGACGTCCATCCGGATCTCGTCGCCGCACATCGGGTTCTCGCCGACGTGCGTAAACGTCGGATCCTCGAGTTCCCCGTAGTTCCGGGGGTTCTTGTAGTGGTCGAGGATCTGCTGTCGGTACATATCCGAGCCCAGTCCCATCGTTGGCTTCGAGTACGGCCGGTCCACCGAAAAGGGTTCCGACCGGTTCGGCGCGGTACCGGCCCGTCCGATCGCTCCTCGTCCGGTCTCGGTAGTCGTCTGTTCGACGAGAAGCGATCGAAGACGTCGCTGCAACTCGGTCGGCTCGAGCGGTTGGTGGTCGATGCTGCTACGTCGACCCCTAGTCGAGATCGATCGGGGGTTCAGGTGGCAGGCGCCGACGATGACGACCACGCCGACGATCGCGACGACGAGCATCGTCCGAGTCACCGACAGTCCCAGCACGGTCGCGGAGACCAGCGCAACCGCGAACGCGGGCGGAACGATCCCGAGCAGGAGATCGTACCGATTCGCCGCGGCGAGAACGTCGACCAAGGCGTCGAACGAATCCCGTTCGGGACGGCCGATAGTGTTCTCGTACATGCGTTCTCACCTCGGCGATAGCCAGTACGAGCGCCCGACGGAAACTCATTCGCGAGTTTATCGTTGTTGTCGTCGATCGCGGTCGCGGGCCGGGGAGCGACGACGGCGGACGGACCGGTTGCCCACCGTCACGTCTCCCCTGCGATCTCCGCGTCGAACTGCGCGACGTACTCGCGGACGAACGCCGCCCGATCGGCCGCGAGGTCCCGCCCGACGTCCGTGTACATTCGCTCGGGTAACGCGAGGATCTTCTTGTGGACGTGGTTGTACTGCGTCGCGCCAGCGGTCGTCTCGTCGTCGGCGAGCGGGATCGCGGGATCGTGGATCGGGTCGCCGAGTTCGGCACCGTAGGCGAACACCCGGGCGATTCCCACCGCGCCGAGGGCGTCGAGGTTGTCCGCGTCCGAGAGGAGCTTCGCCTCGATCGTCTCCGGTTCGACGTCGTTCGAGAACCGGTGGGCGCGGATGCAGTGTCGGACCGCGTCGATCGTCCCCTCACCGGCGCCGAGTCTCCGCAGGATCTCGCTCGCTTCCCGAGCACCCCAGACCGCGTGGTCGTCGATCTCGCCGCGATCCTCCCGCGATCGGCCCACGTCGTGCAGGAGGGCGGCCAGCGTCACGACCCGGTCGTCGACAGGTTCCGGGTGGCGATCGCACAGCATCTCGGCGATCGTTTCGACCCGCTGAACGTGGCGCCAATCGTGGGCCGGCGACGCGTCGTCGAAGTACGTTCGAGCGCGGCGGCGGACGTCCTCGAGCATGGCCGTCGTGTTTCGCCACCGGGCGAATAAACGCTCCGTTCATGTCCGATGAAGTCCGGGGAAGGATGGGTGTATCAGCCGTTTCGCTCGGTGTTCGGACCGCCCCGTTGCGAACGCGCCCGATCGACCATCTGTGATCTCGTCGAACTCGTCGTTCGGGGCGCAGATATTCTTCGGGCAGGTACTCGTCCGCGTTGCCCTCGGTTCCGCCGCCGGGAACGCGATCGATCGCGGGTCGTGCGGAGAGAACGACGAGTGATCTTCCTGAGCGCCCGCTTCGCCGGAAATTCATTCTCCACCTCTTCTATACGCTCGGCATCAAATTCTAATTATCTGTCAACGAAGAAATTTTTAAATACCATTACTATAATGTAGAACTTGTTGGAAAATATGAAGCTCAACACTCGACGAGGTTTCTTGAAAGCGACGTGTGCCGTCACCGGACTCGGTCTGGCGTCATCCGCGTCCGCCCGATCAGATAGCGACCAGTCGTCCGAGGGGTCGTTATCGAACTTCGAAGTAACCGGTACAAAGACGGTGAAAGTGACGTTCAACAAGAATAGATTCGTCATCAAAAAGGCGTACGAGAGTCCGGATCTGAAGGAGAGAAAAGGCAGTACTACATTCACGAAAAAGAAGCGCATCGATCGGCCGGCACCGAAAGAGGACGACCTCCCGCTCCGCGGAAAGCGAACGACGACTGAACCGTGGCACACGTACATGGCGACGGAGAGCGAGTGGAAAACGATCTCACAACGACGACGAATGACCATCGGTCAGGAGGACGTCTCCGCGCAACACAGCCACCCGCCCGAGGAAGACGAGCACTGCGGGATCGGCGTCTGGGATTACGAACAAGACGGCGAGGATTACTACGTGAAGTCCCCGATGAATATCGTGTGCAAGGGGTACGACGTCGAAGACGTGGAAGATATCATCGACGACGAAGGGTGGTACGACGAAGACGACTACAGTCTCTCGTGGAAGCGATACGCGTGGGATACGGATCGAGAGCTGTTCGTCGGCCCCGACAACGAACCGCAGGGCGAGTATTCACACGCCGTTAATAAACGAGTCGGGTGGCTAGGCCGAAAGCACGCGAAGTTCTGGGAGTTGGAAGACGGAATCGTCACCATTCAGGCCCACGAAGACGGATCGTTCGACCATAGCACCGGGCTGGAATACGACCCCGGACGGGAGGCGATCGTCGATATACTCACGAGCAACGGCGGATCGTACGACGGTACCACGTATCTAAATAATAGCAAGAAAGACCACTCGGGATACGCTACGGTTATCGAAGGTGATTTTGATTCGATTAACCGGAGTTGCTAGCGTACGAGTGGCCGGTTCAACGCCCGGTAGATGATAGATAATCACCACCGGGCCATCGCTTAGAGAGGGTTTTTATACTATTTTCCCGTATCTGAATATATGGTTGACAAAGTACGAGAAATAGCCGCAAGCGCAGTACTGCTTTCCATCGCTGGCTACGCCGTGTGGCCGTGGGGAGGCGGCCCCTGGCGGCAGGTGATGCTACGCGTATACGAACCCCTGAACGGCGATCTCGAGGTCGCGGTGTTGCTACTGGCGGTGAGTGCGGCTATCGGTTTCGGAATAGTGATGGGAAGTCGTATTCGACTGTCCGATCTCGCGACCGGCGGCGTCCTCGCGTACGTCTTCTGGATGGCAGTGCTGTTTCTCGCGGTATCGCTACACGAACCGCTCCTGCCGATTATCACCTACGGACTCATGCTCGTCGGCGCTCTCTTCGGCGGCGTTATTGCGACGGTCGTCGGCAACAGAACGGGCGTCGATCCCACCACGAAATCGTCCTGACTCGCCTTTCGAATCGGGCGCAGTGCATCTTTTCCGACCGTCACGACGAATAGCTCGATCGGTGACACGCGTCGACGGTCGATCGCCAGGGCGAAACCGACGCAGGCCTCCGGTTCTCCAATAGCTATTGCTCTTGTCCGGAAATGCGCACGTATGCGAGTCATCGACGCGGATCTGCTCGTCACCGGTCGGGACGAGCAGCCGATCGACGGCGGGCGAGTCGTGCTCGCCGACGACGGGACGATCGACGCCGTCGGGACGCAGGAGGACGTGGACGCGCCGGCGGCCGCCGACGTCGCGTCGTACCCCGCCGTCGTCCCGGGGTTCATCGACGCGCACGTGCACCTCCAGGGAATGCGCGAGATGGACCCGATGACGTGGGTCACGGAGTCGTCGGAACTGGGGGCCGCGCGAGCGACCGCGGATCTCCGGCGACTCCTCGGGGCGGGGTTCACGACGGTCCGGGACGTCGGTTCGACGACCGGCCTGGCCCTCCGGCAAGCGGTCCGGGAGGGAACGATTCCGGGGCCGCGGATCTTCACCAGCGGCCGCACTATCAGCCAGACCGCCGGTCACGGCGACGCCCACTTCCTCCCCTACGAGTGGGTCGCCGACGGCGGCGCCGCGCTGTCGACGCTGGCGGACGGCGCCGACGAGTGCCGGAAGGAGGCCCGCAAACGCATCCGCGAGGGCGTCGACGTGCTGAAGATCATGACCACCGGCGGGGTGCTCAGCGAGAAGGACGCCCCCGATCAGAGCCAGTTCACCGACGCCGAGGTGCGAGCGTTGGTCGAGGAGGCCCACCGCGTCGGCATCCCGGTGGCCTCCCACGCGCAGGGCGCACCCGGCATCAAGACGGCGCTTCGAAACGGCGTCGACACGATCGAGCACGGCTTCTACCTCGACGAAGAGTGTCTCGAACTCTTCGACGAGACGGGCGCCACCTTCGTCCCGACGCTGTCGATCATGCACCGACTCGTCGAGCACGGCGGCGACCACGGCGTCCCCGATTACGGACTCGAAAAGGCTCGGGAGGCCCGCGAAGCGCACTTCGACGCCGTCGAACGCGCGTACGAGGCCGGCGTTCCGATCGCCACCGGAACGGACTTCCTCGGCCCCGAACTGGTCCCGCACGGCGAGAACGCCCTCGAACTGGAGCTGTTCGTCGACGGGGTTGGAATGGACGAACACGACGCGCTTCAGTCCGCGACGCGGATCGCCGCCCGAACGATCCCCGCGGACGACGTCGGGGTTCTCGAACCGGGTAACCGCGGCGACCTGCTCGGACTCGGGAGCGACCCGATCGCGGACATCGGCGCAGTCCGCGACGTCGAGGCCGTGTACGTGGACGGCGGACCCGCTCGCTGGTAACGCAGCCGGAAGAAATCGATCGTCGGGGAGCCGCTCCTCACACTTCGTCGATAGCCTACGCGAACAACTGTCGGGCGTCGTCTAACGCCTCGACCAGCGTGTCGACCTCCTCGCGCGTGTTGTACACGTAGAACGAGGCGCGGGCGGAGGCCGGAACGCCGAGTTTGTCGTGCAGCGGTTGGGTGCAATGGTCGCCGGCGCGGATCGCGATCGTGTGGTCGTTCAGGATCGAGGTCAGGTCGTGGGCGTGGACGCCGTCGAGGTTGAAGCTGACGAGGCCGCCGCGATCGGGGCCGCCCTCGGGGCCGTAGATCTCGACGTCGTCCTCCTCCTGCAGTCGATCGTAGGCGTAGGCGGCCAGCTCCTCCTCGTGGGCCCGAATCCGGTCCATACCGATGGCTTCGAGCCAGTCGATCGCCGCGTGGAGGCCGACGGCCTCCGCAATGGGGGGCGTTCCGGGTTCGAACTTCCAGGGAAGGTCGCCCCACGTCGACTCCTCGAAGGTGACCTTGCGGATCATGCCGCCGCCGTAGAGGTAGGGATCGAGATCTTCGAGCAGGTCCCGCTTGCCGTAGAGGACGCCGATGCCGGTCGGGCCGGCCATCTTGTGGCCCGAGAAGGCGTAGAAGTCGGCGCCGATCTCCTTCACGTCGACCGGACGAGTGGGGACCGCCTGGGCGCCGTCGATGAACGAGAGCGCGCCGTGGTCGTGCGCGAGGGCCGTCAGTTCGGCGACGGGGTTGACCGTGCCGAGGGTGTTCGAGACGTGGACGGCGGAGACGATCGCGGCGTCGTCGTCGATCAACTCGCGGGCGTGATCCATGTCGAGACGACCGGTATCGTCGATCCGGATGTACTCGACGTCGGCGCCCGTCCGGCGGGCGATCTGCTGCCACGTCACGAGGGAGGCGTGGTGTTCCATCTCCGTGAGGACGACCCGATCGCCGGGGCCGAGTTCGTTCAGCCCCCACGAGTAGGCGACCAGGTTCTCGCTTTCGGTCGTGTTCTTCGTGAAGACGACTTCCTCGCGGCCGTCGGCGCCGATGAAGTCGGCGACCCGATCGTGGGCCTCCTCGTAGGCGGTCGACGCCTCTTGGCTGAGGTGGTGGATCCCCCGGTGGACGTTCGCGTTGGACTCGCGGTAGTAGTCGCTCATCGCGTCGACGACCGGGTCCGGCGTCTGGGTCGTCGCCGCGTTGTCGAGGTAGACGACCCGCTGGCCGTCGAACTCCCGCTCGAGGATGGGAAACTCCTCGCGAATCGCCCCGACGTCGAGGGGCTCGAGCTTCTGTTGACTCATTACCAGCTAGGAGGGACGCCAGACAAAACACTCCTTCGGTCCACGCGCCCTTCCGTCACGGTCCGTCTCCGCCGTTACTGGCCGTTGGCAGGCCTCACGGCCGCCGTCTCGAGAATCGAAAAAGTCGGGTAGGGGTACTCGGCAGGGGACGGCGCCTGTGTTCCCTGCCGTGCGTACGAGTACCACACTCGCGCATATACGTCTGTCGGCGATCCCGTCGCGATCACTCCCGGACTTCGAGCATCCGCGACTCACAGTCGTCGCAGGTGATCGCGTACACCTCGTAGGAGCGACAGCAGGACTCGACCGTCTCGGCGTCGACCGAGATCGAGCCGCCGCAACTCGGACAGCGCTCGACGAACGCCCGCAGGCCGCTCGATAGCTGGCTGCGTTGGTCGAGGGGACGCGAGCCCCAGTCGGGCAGGCGATCCCCGAGCACTCGCGAGGCGGCGACGTCGGCGATCAGCGCCGCCTCGGACTCCCACCGAGCGGCCGACCGGCCGTCGACGCGGGCAGTGGCGCGATCGGTCGAGCCGACCACCGTCACCCGCTCGGGATCGATCTCCAGGAACGCGGCGACCTCCGACTCGACGTCGGCGTCGCGAACTGATTCGATCTCGGCCCGCCACGCCTCGCGGAGCTCCTCGTCGAGACAGAGGTCCTCCGTCCCGTCCCCGGCGAGACAGGGCGCGATCACGTCGCGTTCGAGGAAGTACGCCTCGAGATCGACCGGTTCGACGGGTTCGCCCGCGTCGGTCTCGCCCGCCGACGCCGATCCGGTCTCACTTCCGCCGGTCTCGATCGCCGGGCCGCCCGGTGCGGGCTCTTTGTCGAACTTCGCGAGCAGCCGGTCCGGAAAGTACCGCTTCGTCAGCGTCGGCGTCCCCGGAACGAGGTAGCCTCGGAGGTAGATCGCGGCCAGCGAGAGCCCGAACGCGATCGGCGCGGCTAGGGGCGAGACGACGGCGACGGCGGCCGCGAGCGCGACGGCGATCGCCACGTTGACGATCGTACACGGCGTGCAGCGGTTCTCGCCCGTGTACTCGGGCTGTCGGAGTCGATCGAGGGTACGGAAGCGTTCTACCATATCGGTTTCGTTCGCGTCGATCGACGAAAACAATTGGCGTCGGTCCGGGATCGAGGGCGATCGCTCGACTACCCGGCGATCGCGGGCGCGGTGCCCTCGATCAGTTAGTACATCCGCAGTAGCTGCGCGTGCAGCGTGGTCCCCACTTCGAGGACGTTCGCCTCGTCGATGAACCCCTCCTCGATCGCGAGTTCCACGGCGCGGGTGCCGACGATGTTCGCGACCGTGGCCCGTGCGAGGCTGTCGATTACGGAACCCTCGTCGACGGTATCGCCGCCGTAGAACTCCTCGGTGACGGTCAGCGAGAGCTCGCCCTCCTCGAACGTCTCGCCGAGGACGTCCTCGTCGCAGACCGCGACGAGCAATCCCTCCTGCGTCTCTCGTTCCTTGACGATCATGCGTGTCTCCGTTACTCGAGTTCCCACTCGCGGTCGTCCCGATCGGACGCGCGGCCTGGATCGGTGATCTCGGCGTCCCGCTGGGACTGTGCGCCGCCCGTCGCCTGTCCCTGCATCTCCCGCCGCTCCTCGACCAGCCGCTGTTCGGCCCGCTCGCGCATGTCGTTGGCCTCGTCGGCGATCTCCTCGGCCTGGTCGTACTCGCCCAGCTCTTCCAGGATGCGGGCTTTCTCTTCGAGGACCTGCGCGTTGTGCATGCCGAGGCGGATCGCATTGTCGATACAGTGCAGGGCGTCCTCGGCCAGCCCGCGTTCGGAGAGGAAGAACGCGCGGTTGAACCAGCCCTCGGCGAATCGCTCGTCGATCTCGACGGCGCGCTCGGCGTGCTCTAAGGCCTGGGAGGTCTCGCCGAACTCCCAGAGCGCGTAAGCGAGGTTCGTCTCCGCGGTCGCGGCGTGCTCGTTCGAATCGTTGACTCGCAGCGCCTCGCGGTGCGCCCCGATCGCCTCGTCGTACTCCTCGAGCTCCGCGTGGGCGGCCCCCTTGTTCACCCACGCCTCCTGCTCGGTGCGATCGTCGTCGGCGAAGCGAGCCGCCCGTTCGAAGGCGTCGGCCGCCTGCTCGTAGCGGTTGATCTGCATGTAGTTCAACCCGACGTCGAGCAGTTCTCCGGCGTCGACGTCCCCGCTGGCCACGTTCTGCTCGTCGAGCGTGTCGGCGACGACCCGCGAGTCGACGGGGTCGATTCGCGCGGGATCGACCGCCAGCTCCGGCGGATCGAGGTCGAATTCCTCGTAGGGATCGTCGAACCCCTCGCCCTCGGAGAACGGGTGCTCGCGATCGCCTTCTCGGTCGGTCATTAGCGGAATGGTGGCGACGACGACTGTTAAGGGCTGCGACCCGCGAGAGCGGTCCGCCCCGCGATCCGGTCGCCTCGAAAGTCCGTCGATCCGAGCCGCCCGCACGATTCCGGCGAGACGAGATGCCCCGGTCGGCGGCGAACGCGATCGAGCGCTCGCGACTCGCTCCCTCTGTCTCGGGCCACCATCGTATTCGAATGGTGAATAATAGATGTAAATTAGATATAAAGTAACATGAATTTTATTAACTCGGAATAAAAACAATACTGGTGCCGGGAGTCCAATTCCGTCAACGGCCGCGTCCAGACGCGGTGGTCGAACGGACTTGCACCGAGAGCAGCGGCATTCGTCCGATCCGAACGGACGCGAAAACGGGGACGAGCGGGCGGGAGGGCAGACCCGGGGCGTGCGTCAGCGCGCCCCGGCAACCGATCGAGTCCTCGACCAGTGATGGCCGTCTCCTCGGCGTCCGACCGCGGCCGACAGCGTGGGCACCCGGGGAAATCCATGACAGAAAAATCACACGGGCGATACGATCGACGACAGTTTTTGAAAGCAATGGGTGCGGCGACCGTGACGGTCGGCTTCGCCGGCAAGACGAGCGCGTCGCCGTCGACGCGACGACTCGTCATCGGCGTCGAGGACGAGTGGACGATCGAGGAGGTTCGCGAGTCGATCCGCGCCGATCCGGACGTTCCGAACCGAGCGAAGGTCGTCCACCACAACGAGACGATCGACTACGCCGTCCTCGAACTCGCCGGGCCGGCGGCGCAATCCGCCGATCGGGCGAAAGAAGCCGTCGGCAAGCACTCCGGCGTCGCGTACGCCGAGACGGACTACGAGATCAGGTTCGAGGTCGAAGAGATCCAGGCCGTCGACCCCAACGATCCACGCTGGGGCGAGGAGTGGGCCGACGAGGCCGTCAACGCCCCGACCGCCTGGGAGACGACGATGGGGTCGCTGAACTCGACGCTGGCGATCATCGACACCGGACTCGACGTCCACCACCCCGACCTCGAGGAACGAGTGACGGACGAGGTCGGCGGACCCGATCCGGTACCCGACGGCGAGGACGACCACGGAACCCACTGCGGCGGGTGCGCGGCGGCGACGACTAACAACGGCGTCGGCGTCGCGGGGCCGACGAACAGCCGGCTGCTCGGGTACAACATCTGGGACAACATCCGGGGCGAGGACGCCATCGTCGACGCCTCGGACAAGGGCGCCGACGTGATCTCGCTCTCGTGGTCGGTCGGCTACGACGAGCAGCCGTCGCTCCGCGACGCCATCCAGTATGCGACCGACAACGGGACGGTTGTGCTCGCCGCATCGGCCAACGACGGGCGGACCGACGCCGTCACCTATCCGGCCAGCGACTCCAACGTCATCGCCGTCGGCGCGACCGACGCGAACGGCAACGTTGCGGACTTCTCGAACTCCGGGCCGAACCTCGACCTCGTCGCTCCCGGGGTGAACGTCCTTAGCACGCTTCCCCAGGAGAGCTACGGTCGGGCCTCGGGGACGTCGATGGCCTGCCCCGTGACGGCCGGCGTCGCGGCGCTCGCGAAGGAACTCGATCCGTCGCTCTCGACGGCCGAGGTTCGCGGCCTGCTCACGGATACGGCGACGACGCTCCCGGGGGTTCCGTCGGACCGCCAGGCGGCAGGACAGGTCGACGCCGCCGCCGTGGTCGACGCCGTGTCGGACGGCGGCGGCGACGGCGACCTCGTTGACGGCGGCACCTACCGAATCATCAACGTGAACAGCGGCAAGGCGCTGGAGGTCGAGAACGGCGCCACCGAGAACGGCGCCACCGTCCAGCAGTGGCCCGCCGCCGCCGTCGACCACCACAGGTGGACGATCCACGAGATCCGCGAGGGCGTGTACCAGGTACTCGTCGCCCACACCGGCAAGGCGCTGGACGTCGCCGACGTCTCGACCGACCCCGGCGCGAACGTCCACCAGTGGGACTACGTCGGCGGGGACAACCAGCACTGGCGCATCGAGGCCGTCGGCGACGGGGAGTACCGCATGATCGCCGACCACAGCGGCCTCGGACTGGAAGTCGATGACTGGAGCACCGACGACGGCGCGAACGTCATCCAGTGGGACTACCACGGCGGCGCGAACCAGCGCTGGACCTTCGAACGGCTCTATTGACGCCCGCCGGTTCGATTCGATATTTTTTCGCGTCGCTTCCGGGGACTCGACGTCCGACCCGATCGGCGCCGACGCCGCGGATTCTCTCGGCTCACCGCCGCAGCCCCGACACTAATAGCCGGGGCTGTGGTAGCCACTCCGACATGCACGACATCATTCCCGTCTCTGAAATCATGGTCACCGACGTCGTGACGGCGCCGATCGACGCCAGCGTGGCGCGGGCGGCGACGCTGATGCGCGATGAGCACGTCAGTTCGGTCGTCGTCACGCGGGACGGCGCCCCGGTCGGAATCGTCACCGAGGGAGACTTCGTGACGTACCTCTGCGGCCGCGAACACCTCGGCGCCGTCGAACTGGACGAGGTGATGTCGGCACCGCTCGTGACGATCGCGCCCGACACGTCGATCGTCGACGCCGTCTCAGTCCTTCGATCGGAGGACCTCGAACACCTGCCGGTCGTCCGGAAGACCGGGACGGACGGTGGCGAGGGTGGCGGTGAGGGCGGCGACCTCGCGGGAATCCTCACGACGACGGAGCTCACCTACTTCGTGCCGCACTTGGCCCGCCAGACCGGCGACCGCAGCGCCGAGCGCCCCCGGCGAGCGGTGCGAACCGACACCGCGTACGAACGGGACGACTGGGAATTCGAGTATCACGGCGAGGACGAGTCGACCGTCTCCGTCGGCGACGTTGCGCGGTTCTCGAAACCGATCACGATCGACGACGTCGAGGCCTTCGCCGACGTCACCGGCGACACGAACAGGCTCCACCTCGACGGGGCGTACGCGGCCGAGACCCGATTCGGGAGGCCGATCGTTCACGGGGTGCTCGCCAACGGAGTGATCAGCGCGGCGCTCGCTCGGCTGCCGGGGCTGACGATCTACCTCTCGCAGGAGAGTAGCTTCCTGGCGCCGCTCCCGATCGGCGATCGCGTGATCGCCGTCTGCGAAGTCCTCGAGGACCTCGGCAGGGACAAGTACCGGATCGAGACGACCGTTACCGACGCGGAGGGGACGACCGTCCTCGAGGGCGACGCGGTCGTCCTCGTCGACGAGTTGCCGCCGGTGGCCGTTCTCGAGCGCGACGCGGCATCCTCGTAACGCCGCCGACGCACGCGTTCGAGATACTGCCGTCTGTCCATACGGCCTCATGCAAGTAACCCGGTTTGGGCGTGGCGGCAACGCGATAGTCACTCGATCGGAACGATCGCGCCGAGCGGACGTCGGATCAGAAACACCGACGATTGCAGCGGACCGGACTCGAATCGGAAAACCGAAGCGATCGCGATCCGGCGACGGCGTTCCGGACTCAGAACGGCCCCATCCCGCCCATCCCGCCGCCACCGCCGCCTTGCTGTTGCATCTGTTTCATCATGCGCTGCATCTCCTTGTCCGATCCCATCCCCTGGAACTGCTTGATCGTCCGCTCCATCATCTTGTACTGCTGGAGCAATTCCCGGACCTCGTCCTCGCTCGTGCCCGAACCGCGGGCGATGCGTTCGACCTGGCTCGCGCCGATCGCCTTCGGGTACTCCTTTTCGGCGTCGGTCATCGAGTCCATGATGACCTGGAACGTGATCATCCGATCCTGGGTGACGTCCATCGCGTCGTCGGGCAACTGGTCTTTGATGCCGCCGCCGAAGCCGGGGATCATGTCCAGTACCTGGTCGAGCGGCCCCATGTTGTTCATCGCCTCCATCTGCTTTTGCATGTCGTTCAGGGTGAAGTTCCCCTTCAACATGTCCTCGGGGTCCCAATCGTCCTCCTCGATGTCGGTCTGTTGCATCGCGCGCTCGACGCGCTCGGCGAGCTGGGAGAGGTCGCCCATTCCGAGCAGCCGCGAGATGAAGCCGTCGGGCTCGAAGCGCTCGATGTCCTGGACCTCTTCGCCCGTCCCGAGGAACGCGATCGACGAGTCGGTCTGGTCGACCGCGGTCAGCGCGCCGCCACCTTTCGCCGTACCGTCGAGTTTCGTGATGACGACGCCCTCGATGCCGATCGACTCGTCGAACTGCTGGGCCTGCTCTTTCGCACCTTGCCCGATCGCGGCGTCGAGCACGAGCAGCGAGGTGTCCGGGTCGACGACGTCCTCGATCTGCTCGATCTCGTCGATCAGATCCTCCTCGAGCGCGTGTCGACCCGCGGTGTCGACGATGTGGACGTCGGCCTCGCCCGTCTCCTCGAGTCCCTTTCGGGCGATGTCGACGGGGTCGTCATTGTCGGGATCGCCGTAGAAGTCGACCTCCGCGCGCCGGGTCATCTCCTTGGCCTGGTCGTAGGCGCCGGGTCGGAAGGTGTCCGTCTGGATGACGGCCGGGCGCAGTCCCTTCGTCGAGAACCACCACGCCATCTTCGCGGCGGAGGTCGTCTTCCCGGACCCCTGCAGGCCGGCAAGCAGGATCGTCTGCTCCTCGAGCGGGAGGTCGGTCGACTCGCCGATGAGGTCGACCAGTTCCTCGTAGACGATGCGGAGGACGAAATCGCGCGCCGGCGTCCCGGCCGGCGGTTCCTCCTCTAAGGCCCGCCGTTTGATGTTGTCCGACAGTTCCATCACGAGCGAGACGTCGACGTCGGCGGAGAGGAGCGATCGCTGGATCTCCTTGACGATCTCCTCGACGTCCTCCTCGCTGATCCGTGACTTTCCGCGGAGTTTGTCGAGGGTGCCCCGCAGAGAGCTTCCGAGATCGTCGAGTACCATTTGCCCAGTCTACGGCACGACAGCGTTAAAGGTTTTATCTACTGGCGACGCGAGCGAAACGCGTCACCGCGCTCGCGGCTGAGGCGACCCGCCGGTCACCAGTGTGAACTACCCGAGAATTTGCCGCCGTTCTTCGGGAGAGAGTTCGACGGGGCCGATCGCGACCGGCGTGCAGCGTTCGCACTCGAAGGCGCCGCCGCCGTGGTCGTAGGTTCGGATCGGTTTCCCGAACAGGAAGAACGCGTCGCGCTGGTGGCGCGTGACGATCGCGTCGGCGGTCTCGCCGCAGTTCGGACACCACTCCCTGTCGGGCGCGGGCTTCTGGTAAGTTACCTTGTGCCGCCCGAACAGGAGCCCCCTGTAGGCCTCCGATTCGGTCTCCTCGATGAGCGCCTCCGGCGGCAGCGGATCGGAGTCGAGTTCGTTGTCGTACCCGCTTTCGGCCCCCGTCGTCGCCGTCACGTACGGGCCGACGCTGACGCGGTTGTCGCGGCCGACGAAGTAGACCGTCACGTCGATCGCCTGGCCCTCGATGCGGACCTCGTTGCCCCAGCCGGCGACGTAGACGGTGAGGTCGTGTCTCGCGTCGGTGACCGTCAGTTCGTTTCGGGCACCTCTGACGGAGATTCCGTCGCGCGGATCGCGCACGGTCCGGGTCCCTTCCCACCCCGACAGCGACACCTCGTACTCCTCCGGCGAGCGGGTCGGCGCGGCCGCGTCGTCGTGGAAGACCTGCTCGGCGCCGATCGCGGAGAGCGTTTCGGCCGCGCCGTACTCGACGAAGACGTCTTCGGCGCCGGAGATTCGTACGTCGCCGTCGACGCGATCGACGTAGCCGTCGTCGAGGTCTCCCGCCACGACCGTTCGGACGGCGTCGTCAGCGACGGGGTCGGCGCCGGTCGGGACGTCGGTGAAGACGTACTCCGGATCGTCGATCGTGAGCCGCCCCGAAACGGCCTCGGCGCTCACGTACACGTCCTCGGCGCCCCGGAGCTCGACGGGCGCGGTCTCGCCGCCGTCGAGACGAACGTCGCCCGTAAACTCCCGTCGAACCGGTTTCTGATCCCCGCTCATGATCGTCACGGGATTCTCAGGCGGTTTACTTCAACCGTTCGAATGCTTGCTGAAGCGATCGCCTCGAAAACCTAACTTACTTCGTGTTAGAATGGACAGGAGTTCGCATGAACCGACGGCGTTTCCTCCGCGCGGCCGGAAGCGGGTTCGCAGTCGCGGGCACAGGACTTGCCGGCTGCCTGTCGAGCTTCGGCGGCAGTCTGTCGAGCGACGACGTGCCGCCGCCACGCGAGGCCGAGGTGTTCGAGGATGTTTCGATCAACGACGGGACGATGAAGATCGAACTGGACGCCGATCCGAGAGTCGAATCGCGCATCGACGCGGTCGACCAGGCGCCGATCGTCGGCCTGTTGGTCCCCGTCGGAACCGCGCGCGCCGGATCGCGATCGAGTTCGGGCTCCGGATCGAGCGGGGCGACCGGTCGCGGCACCGGCGGTTACTCGTCGGCGCCCAGGGGTCGACACAACTGGGCGATCTACGGCGGACACTCGAACGGTAGCTGGCGCGACGATCACGACGACGAGTACGACTGGTACAGCGCGGCGATCGCCACCCTGGGGGTCGCCTACGTGGGATCGAACACCGCGTATCGGCGCCGGTCCCCCGGCCCCGGACCCGTCAACTGGGACGAGACGTGGTCCGATCCCGACCCAGGAACGACCTTCGAAGTCGACCTCGCGACGCTCTCGTCCGGGCCCCGAGCGGACGCGGACGCCGGGTCGGAACCGGTCGGGAACGAGTCCGACGCCGAGTCCGTGCCCGCCGACGAAACCGAGTCGGCGCCGGAGGCGAAGGAGGGGTGGTACCGCGTCGGAACGCGGCTCGAGTCGCCGGACGGCGCCGTCGACTTCGAGTGGCAGGCCGCCGACTTCAAACTGGACCGAGGGGCGACCGGCGACCTCTCCGCCGACGAGGTCTGGCACGTCCGACCGCGACTGTGACCGCCCACGCAGCGGACTCGAATCCGGGCGTGTCCGTCCGACCCGATCGCGAGCGCGGCGGCGCGGCGTCCGCTGCCCGACTCGCGACCCCCGTCGAAACCGTTCGGCGTGCGTGTTCGAGACGCCGCCCGATAGCGCCGACGAAACTCACCCCGGCCCGCACGACAGGAGCCGATCCAGCGTGACCGACGACCCCCGATCCGACGGAAGCGACGGGACGACCGACGCCGGCTCCGCGAGGCGATCGCGAGCGGCCGCTCGGGACCCGCCCCGATCGCAGGGATTCCTCACCGATCGACGGGTGGCGCTCGGCGTGACGTTCCTCGTCGCGTTCTGCTCGATCGCGTACGAACTCGTCTACTCGGAACTGCTCACGGTGTTCTTCGGCGGGACCGTCCTCAGGTACTCGATCACGATCGGGCTCTACATGTTCTCGCTCGGGGTCGGCTCGGTGCTCTCCGCCCAGCTCGGCGATCCCGAATCGAACTTCCTCCGGACGGAGGTGTACCTCGCGATCGCCGGCCCCGCGGGAGCGATGGCGATCGTCGCGATCAACTCCGTGCCCGCGGTCACGTTCCCCGGGAAGGGGCCGCTCGTCCTCGCGTGCTCGCACGTGCCGATCCTCGTCGTCGGCGTGCTGTCGGGGTTCGAGGTGCCGCTGCTGACCGACCTCGTGGAGGATCGCGAGGAGACGATCTTCGCGTCGCTCGGGCGGCTCTACCCACGACGGATCGTGCGCGGCGTCCTCGGGATCTTCTTCGCGATCGACGAGCCCGACCAGCGGTCCTTCTCGGAGGTGCTCGGGGTGGACTACCTCGGGAGCCTCGCCGGGACCGTCGTCTACGCGCTGGTGCTCTACCCGCGGTTCGGGATCGTCGTCACCGTCTTCGCGCTCGGACTGCTGAACGCGCTCGCGGCGCTGGCCTTCGCCGCGTGGACGGCGTCGGGAGCGGCCCGCACGCTCTCGCGGCCGTCGGCCGGGCAGTTGCGCGCCGTCGTGGTCGTCGGACTCCTCCTGACCGGCACCTACGGCGGGATCGTCGGCCACCCCGACGCCGTCGATCGGGCGGTGACGACGACCTACCTGGAGCGCGCGATCGAGGGAGAGTTCCCCGAGGGAACGGCGGACGTCAGGGCGCTCAGCTACGACACCACGCCGTACCAGACGGCGCTCACCTACGAGCGCGACCTCGCGGGCCACGCCGACACCGAGACCTGTCTCCACCTCGATCGGGCGATCCAGTTCTGCGACACCTGGGTCGACTCCTACCACGGCGGCCTCGTCGACGTCCCGATGACGACCTTCGACGACCCGTCCTCGGTCGACGTCCTGCTCGTCGGCGGCGGCGACTACATCGCCGTCGATCACCTCCGCGAGTACGGCGCGTCGGTCGACCAGGTCGACATCGACGGCGAGTTCCTCGAGCTCGCGCGCGAGCGGGAGCTCTTTCGCCAGTACCACGACGACGCCCACGAGTACGAGAAGCTGAACACGACCGTCGAGGACGCCCTCACCCACCTACAGGAGACCGAGAAGACCTACGACCTGATCCTCCTCGACGTCCCCGGCGCTCGCAGCGACGAGACGCTGGCGCTGTACTCGACGGAGTTTTACACGCTGCTCCGCGAGCGCCTGACCGACGACGGCCTCGTCGTCTCCTGGGTATACACCAGCGGCGACCACCCGACCCACAGCAAGGTGTACGCGACCACGGTCCGGGAGGCCGGCTTCGATCGATACCTCCCCTACTACGTCTACGACGACCTCGACGGCGACGGCGACCTCGAGCCCGGCGAGCGGTTCTACGTCCTCTCGGACGGTCCGACGCCCGAACCCGACCTCGATCGGGCGGAGAGCGAGTACGTCCGCGAGCACGCCGATCGATTCGACGAGTGGCGGTGGCGATCGCTCCCCCGCTATCGGGGTGTCGAGTCGAACAGCATCTTCCACCCGAACTACGACGTTATCGTCGACTACTGACCATGACCCGCGACACCCTCCGGTTCGTCCACGCCGATCGACCGCCCGCGGCCGACGAAATCCGCGTGTTCGAGTCGCTGACCCGGCCGTTTCTCGGCGCGGCGTTCACGTTTCGGATCATCGGCAGTTCGCACTACGTCAGCGCGCCCGCGTACGGGTTCTACGAACTCGCCGCCTGCGACCCGGCGAACCCCGGCGATCGAACGGGCACGGAACTCCCGCTCGACCCGAATCGACCGCCCCGTCGGCTCGCGTTCGAAACCGACGCGTTCCGGTGCCAGACGGTCGTCGAGCACCGACCGCTCTCGGCGTTTCCGCACGATCGGTTTCGAACCGACCTCGGGTCGTTCGACCTCGCCCACGCGTTCGACGGGGATCCAGAGGCCGTCACGACGATCGAACTCGACGAGGACGGCTACGAGACCTATCACACCTACCCCGAGTACGACCTCGCGCTGTACACGCGAAGCGCCTTCACCGTCGTTCGCGAGCCCGCGGCGCGCCCGCCCGTCGGCTCGTCGGCGGACCCGGCGCCTGACGCCGCCGGCGATCACTGACCGGAACGCTCTTCTAAACATATATGGCCCCCGTTTACATAACGGGCCGTATGCCGGAACGATCAGGGAACGAGACGGGATCCGGCGGGGAGACCGCAGATCAGTCGGGCGACCTCCTCGCGACGGCCACCCCCGCAGAGGTCGACCCCTCGGTTCTGCACCTCTCACCCGCCGAGCGGGAGGCGCGAGGGATCACCGACGACGAGGTCCGCGAAACGTTCCGCACGGTTATCACGTACGGAACCGCCGAGCAGAAAAACTTGCGCGGCGTCGCGCTGCCCGAGCTCTCGCTCGATCGCCTGACGCTCGAGAGTCTCGATCGGCACCCGGTCGATCTCACCGGCGCGACGATCGACGGACTGTCGCTCGAGTACACCCGCGTGACGTTCCCGATCGTCCTCGACGAGGCCACGGTCGGCTCGCTCCGACTGACGGAGGCGCACGTCGAGGCGGCGCTGTCGTGTTCCGATGCGACCGTCACCGGGCCCGCGACCCTCTTCGAGGCGCAGTTCGACGACGACGTCGAGTTCGACGGAACGACCTTCGAGGGGCCGATCGACTTCGACGAGGCGACCTTTCGCGACGACGTTCGCTTCGATCGCGCGACATTCGACGACGAGGTGTCCTTCCGCGCGGCCGAGTGTCACGGCGACTCGAACCACCTGGAGGACAACACGACGTTTTCGGACGCGACGTTCCGCGCGCCCGTTAGCTTCCGCGAGACCGAGTTCGGGTACGTCCGGTTCGACGACGTCGCGTTCCGCGAGGACGCGATCTTCCAGGAGGCGACGTTCACCGGCGACGCCGAGTTTCAACGGACCGCGTTCGACGCGTTCGCGGACTTCGACGAGGTGCGCTTCGAGGGCGACGTCGCGTTCGACGACACGGCGTTCGAGGGTCGGGCGGACTTCCGCGGCGCGTCGTTCGACGGCGGCGCGCGGATACTGGTCGACGACGCCAGTTTCGCGGCCGCGACCTTTCGTGACGACGTCACGTTTCGCCACGCCTCGTTCCGGTACGTCACGTTCGCCGCGGCGACCTTCGACGGAATCGCTCACTTCGAATCGGCGACCTTCGACGGCGACGCGGACTTCCCCGACGTCGCGTTCGATCGGGAGGTCGACTTCGACGAGGCCCGGTTCCGCGAGGACGCCGACTTTTCCGGCGTCCGGTTCGACGGCCCGTGCTCGTTCCGCGGCTGCGAGTTCGCCGGCGGCGCGAACCACCTCAAGGACGATCTCTCCTTCGCCGGCGCCCGCTTCGCTGCCGACGTCGACTTTCACGACGCCGAGATCACCGCCGCCAACTTCGAGGGGACGGCATTCGGCGGAACCGTCGATTTCAGCGGCTGTATCGTCACGGAGCGGATCGACTTCGAGGCGCGCGGCCTCGACGACGACGCGTTCGTGGACTTCACCCGCGCGAAGCTGCGCAGCGGGCGGATCGTCCAGCCCGCCGACGGCTGGGTCAGGTACGACCTCACCCTCGCCAGCATCGGCGACATCGACCTCGCGGCCGAGCGGCTCAGCGATCGCCGCCAGCTGCTCGATTACTTCCGATTCTGCCGCACCGAGTTCGACGAGTTCGACGGCCACACGTTCGACTTCAGCGGGCACCGCGAGTACCTCGATCGGAACGCCTGGCGCATCCACGACTTCGACGATCCGGACGACGATCGCGAGTACGCCCTCGAGATGACGCCGGAGGTCGTCGAGACGACGTACTTGAAGGCCAAACAGAGTGCGCGGGACGTCGGCGATACGAAGATCGCGGGGGAGTTTCGCATCAAGCGCCAGCAGTACAGCCGCCGGAAGAACCTCGAAGTCGTCCGCGACCCGGAGACGGGATGGCTGACCCGAGCGAAGAACCTGGGCCGGGCCGCGGAGAACTTCTTCCTCGGCCTCACCTGCGGCTACGGGATCCGGCCGATGCGGATCGGCGTCGCGTTCATCGTCGCACCGCTGTTCTTCGCGATTCCCTACGCCTTCGGCGGCCCACTGTTCAGGACGGACGCGGACCAGCTCTCGATCGGCGACCTCGCCACCGCCGACGGGCTCCAAACGTTCTACGAGGTCCTCTACTTCAGCTACATCAGCTACACGACGATCGGCTACGGCGACATCGGTCCGACCGGCCCGCTCGCTCGCCTGCTCGCCGGCTCCGAAGCCTACCTGAGCACGATCCTCGCGGCCCTGCTCGTCTACGCACTGGTCAAGCGGTCCGAACTGTGAGCGAACAGTGCCGCGATCGGCGTCGGTGAGTATTTCACCCGGGCGCCGCCAAGTCGCTCGTATGACTTCCGAGGGAGACGCGAGCGTCGATCCAAGCGAGTACGGCGTCGACCCGAACCAGTACGAGGAACTCGACGAGGCCGAGGTAACGATGCGCCGGAACGAACACGGCCTCCACATCGCCGACGACGAGGTGACCGGCGTGTCGAGTCAAGGAGGAACCCCGGAAGCGGCGCTGCGGAATCTCGCGGCGGCGGTCGAATCCTACAGGGAGGCGACCGACGACGATCCGGGCGACGACTGGCTCTAACCGGCACCCGGCGGTCGCGAGCGCGGCCCGAGACGTCCGAGCCACGGGTGCCGTCGAGGGCGGAACCCGGCGGATCAGGGCTAGTGGGAGAGGTGAACGACGACCAGGAACGTACTGACCGACATCAGCGCGAGGTGCGGCAGGAACGCCCGCAGCGCGCGCGATTTCGAGTCAGTCATCGCGGTGGCGACCTGCCAGGCGATCAGCGCGCTCCAGGCGACGGCGAGCCACAGCCACGCGGTGACGAAGACCTCATCCCAGGCCGAGACGATCGCCGGGTCTGCGCCCGCGGGGAGGTCCAGCGGGATTCCCAGCCCGTTCGCGAACGCGTTCAGGCTCTCCCCGCCGCTCTCCAGTAAGCCGCCGACGACGTGCGCGCCGAGCGAGTACATGATGCCGAGGGGCGCGTAGGCGAGCCCGAACTTCGTGAACGACTCGGTCCACTCGAGGCCGCTCCAGTCGCTCGCGAGGCGGTGGACGGCCGTGAAGCCGAGGATCGTGGCGACGATGCTGACGAGGTACGCCGTCGTCGGCGCTAACACGCCGGGCAGACTGCCCACGAGTGCGGTCGATTCGACGGCGTCGCCGAGGACGTGATCGATGGGGAAGACCGCCCAGATGACCAGCGCGACGATCGCCTCGTCGACCAGCGGGATGCGCTCGGTGACGATCGTCGACCCCGGCCAGCGAACCCGCAACTCGACGTCCTCGTCGGGCCGCTCGGTCGTGCACTTCATGCACGCGGTACACCGACGATCGGTGCTCAGGTACTCGCTCCGGTACTCGAGGGTCGCACACTGGACGCCGGTTTCGGGCGTCTGGGCGACCTCGAACGGCGACAGCTTCGCCGTGACGCTCATCACCCCGGTCGCGGGACAGACGTACCGGCAGAACGCCTGGCGCTGATAGACGAGGCTGACCGCGACGGCGACGCCGAGGATCGCGAGCCAGTAGTACGGGACGAGCGACGGCGTGTAGGCGACGCCGACCTTGTACATCGGCCACCGCGCGAGCGCGAACGTGAGCGCCGTCAGCGACAGAATCGAGATCGGGAGCCCGTAGACGAGCCATTTCCTGTGGGTGTACATCGGGAAGTGACGATCGAGGCCGAACCGCTGCGTGAACCGGACGATCGCGCCCAGCGGGCAGAAGAAACACCAGATCCGACCGAAGACGAGGAGGCTGAGGATCATCACCGGCGACCACCAGAGGTCGAAGAACGCGACGGCCCCGAAGTTCGCGCTCGCGTCCGCCGGGCCGACCGCGGCCCGATAGATCGCGTAGAAGAAGAGGCCGACGGTGAGGAGGTTGACCGCCGGCTGGACGTACTCGTTCGTGAATAGGAACCGGACGAACCGGTTGCGCGTGATCGTGACGCCGGCGCGCGAATCGGAATCGGTTGCCATCAGTGGGTCGTCCCACCGGACAATTATCACCGATCTGGTTCAGTTAACGAAAGCGATCGAGTCACGGAAATAATGTCGGGAGAACATCGATTCTCATCGACAGGGCAACGGAACCGACTCGCAGGGGCTGGTTTTACGCGATCGTCGGTGGTCGAATCCGTTCATGGAGGAGTTCGACATCGTCGTGCTCGGCGGCGGCTCCGGCAGCCAGATCGCGACCGCCGCGGCCGAGTACGACCTGGAAGCGGCCGTGATCGAGCCCGGGCCGCTCGGCGGCGCCTGCATCACCCGGGGCTGTGTCCCCTCGAAGGCGCTGCTCCACCGGGCCGATATCGTCGACGAGGTCCGTCACGCCGAGCGGTTCGGCGTCGACGCGGGACTCTCGGGGGTCGACTACGCCGAGATCACGTCGACGATCCACGACGCGGTCTACGGCAAGGCCGATCGTCAGGAGCAGAGCCTGAACGACGCCGAGAACGTCACGCTCTACCGCGGCGAGGGCCGATTCGTCGACGAGCGAACGATCGAGATCGACCCGAACGACGGCGAGGCCGATCCGGGTCGGATCCGCGGCGAACACGTCGTCGTCGCGGTCGGCGGTCGCCCGGTGGTGCCGCCGATCGACGGCCTCGACGACGTCGACTATCTCACCAGCGAGGACGCGCTGTTCCTCGACGAGCGACCGGACGAACTCGTCATCGTCGGCGGCGGCTACATCGGCGCCGAACTGGGCTACTTCTTCGCCGCGTTAGGGACCGAGGTGTCGATCGTCGGCCGCAGCGACCGGCTCGTCCCCGGCGAGGACGACGACGTGAGCGAGGTCGTCACGGACGGCCTCGCGACGTACTGCGACCTGTACACCAGCTACGAGGCGGCCGAAGTGGGGACGAACAGCGAGGACGGCGATCGCATCGCCGTCACCGCGGAATCGGTCGGCGACGACGAAGACGGCGACGGCGAGTCGGACGGGGACGATCGGGTGGAGCTGTCGGCCGACGAACTGCTGATCGCCGCCGGCAGACGGCCGAACACCGATACGCTCGATCTTGGCGCGGCGGGCGTCGAGACCGACGACAAAGGGCACGTCGAGGTCGACGGACGGCTCGAGACGACCGCCGAGAACGTCTGGGCGCTCGGCGACGTGCTCGCCGCCCAGCCGTTCAAGCACGCGGCCGACTACGAGTCGGAGATCGTGGCGGCGAATATCTTGGACGATAGCGAGGCGCCACGCGCCTCGAACAGTCGAGCGGCGAAGCCGCGAGACGCCGGCCGCGAGGTCGACTACGGGGCGATGCCCCACGCGATCTTCACCTCGCCGCAGGTCGCGAGCGTGGGCGCGACGGAGTCGGAACTCGACGAGGCCGACGAGGAGTACGAGTCGACGATCGTGCCCTACGACGCCGCGCCGAAGGGACTCATCTTGAAGGCCGACGACGGCTTCGTGAAGGTGCTCGCCGGGCCGGACGGGGAGATCCTGGGCTGTCACATCGTCGGCCCGGACGCGTCGACGCTGATTCACGAAGTCGTCGTTGCGATGGCCCGCGGCGAGGGAACCGTCGATGACGTCGCCGAGACGGTGCACGTCCACCCCGCGCTGAACGAGGTGGTGTTGAAAGCGTTCGACGAGGCCGCCGATCGGCCGTACTCGACGGCGCCGGACTGGCGCGACGTGAGCGGCGAGTAGAACGAGCGATCCCGCGGTTACTCCGCCGAGGCCGGTCCGGACTCTACCTCGCCGTCGTTCGCCAGCCACTCGGTCAGGCTGCCCTCGTAGAAGGCGACGCCCTCGTAGCCGAGCGCCCGCAGGACGACGTATGTGTGGCTGATCCGGCGGGCCGTATTACAGTACAGAACGATCTCGCGATCGGGCGTGATGCCGTGGTCGGAAAGCAGCGCCTCGAGTTCGTCCTCGGGTTTCAGTCGCCGGGTCTCGTCGTCGACGACCTCACGCCAGTCGAACAGGACCGCGCCGGGCAGGCGAGCCTCCTCGAACTCCTCGCGCTCGCGCGTGTCGACCAGGATGGCGCCCCGGTCGATGGCCTCCTCGACGGCGAGGCGATCGATCAGGGGCGTCTCGGCGAACGAGAAGGACTCGACCTCGTAGGTCGTCGGGTCGACGTCCGGCGTCTCGCTCGTCGTCTCGTACGCCCGATTCCACGCGCTGAAGTCGCCGTCGAGCAGGCGCACGTCGTCGTGGCCGTACACCTGCGCGGTGACGACGAACCGGGCCGCGAAGACGCCGTGGGTGTCGTCGTAGGCGACGATCGTATCCTCGGGCTCGATCCCCGCCGCCGAGAGCAGGTCGGCCACGGCGTCCGCACCCGGCAGAGTGCCGGGATCGTCGCCGGCCTCGCCGCGGTAGCTGTCGAACGGCACGTTCACGGCGCCGGGTATGTGCCCGATCCCATCGAACTCCCAGGCGTCTCGGACGTCGACGATGCGTACCTGCGGGTCGTCCAGTCGATCGGCGAGCCAGTCGGGCGAGACGACGACGGATTCGTCCATCACCGTCGACTCAGGTTCCCAGCGCCGATAACGCATCGGTCCCGGCACGACTCCCCAGGGTACCGAGGTGGTGGCAACATTATCCGGTTCGGGGCCGGCCGCGAGCTCTCCGGGCGCCGACCCGCGTCGGCGATTTCTCTAATCGCGGGACGGTGGCCCGGTGCGGGGAGACGACGGTCCGTGCCTGCTCGACGTAGCGGCAATGGTTGCCGGAAGAGTCGAACGCCGACCGAATTGTCCGGTTGGTGAGTCACTATACGGGTGGCACCCCATGGGTCGCACATGGCAACCGACGAATACGCCAACGACGTGCTCGTATCGGCTGATTGGGTCGAGGACAACCTCGACGAGTTCCAGGATGACGGCTCCGACCTCCGTCTCGTCGAGGTCGACGTCGACACGGAAGCGTACGACGAGGAGCACGCCCCCGGCGCGATCGGGTTCAACTGGGAGACCCAGCTCCAGGACCAGACGCGACGCGATATCCTCGACAAGGACGAGTTCGAGGACCTGCTGGGCAGCCACGGTATCAGCGAGGACGACACCGTCGTCCTCTACGGCGACAACTCCAACTGGTTCGCCGCCTACGCCTACTGGCAGTTCAAGTACTACGGCCACGACGACGCCCGTCTCCTCGACGGCGGCCGGGAGTACTGGCTGGAGAACGACTACCCGACGACGGACGAGGTTCCGGCGTTCTCCGAGACCGAATACGACGCGTCCGGCCCGCGCGAGTCCATCCGCGCCTACCGCGATGACGTCGAAAACGCGATCGACCGCGGCGTTCCCCTCGTGGACGTCCGATCGCCCGAAGAGTTCAGCGGCGAGGTCCTCGCCCCGCCGGGACTCCAGGAGACCGCCCAGCGCGGCGGTCACGTCCCGGGTGCGAAGAACATCTCGTGGGCGGCCGTGACGAACGACGACGGCACGTTCAAGAGCCGCGACGAACTCGAGGCGCTCTACGCCGACGAAGGCATCGAGGGCGACAGCACGACCGTCGCCTACTGCCGCATCGGGGAGCGCTCCTCGGTCGCCTGGTTCGCGCTCCACGAACTGCTCGGGTACGAGGACGCCGTCAACTACGACGGCTCCTGGACCGAGTGGGGCAACCTCGTTGACGCGCCGATCGAGCAGGGCAGCGGCGAGTAAGGAGGGACGGACCTCGCCGCAGCACCACTGCGGCGACGCCGCCGGATCGAATCCCGATATTTTTCGGCGCGAACGAGTTCCCGGTCCAGTGGCAACTACGCGTCGAGCCGTGCGGAAAAGAACGTCCACGGGAGGTCGTCGTCGACGTCCGAATCGGCTTCGTCCTCGTCCGCGGCCAGCGTCTCGGGGGCGCCCCACCGATCGACGATCGTAAAGCCCGCCGATCGCAACTGCTCGCGGGTCGCGTCCGCGCCGGCGATGTTCCACTGCATCTCGACGCCGCTGTCGAGCCAGTCGGGATTCTCGCCGGCCCACTCGTTCGTTCCCTCGCACAGCAGGAGTCGGCCGTCCGGCCGCAAGACGCGCGCGAACTCGTCGATCACGGATTGGTGATCGTCCATCGGGATGTGGATTATCGACCAGTAGGCGACGGCCGCGTCGAACGCGCCTGTCGCGAACGGCAGCGCCGTCATATCACCCTGGACGAGGGCCGCATCGGGAGCGGCATCCGCTGCGAGCCGCAGCTGCCCGCGGGAGAAGTCGAGACCGACGGCCCTCGCTCCGTCGCTCACCCGAGAGAGAACGGGCGTCCCCTGGCCGCATCCGGCGTCGAGCACCCGTATCGGTTCCGAACGCGCCGAACATGAGCCGAGAAACGTCTCCAGAATTCCGGTTCCGCGATCGTTCTCGGGACGGCGGGCGGCGTACACGTCCGCAAGTTCGTCGTACGATCGACGAACGGCGTCTTTCTCGACCATACGACGCGCACTCACACGGGATAGTTCAATCTTCGGACTGGCTCTTCGGCGATCGGCCGCGGCTGTCCCGCGGCACCGTTGGCGGGTCTGCGCCGATCGAACGAGGCGATGCATAGGAAGCGCAGCGTGATCGTTCGAGACGAACGACCGATATTCGGCTCGTATCGCGCGGTTCCGTCGACAGCCGTCACGCTCCGTCGACGCCGCTCGCGGACTCGATCGAAACCGTTACCGCACACGAGTTAGATTTTCGAGGTGATGAACGACGGCTGGGAAGCGTGGGTCGCCAGTCGGAAAGCGACGAATCAACTGCTCGGGTTTATGATCGTCGTCCTCGCCGCGGGCTTCGTGAGCCTCGGCGGCGGGTACGGCGGGTTGCAGATCGTCGCGGAGCTGTTGCTCATGCTGATCCTGCTCGGTGCGATCATCCTGTTTCTCGCCGCCTTGCTGCGGAACCCGGATTCGTGACGCGACCGGCGCCGCTCCCGTACGGCGGCACGACGTGACGATAGGCCTAACTCCCGTCCTCTCGAACGACCGCCCATGACCGATTCCGAGGCGTTCGTCGAGACCGTTCGCGAGGACAACCAGACCGCGCTCTCCCGACTGGGTTCGTCGAAGTCGCTCTACGCGGACACCGGCGGGGACATCGACACCGAACCCGTGCTGCAGGCGACCGCCGACGCCGAGCACGCCGCGTGGCGGACCTTCGCCGCGTGGGCCGACGACGAGGCCCACGACGGGGCTCGCCAGGCGTTCGAGAAGACGGCCGAGGAGGAACGCGAGCACTACGAGACCGTCCTCGACAAACTCGGCGACGACTACGAGCCCGAATCCGTGCCCGCGCTCCACGAGTACCTGCGCGGCCTCGAGACGACCGTCGAGCGCGTCGGCGCGTTCGTCGGCCGCATCGTCGCGAGCAAGCGGTCGAAGGACCAGGTCGTCGGCTACTTCGTCGGCGACGCCGATCCGCAGACCGCACAGGTGTTCCGCGAGTTCGGCAGCGATCTGGACGACCAGCTCGATCGCGCCGAATCCCTGCTCGAGACCGTCTGCGAGGACGAGGAAGACGAGGAGCGCGCGCTGGAAGCCGCCAACGGCGCGATCGAGGCCGCTTACGACGAGTACGTCGAGAACATGGAAGCGATGGGCGCGAACCCGAAGCCGGTCTGCTGATCGGCGTTCGAGGACCCGTCCGCCGATCGGCGTCGAAATCGGGTCTCGAATCCGCGAAAAACTGTTTTCCGACGGTCCGATCAGACGCCCTCGACCGTCGACCGGAACGATCGGATCGACTCGAGCGCCGTCTCGATACGGTCGGCCGTCTCTCCGCCTTCGTCGTCGGCGATCTCGGTGAGGATGTGCTCGTGGCGAGCGAGTTTTCCGTGGTCCGGCCCGCGGTCCGCCTCCGCGTGCTTGTCGAACTCGGCCGCCTGGTTTTCGAGCCGATCGCGCGCCTCGTCGTCCGAGGCCGCATCGGCTGCGTTGCGAAGCGATTCCGCCGCGTCCGCCAGGTTCTCTCGTGCCATACGCGAGGATTCGTCCGCAGGTACTAAAACAGTTGTAGAAGTTCCCGGCACCGCGGGCGATCGGTTAAAAGAGCCGATCGACCCGATCGCCGAGGTCGAGGTCGGAAACGGACTCGGGCGAGAAGTTCGCAACCGAATCGAGGAAGGTGGTCCGGTAACTCGCCGGCCCGTCGTGGTCCCGCTCGGCCGCGCGCTCGCCGGCGAGACCGTATGCGAGCGTGCCGTGGACGGCGGCTGTGAACGGATCGTCGACCGCGCCGGCGAACGCCCCGAGGGTCGCGCCGAGCATACAGCCGGTGCCGACGACCTCGCCAAGTCGCTCGTGACCCGCCGAGAGCCGAACCGCCCGATCGGCGTCCGCGACGACGTCCTCGACGCCGCTCGCGACGACGACGGCGTCGGTCGAGTCGGCGACCGAACGCGCGGTCTCCTCGATCTCGTCGTAGTCGCCGATCGACTCGACGCCCTTGACCTCGGCTTCGACGCCCGCGAGGGCGCTGATCTCGCCGTAGTTTCCTTTGATCACGTCGAACGCGACCTCGGAGAGGAGCGCCTCGGCGACGGACTGACGGGTGGCCGTCGCGCCGACGCCGACGGGGTCGAGGACGATCGGGATCCCGCGATCGGTCGCCGTCGCGGCGGCCTCGTGCATCGCCTCGACTCGGCCCTCGGGAACCTGGCCGATGTTGAGCAGGACGGCGCTCGCGATCTCGGCCATTTCGCCGGCGTCGCCGGGCGAATCGGCCATCACCGGGAGCGCGTCCCAGTGGAGCGTCACGTTCGCGACGTCGTTCATCGTCACCTCGTTGGTCAGGTGCTGGACCAACGGTTCCGCCTCCGCGATCGTTCGAAGCGAATTCGCGAGGGCGGTCCCCGTCGCGTCGATCTCGTCGCTCATGCGTCCACCCCTTCGTCGCCGGTGGTCTTTCCCGTTTCGACGGCCGCAGCGAGCGCGTCGGTCGCGGCCCGCGGATCGTCGGCCCGAGTGATTTCGGAGATGACGGCCACGCCCCCGGCGCCGGCCTCGGCGACCGGCGCCGCGTTCTCGGCGGTAATCCCGCCGATGCCGACGATCGGGATCGAAACCGCGTCGGCGAGTTCGGCGACCCGTTCCGGGCCGACGCGGTCCTTCTCCGGATCGACGTCTTTCGAGGTCGTTCCGTAGATCGACCCGACGCCGAGGTAGTCCGCGCCATCGGCGTCGGCCCGGCGGGCCTGCTCGACCGTCCAGGCCGAGCAGCCGACGATCGCGTCCGGTCCGAGCAGGTCGCGCGCGACGGCCACCGGGAGGTCCGACTGGCCGACGTGGACGCCGTCGGCGTCGATCGCCAGCGCGAGGTCGACGCGATCGTTGACGAGCAGGTCGACGCCCGCATCGGCGGTCAGCTCGCGGAGTTCGAGCCCGAGTTCGTACCGCCGGTTCGCGTCCGTCCCCTTCTCCCGGAGCTGGACGGCGTCGATACCACCGGCGATCGCCTCCCGGACGATCTCGACGGTCGATCGACCGGCCGAGAGCGACTGCTGGGTGACGAGATAGGTTTGCCAGTTCGAGGGAGTCACGGCGAATACCAGTCAGTGGTCGCACAAAGCGGCTTCGGTCGGACGATCGGCGGAGGCGTCCGATCGCTGCCAGTAGCCGACCGATGCCGCCGAGTTGGTGATCGCGAATCGTCGGGCGTCGCCGATCGTCGGACACCGAGCGATCGCCCCCGAACGGGAGCGTTTATCCCGCGGCTCCGAGACAGCATCGACGTAGGCAGACGCCCCGTGAATTCGCTTGATCTCCGGCCGACGCACGCGGTCGTGTTCGGCTCGCTCGACTCCGAAACCGAACGAGCGACGACCGCCGACGCGATCCGTGCGGCGGCGACCCGCGCCGATCGGATCGGACTCCGGATCGACCGCGAGTGCGTCGGCGACCAGTATCCGACCCTCGCGAATCGATTGCGGGCCGAGTACGATCGGGGGACGGCCGACGGCGGCTACGAGGACTACTCCACGGACGAGCCGGCGAACGAAACCGTCCTCCGCGATCTGCTGGAGATCGAGACCTGGCACCTCCCCGTGTGCGTCGGACACGTGCGCCTCGAACGCGACGGCGCTGCGTTCCTGTTGTACAACGCCGATCACCGGCAGTTCGACATCGACGGCGACAGCGCTCCGGACGCGCTCGAAGCGATCGAGGCGCCGTTCGACGACGTGTCCGCCGGCGTCCTCCCGAAGCAGACCCTGTGCGAGTGGGAACGAGACGGTACGACGTACGAACTCTCGCCGCCGAGTTTCTGCGTCGGGTCGACCTGCTTCGGACTCGGCTCGCTCGCGGGCGTCACGATCGACGACGCCGCGGCGACGATCCGTCTCCGGTGGGACGTCTCGCGGCCGTCGAACCGCGCGCTTTCGATGCTCGTGGGGGTCATAGAGCGTCTCGGACCGTCCCGGCCGACGGTGCTCCGGTTCGACTCCCGCGAGACGTTCGAGGCGGCGAGCGCGGGGTTCGAAACCGTCCGCGCCGCGCTCGCTGCGGGGGATCCGTCGAACTGACGGGGGCGAGAACGAGTTCGGCTACGGTCCTTCGAGAACCCGCCCGTTCGAACCAGCGACGCTCGGTCGTCGGTCTCGCGAAGCGTCGTCACGGCGTAGGCGTCCAGGAATCCCTGACGATCGAGGAGTGCGACGACCCGCTTGTAGGCGCGACGCCCGCGACGAGGAGCGGCGCACCGGTCCCGAGCGCTACCCGGTGCCGGGGCCGCTCGTCAGGACTGCTGCGCTCGGATCCACCGCCGGAGTTCGACGACGTACCGGCGGCCGGTGACGTACCCGCGCCGCGCGGTCGACGGCCGGAGCAGGCGGCGGATCCCGATCGCCGCCATCGTGAGCCAGAAGACCAGCGCCGCCCAGGTCCTGCTAGCGCGTTCGGAGCGGTTCACCACCGGAATCGTGAGGAACGCGGCGAACGCGAGGCCGAACGCCCCGCCTCGAGCGGGAAGCGAGAAGAGCGGCAGGTACTCGAGCGCGGCGACAAGCGGCGCGAACGCCGCGCTCGCGACCGCGCCTCTGACCAGGAGCGGCCGAACCGCCTGCGACGGGCGGTCGACCGCGAACACGTCCCCGCCGAGCCGGACGAGCTGCCAGCCGCCGAAGGCACCCAGCGAGGCGCCGAGTAACAGGACGGCGTCCGGACCGACGCCGCTCACGACGAGATTGCTCGCGCTCACGGCGATCGCCAGCGAGAGGGCGACCGTCCCCGGCTCGGTCGGATACCGGGCGATCAGTCGCTCCGCGACGAGCAAAAACGCCAACCCGGCGCCGACGCCGGCGAGGACGTCGACGAGGTAATGGACGCCCAGCGCGACTCGCGAGAAACAGACGGCGGCGACGATCGTCGTCGCGCCGACCAGGCGTCGGCGGGGCGTGCCGATCGAGAGCCGTCTGGCGAGGCTGACGTAGACGATCGTGGTCATGAGCGCGTGGCCGCTCGGAAAGCCGTAGCCGCTGGCCATCGCCGTTTCCTCGTAGAGCGGCTGGATCAGCCAGGGGAGGGTCTCGATCGCGACGAGCGGCTGCCCCGGCCGCGGTAGGGCGAAGGCGTGTTTCAGCGCCGAGATCAGCGAGAGGCCGGCCAGCGTCAGACCGACGATGACGGCGGCGTCCTCGCGTTTCTTCGCGTGAAACCAGTAGACGGCACCGACGATCGCGGCGAGAAACCAGACGTCGCCCAGCTGGGTCACGAGCGCGACGATGATCGCGGCCCACTCCGGTATCAGTTCCTGTATCGGTTCGAATTCGCCGATTCCGCGGGACATACCGGCCGGTACGATGACCGGTCACTAATCGATACCGGCTCGAACGACGGCGGAGCGAGGGCGCAGCCGTCACGGTTCGGGAGCCGAGGCGTCGGACGATACCGACGCGAGAACGGGACCGCGGAAAGTCGATCAGTACCCCTGATCGTGCGGGTTCAGCGCCGTGCCGTAGTTCTCTGCGTGGTCCGCGTAGTCGATGAACCGGGGCGCGTCGGGATCGAACGGCCGTTCGAGGCTCTCGAAGGCCTTCTTCTTGTCCCAGCCCTGGAGCTTGCCGATCGCGCTCCGGTCTTCGAGGTCGTGGTAGTCGAGCTTCGGCTCGGTCAGCTCCCAGGCCTTCATCCCCCGTTCGGTGCGGATGATGACGCTCGAGTACTCGTCCGAGGAGCCGACGGAGCCGACGGTGACGTCCGAACAGAAGCCGGTGAAGTCGGCGCACTCGTCACAGCCCTTGAGCGCGGCGTCGTGGAAGTTCTCGACGTCCTCTTCGAGGATCATCTCGCCGTCGCGGCCGTAGACCATCATCTTGCCGTGGAGGACGTCCATCTTGCCGATCTCGTCCGGCGAGATGTCGCGTTTTTCCGCCAGTTGCTCACCGATGAGGCTGTAGTAGTTGAAGTTCTTCGTACACATCAGCGCGATCGTGTAGTCGACCGCGCGGATGCCTTCGTTCTGTTTCTGGTAATCCCAGTCGAAGTCCTGGAGGGCGCGGATGCCCTCGATCTCGCAGGGCGTGCCGACCAAGGCGAGCGAGAGGTCGTCCCAGTCCTTGTCGGGGAGCTTGTGCTCCCACCGTTTCAGGTCGAGGTTGCCCAGCGCGAGCGTCTGGTTGTAGACCGTGCCGGCGTTCTCGATCAGCTCTTCTTCCGTCGTGGCGAGGAAGCTCTCGGCCTTCCACGGCTCATCTTCGCTCTCGGTCGCGATCAGCGCGCCGTCGATCTCGCCCTCCTCGAGCAGCGTGGCGAGGATGCCGGTGACGACGCCGCCGTCCTGGGCGCCCTCGGTCCAGTCGTCGTCGACCTTCGCGGAGAACTCCGTGATCGGATCGCCGGCGCCCGTGACGTTGTCCTCGCCGCCGGTGATCTTCCACTGGCGCTCGTACCGGAGGCCGCCGCGCGGACAGAAGTCCCAGCAGAGCGAACAGCCGGTGCACATCTTGACCAGCTTGGGCAGGTCGTCCTCGCCGACGCCGATCGAGTCCGACGGACAGGCGGCGACGCAGGTCCCACACTGGATACACCGATCCGCGCCGATGACCGCCTCGTCGAGTTCCATGAACCAGGTTTTCTCGTCCGGCGTCTCGATATCGTTCATCTGCGATCGGATCGAGTACTCGGGCGTGTCGAGGTCGACGCCGTCGGGAACGCCGACGCGGACGTCTGGTTCGCCGTTGTCGACGTCCTGGCTGACCCCCTCGGCGGGTTCGGTGAACTCGATCTCGCCGAGGTCGCCGGTCTCGTCGACGTTGGCCACGCCAGCTCCATCCGTGGCGACGGGCTGATCCTGTGCGGTCGCGTCTCCCGTCTTCTCGCCGCAGGTGCAGGTCTCGGGACCGCAGCTATCGCCGGTGCCGGTTTCGATCGCGCCGTCGCGAGCGTGGTCGGTTCCGTGGCGCGATCGCGGTGCGGTGCTCCCGGTCTCGGGGAACGCGACCGTCTCGTCGTCGTCCGCGTTCGAGTCGGGAACGCGCGGGAACGCGAGCTCGTCGTCGCCGTCAGTCCCCATGGGCAACACCTCGCGCGACCGGCGCCTCCGCACGCTGCATGATCGATCGGAGCCGCTCGTTGTCGGCGCGGCGACACCACTGGTAGAACTTCTCGCCGTCCTCGCGATCGTCGGCGTAGGCCTCGAACAGCTGTTCGAGCGCCGGGATCACGGCGTCGGCGGGGACGGCGTTCTCGATCCAATCGAGGAACTCGTTGTCCGCGCCGAGCGAGCCGCCGAGCCCGAAGTCCATGCCCTCGACGATGTCGGACTCGCCGTCCTCGTCCAGCTTCACCGTCTCGCCGCGGAAGCCGATGTCCGCGATCTGGGGCTGAGCGCACGACGCGGAGCAGCCGGACATGTGCATCCGGATCGCCTCGATGTCGTCGGGCACGTCGATGCGCTCGTCGAGTTCGCGGGCCCAGCGTTTGGTTCGCTTCTTGGTCTCGATGATCGCGTAGTTGCAGAACTCGTTGCCGGTACAGCCGACCGCGCCGCGGGAGAACGGCCCCGGATCCGGCTGGTACTCCTGGGCGAACGGCTCGGCGAGGAGATCGTCGACGTTCTCCTCGGGGACGTGCGTGATGAGGAAGTTCTGGTCGGTTGCGAGGCGGACGGAGGCGTCCGCGGTGCCGTACTTCTTGGCCGCGCGGGCGGCCTCGGCGAACTCGTCGCCGCCCATCCGGCCGGCGATCACGTTGAATCCGACGTACTTCAGCCCGTCTTGCTTCTGGTCGTGGACGCCGACGTGGTCGCCCTGGTAGCCGACGGTGAGGTTCTGGCCGGCTTCGGGCAGGTCGATCGTACACCGATCGCGAACGGCTTCCTCGAACTTCGCGGGGCCCATCTGCTCGACGAGGTAGCGCATGCGGCAGACCCCGCGGTTGTGGCGATCGCCGAGCTCTTTGAAGGTCTGGGCGACGGCGCGGCAGAACTCGACGGCGTGCTCGGGTCGAATGAAAGCGTCGAGTTCCGACCCCATCCGCGGCCCGTCGGAGAGGCCGCCGCCGACGCGGGCGTGGAAGCCGTAGTAGTACTCGCCTTCCAGTTCCTTCTTCGCCGGGACGAGGCCGATGTCGTTGATCTGGGATTGGGCGCAGTCGTGCCGGCAGCCGGTGATCGTGAGCTTGAACTTCCGCGGGAGGTTAGCGTACTCCCGGTTCTCGGTGAAGAAGTCGGAGACGGCGTCGACGACCGGCTGGGCGTCGAAACACTCGTGATCGTCGAGGCCGGCAGCAGGACAGCCGAGGACGTTCCGGGCGGAGTCGCCACAGCCCTGAACCGTCGTCAGGCCGACCTCGTCGTAGCGCTCCCACATCTCGGGGACGTCCTCGACGCGGATCCAGTGTTTCTGGATGTCCTGTCGGGTCGTGATGTCGAGGTAGGCGTCGCCCCAGAGTTCGTTCTGTTCCTCGCCGCCGTACTCCTCGGGCGCGACGGCGTAGTCGGTAGCGCACTCGCCGATCACTTCGGCCTGCTCGGGCGTGAGGTAGCCGCCCGGCACCTTGGTCCGAATCATGAAGTAGCCCTCTTGTTTCTGGGCGTACATGCCGGCCCACTTCAGACGCTCCCACTCACCGCCGCCGGCGCGCTCTTCGATTTCCTCGAAGGAGAGTTGCTCCTCGGCGTAGTCGTAAACGTCGTCGATCACGTCGAGGGGGTGTTTCTCCTGCTTGTACCGCTCGGTCGTGTTCATGTCGACCACCGCCGGTGCGCGCCGGCAGTCGTCGCGATCGCGCTGTAGCGAAAGATCATCGTTTGACGGGGTATCTCACCCCGTGCGTATACCCCCCCGCAAACAGGCGAATCATGACGACGGTCGTCCCCGGCGACAAATATTGCCACTACTCTCGCACGCCCGCCGACGGTGCCGTGGCAGATCCGCCCCGACCGGCCGGGAGACGACGGGCGCCGGCGCGACGCGGAGCGGTCCCGTCGTGGGTACCGGCAAGCGGTGCCGGCGCAGGAAACTGCTCGTCGGGGTAGCACGACCGGAACCGAGCGGCCGAGCGAGCACTAGCGATCGCGCTGACCGGCCGGACATTACAGCTTTTCACACCAGATAGATAGCAGGTCACAGTATCGAACAGATGGCGGGTCGTTCGCAGGAGGGAACGAACACCTCCGTCCGCCGTAACAGGACGGCGATCGTCGCGCAAGCCAGCGAAAAGAGCGTCAATAATTCGTCCGTAGGACCGAACACCGGGGTCAGGTATATGTAGGTGGTAAAGAACACGCCGCCGAACAGGATCGCATACGCCGACAGCCCCCACGAATAGTTCCGGAGCCACGACGGATACGTAATTCGTCCGCGACATCGCAGGGCTAGAAGGGCCGCTGTGAGGACGGTCGCCAGAACGTGGCGCACCAGGAGCGGCGCTTCTGCGGCGTCCGAAACCACGGCGGTTACGGCCCCGAGCACCAGCGCAGTGCCGGTTACGACTGGAAAGAACGTGACCGCGTAGCGGACCACTTCGTCCCAGACCGCCACTTCAGCCGAGCGATACCTGTCCATCTGGATCCGCGATCGGAGTATCGTAGCTCCGGCGAGCGAGCCGACGATCGCCGTGAGCAGTACGGACCGGAGATACCTCGATTCGCCCACGATGGATCCGTCGAAAATCACGCTGTAGATGGGAGCGAAAAGGAGCGTACTGGTGTACGCTCCGAAAAAGGCGAACCAGAGAATCTCTCTTCGATCCCGAATACGAGTCTCACGGCCTGCCATCAGTATACGAGCGCTTCGAAAAGAAGCGAAATAACCCTACTCCTCGGCGGTGAGCAGCCGATCGGCCATCTCCTCGGGATCGAACCGCTCCAGATCGTCGTAGCCCTGGCCGACGCCGAGGAACAGAATGGGTTTCCCAGTTACGTGGGCGATCGAGATCGCCGCACCGCCGTTGGAGTCGGCGTCGGCCTTGGTCAGGATGGCGCCGTCGATCTCGGCGGCTTCGTCGAACTCGCGGGCCCGGTTCACGGCGTCCTGGCCGGCGACGGCCTCGTCGACGAACAGCGTCATGTCGGGACCGACGACGCGGTCGATCTTCTCGAGTTGATCCATCAGCCCCTCGTTGGTGTGGAGTCGGCCGGCCGTGTCGCCGAGGACGACGTCGACGTCGTTGGCCTCGGCGTACTCGACGGCGTCGTACAGCACGGCGGCGGGATCGCCGCCCTGCTCGTGGCTGATGAGCTTCGTGTCCAGCGCGTCGGCGTGCTCGCGGATCTGCTCGTTGGCGCCGGCGCGGTACGTGTCGCCGTTCGCCATCACCGTCGAGTAGCCCCGCTCCTCGAAGTAGCGGCTGAGCTTTGCGATCGACGTGGTCTTCCCGACGCCGTTGACGCCGGTGAAGACGATCGTGACGGGTTTGTCCTCGACGGCGATGCGCTCGTCGAAGTCGAACTGGCCGACGCTGATCACGTCGTAGATCGCGTCCCGGAGCGCCTCCTCGACCACGTCACCCGTAGAGGTCGTGAACGTCCGGGTCTCGCCGACCAGCTCGTCGCGGATGTTGTCGATGATCTCCTGGGCGACACCCATCTCGACGTCGCTCGAGAGCAACGCCAGTTCGAGTTCGTCCAGCGGGTCCTCGAGGTCCTCCTCCTCGATGACGAACTTGCCGCGGACGAGCGACTTGGCCTTCCGCCCGAAGCCGATCCCGCCGACCGACTCGTCGTCGGCTGCACCCTCGTCTGTGTCGGCCTCCTCGGCATCGGCGATCGCCTCGTCCGCCCCGGTTGCGCCCTCGGCGTCTGCCGCATCTTCGAGATCGAGATCGGACGCACCTTCGGAGTCGAGGTCGGCGCCGGAGTCCGCGTCGAACTCGGCCGTCGGATCGGGCTCGGCTGCCGCGTCGGCCGCAGCCGCGGCTTCGGTTTCGGTCTGCGGATCGGCGTCGGCTCGCCGATCGACCCCGGCGGTCGCCGTCTCGGCCGTCGCCTCGCCGGTCGTCTCTCGAGCCTCTGGTTCCGCTGCGGCGTCCACCATCGGCCGATCGGCGTCCGGCTCTTCGGGGACCACCTCGCGCTCGTCGGCAGTCGCACCGACGTCGTCCGCGGCCGGCGCTTCGGCGTCGCCCTCGTCGATCGCGGCGTCGGCCTCGAGCGTCTTCTCGTCGAGTTCCTCCTCGTCGAGATCTTCGACGTCCTCGATCTCCTCGACGTTCTCTTCGGCGGCCTCTTCGGCGTCTTTGCGGAAGCTCCCGAGCTTCTCCTTCAGGTTGTCGAACATGGGTGTCGATCCCTAGTGACCCGGTTATTCGTCGGGGTTCTGGCCCTGTTGTCCCTGCAGCTGCTGCATCTGCTGTTGCATCGCCTGCTGCTGGAGCTGCTGAGCCTGCTGTTCGAGCTGATCGCTTTCGGTCTCGAGTTCGGAGATCTCCGAGGTGACCTCGTCGATCCGATCGTCGAGTCGCTCCTTTTTGTTCTCGAGGGCGTCGACGGCGCCGTCCTGTTCGAACTCCGCGGCGTAGTCAGCGCCGAGTTCGACGATCACCTCGTCGATGTCCTGGATCTCCGCGCGGAGGTACGCGCCGCCGCCGAGCGGGACCTGGACGGTCGACCCCGATTCGAGGGTCTCGAGCGCGTCGATCGCCTCGTCGGCCTCGCTTTTCTCCTGCTGGATCCCTTCGACGTCCTCCTGGAGGATCTCGATCTGTTGTTGGATCTCCTGGAGTTCCTGGGAGAGCTGCTGGAGTTGTTGCTGGCTCATTATTCGCCGACCTCCTCGAGTTCGATCTCGGTGCGCTTGACGCCGTGTCGACTCCCGAGCTGCGAGAGGACGTGTTCGCGGGCGACGTCCTCGTTCACGGCGTCGATCGTCGTTTCGAACGCTCGGTACCCATCGCGGTTCTTGTACCGACCACTGACGGTAAACTCACTCATGTCATCCACTCCGGCAGGCAGTCGGAAGAATCTTCCCTTCCCGCTCGACGGGCCGATGGCGGCGATCGACCCTACCGGCGGAACCGTTTTCAGACCGATCGTCGAACGATCGGCCATGAGCGAACTCGACGCCGAAGCGCTGTTGCCGAGCGAACGGATGCGCCAGGGTGCCTTGGCGGGCGACGTCACCCAGATCCACCGCGGCCACCGGTACGCCGAGGAGGGCGAGACATTCGTCATCGACGGGACGACGTTCGAAGTGACCGAGGTGACCGAGCGCACGCTCGGCGACTTGACGGACGAGGACGCCCGGGCCGAGGGGATGGAAGACCTCGACGCCTACCGGCAGTTGCTCGATCGCGCCCACGACAACTTCGAGTGGAACGACGACAACGAGATCGTGCTCCACCGGTTCGATCAGCGCTGAAACGACGTTCGAGGGACGGAACGGCCGATCGAACGCGAGTCAATCGAAGCCACTGACGAGCGTCGCGACCCACTGGGCCGGATCGTCGCGGCGACGGACGTCCACGCGTTCGATCCACTTCACCCACTGGAATCCGCGCCGACCGGGCGCCACGAGCCGCATCGGGGCCCCGTGGCCGTGGCTGAGTCGCTCGTCGCCCACGTGGGTCGCGAGGAGCGCGTCTCGGGCCTCGTCGATCGGCAGCGACCACCGGTAGCCGGTCACCGAGACGAACCGGACGTACCGCGCCTCCGCCCGGACCTCGGCCGCGTCGAGCAGATCGCCGACGCGGACGCCGCGCCACTTCTGGACGGTGTACCAGCCGCTCGTGCAGTCCAACAGGGCTCGTTTCTCGCCGTCGAGCGCGAGGTCGCCGTAGGCGGACTCGATCGGCGTCTCGACCTCGCCGCGGACGGTCAGCGTCCAGTCGGCCCGATCGATCGGCTCGGGATCGTCGGCGACCCACGAGGTGATCGGAAAGCCGTCGTTGCCGTCCCCGTCTCGCGGCTGCGAGCCCGTGAACCGCCGATCGGCGCCGGGCGTGTCGAGGACGCGGTTCGCGAGTTCCTGCGCCCGGTAGGTGAACGCCCCGCCGATCAGCAACGCCCCGTACTGGAGCGTCGTCCGGCGGCGGTCGAAGTCGGTTCGACGCGGGAGCCGAAACCGGGTCGTGAGGTGCCACAGCAGCAGCGGGACGAGGGCGAGTCCGAACCCGACGTGGACGCTCAGGAGCGTCCAGTAGGAGAGTCGCGCGTCGAGGCCGACTACCCAGAGGAGGCCCGTCCCGATCGCGCCCGTCGCCGCGAGCAGGGTGAGCACCGACAGGAGCGTGGAGGGGCGCCACTGCCCGCGCCGGGTGAGTCGGTACCGAACCCGAGCGAGTTTGAACCCCAGCAGCGCGATCAGCGTCAGGCCGAGAATCCGGTGGAGCCAGAACAGCGGCCACCCCGACGCCGTCCCGACCGTAAACGAGACCAGCCCAGAGACGGCTTCGAAGACGACGATCGCGAAGATCGACCAATCGACCAGCCGCGGGGGCGGCCTGACGGCGTCGAGCGCACGCCTCGCGGGATCGATCGGGCCGGACACCATACGGTAACGTAGGAGTCGCGCGGGAAGAAGTGTTGCGGCGCCGTCGAGCGCCGCGGCGCGCTCGCGGAGCCGACCGGACTCGAACGGCTCGCGACGCTCTCGGGTTCCGCGATCGACGGACGCAAAATCGACGGTCGCGCCGATACCTCAGTCGAGATAGCCCAGCGCGTCCTCGATCCGGCCCAGTTCCGGCCCGGTCGTGTCCTCGCCGACGACGTAGCCGGCCTCGTTCGCGAGCAGCCCGGACCCGACCAGCGGCGCGCCGTAGTTGATCGTCCCGACGTCGGCCCGGACGTCCAGAACCTCCTCCAGCAGGTCCAGTTCCTCGTCGGTTGCCTTCGGGTGACAGAGCACGCCCGAGTTCGTTGCAACCCCGGCGGTGCCGACGGTCCGGACCCCCGCGAGATCACCGCGTTCGACGGGTACGTCGAGGGTATCCTGGATGATCCGGACCGTCTCGCGGGGCAGATCCGGATGGACGTACGCGCCGTAATCGTTCGCCAGAACGACGTTCCCGGCGGCGTTGATGTTCCCCGGCAGTTCCGCGATCGGGACGTCGACCTCGTCCTCGAGGCGCTCGCGCTCGTACTCGAGGACGCGGGAACTGACCAGCAGGCCGTTCTCGTTCCCCGTCGCTAGCGCGCCGACCGTCGACGAACCGCCGACGGTCGTCTTGACGGCAGGCACCTCGAGTTCGTCGGTCAGGTCGGAAACGACGTCGTCGTCGACGTCGGGACGAACGAGTACGCACGAGTCGGTCGTGCGGGCGAACACCCCGACGTAGGCCGACCCGGCGAAGGCGAGACGTTGCAAGTTTACTCGGCGACCTCGGCCTCGACGACGGCCTCGCCCTCTTCGTCGAAGCGGGCCGCACGGACGCGAAGCTTCCGCGGCGGATTCGATCGGCCCTGCGACCAGACGGTCTCGTTGATCGAGGGGTCCAGTCGGATGGCGTCCTCGTCGACCGCGAAGTGCTTCGCGAGGTGTTCGCGGACGAGTCGCATCGCGAGATCGGCTGCCTCGTGGTTCGCGCCCTTCTTGACGTCACGGAGCGGGACGGTAACGACGCGCTCCTCGAAATCACTTGCACTCATGGTTTACTCGTCGGTGTCGTTGCGCCGCCAGTTACGTCGCTTCGGGTTCCGGGTGACTTCCATGTCGGTCTTCATCATGACCCAGGCCGGAACGCGGCTGTTCTGGTTCTCGAGTTTGGCAAGACGCTTCTTCTTGCCCTTCGATTTTTTACCCATAGTGGCCGGACGTAGCCCACGCTGGCTTAAAATCTTGTCCATCTTACCGGCGATCGCGACCTTCGACGTTCGCGCCGTTCGGCTCACACCGGTCTCGCGAATTCGACCGCGATCGCCGTTCGTAGCCGCGCGCGATCGATAGCAAAACGTATTCGTCGTCGATCGGCCGAACCGAACGATACCTCCGCTCCGACGACTTCGACGGCGACTCTTTCGAACGCACCCGCCGACGGCGACGCGGATCGAGCAGCTCGTCGACGATTGAGTCGCTGGCGGGTCCGCGAACGGTGGACGGTCGCACCCCTACCCGGAGGCTGGCTGGTCGTTCGCCAGCCGATCGCGGACGTACTCGAGAAACCGCGTCACCGCCTCGAGCGTCGCGTCGCTCAACTCCGTCGTGTACTCGACCTGATCGACAGCGGCGTCCGGATCACCCTCGTGGATCCGATCGATATCGGCACAGCCCGTCCCGGGCCAACGGGTCCCTCCGTTGATGCCCGCGACATCTGGACCGGCGTAAGCCGTCGCCATCGGCGATACGCGGAGGGTGCCGTCGTCAGTTCGGACGGCGGTCCCGAGGTCGTGATCGCACTCCGTTCCGCCGATCGCTTCGGCGATCGAGGGCGAGATGAGCGTGTGCAGGGTCTCGTGAATGGCCATGTTTCGGCTTACCACTCGCGAGTCCCAGACCTCCGTCGCGCCGAGGTTCACGGCCGTGTACGCGCCGTCGCCGAGGACCCGTCCGAGTCGATAGAGATCCGGGTGCGTGCCGCCGTAGCCGAGTCGGTAGTTCAACGGCGCCCACGCAAAGAGCACGTGTGCGGTCGATTCCGCACCCGCGCCGACATTGCGGCCGCGCACCTGATCGCGGAACACGCTGAGGACGGTGTCCCGCGACGGGATGATCGATTCCGCGGACGGCGACGCCTCCGAGAGCGGATACTGGACGAGATCGCCGCGCTCGAGGCGAACGTCGAATTCCGTGAGTCGCGACTGACGCGACGCGTACGAGAGCACCTGGTTCAGCGCGTCCTCGATCGCCGCAAACGCGTCCCGAAACGGCGGTGGCCAGTTCCGGGTGATCCCGCTGAACCCGTATCGCGCCCACGCGCGTATCGAGACCGGGCCGGGATAGACCCGCACCCGGAGCGGTGCTTCACGTGTTGTGACCCCGCTCGCGTCGACGCTCGACGTGGCTGCGGCTCCGCCGATCGCGGCGAGCAGTTCCCGACGCGTCGGAAACCGACCGATCCCGCCTGTCTCCTCCGACATCATCGAGCCCTCCCGTGCCATCCCGCCGAGGTGGCTGACGCTGAAACGCCGATTTGAGCGACCATCCTACCAGAAGGGCTACACTGGAGGGCGTTATCATATTCATTTCTGTATTGTCTGAAAGACACCGTGTACAGACAGTTTACCGTGACTATCTCCCGCCAGACGGAGTCGTAAGTGCTGCCTAATTGTGGCTAATTTGACGAAACTCGGGTGGCGCGATTACTCGAGCGAGAACCGTTCGACCGCCGAATAACGCGGCCCCGCGTCGGTGAGCGTGCTCTCGGTCAGCCGAACCTCGTCGACGTGCATCTCGCCGACCGTCGGGTCGCGCTCCCGTATCACTTTTTGGACGTGATCTTTCCCTCCGGCGTGTTCCATCCGTGCGAGGGTGACGTGGGGCGTAAAGTCGTGGCTTTCGGGATCGAATCCCATCGCCGTCGTCCGGTCCTCGATCGCTTCGTGGAGGCGGGCCAGTTCGTCGCCGCCCGCCGCGACGCCAAGCCAGACGACGCTGATGTAGTCCAGGCTGGGGAAGACGCCGAGACCGCCGAACCGCGCGGTGAACGGGTCGACGTCGGCGTCGTCGACAGCGGCGGCGAGTTCGTCCTCGAGCGCGGGGAGTCTGTCGCCGGCGACGTCGCCGAGGAACTTCAGCGTGACGTGGGCCTGCTCGGGATCGGTGAGGGTGAGGCCGCTGGCCTCCGCGAGATCGTCCTGAAGGTCGGCGATCGGCTCCGCGAGATCGTCGGGCAAGTCGGCGCTGACGAACAACCGCATACGCGACACTCGAACGGGAAGCCTATTCAACGGTTGCGTGAGCGGTCGCCGTTTGATGTAGCTGGGAGGAGAACGACGGGTATGGCCGACACCTTCGTCATCGTCGGCGGCGACGCGGCGGGGATGTCCGCCGCGAGCAAGGCGAAACGGGACGACCCCGACCTCGACGTCGTCGTCTTCGAGCGGGGCGAGTGGGTTTCCTACGGCGCCTGCGGGCTCCCCTACTACGTGAAAGGCGAGATCCAGTCGCTCGAGGCCCTCGTCTCCGTGACCCCCGAAGAGTTCCGCGAGGAGCGCGACATCGACCTCCGGACGGGCCACGAGGTCGTCTCGATCGACCCCGACGAGCGCACCGTCACCGCCGAGAGCGAGGCCGGCACGGTCACGGAGTCGTACGACCACCTGCTGCTCGCGGTCGGCGCCGCGGCCGTCGTCCCGCCAATCGAGGGAACCGATCTGGCGGGCGTCTACACCCTCGGATCGATGAGCGACGGGAAGGAACTCCGGGAGTACGTCGCCCGAGCGCGGGACGGCGAGTCCTTCCAGCAGCCCGATCGGGGACCAGCCTGTCGGTACCTCGAGGACTGTGCGGGCCCCGTCGGCGTCGTCGGCGGCGGCTACGTGGGGATCGAGATGGCCGAGGCGCTGGCCGCGAACGGGTTCGAAGCCCACCTGTTCCAGCGCGGCGATCGCGTCCTGAAGACGTTCAGCGAGGCGACGAGCGAACGGATCGCCGACCACCTCGGCGACCAAGATGTCGCGGTCCACTTCGACGCCGACGTGCGAGAACTAGCGAGCGACGCGGCCGCGTCGGGCGGAACGGACGACGAGACGGTCGCGGCGATCGTCACCGACGACGATCGGGTCCCAGTCGAGATGGTTCTGCTCGGCACCGGCGTCCGTCCCCGGACCGGCCTCGCCGAAACGGCGGACGTCGAACTCGGGCCGACGGGGGCGATCGCGACCGACGAGTACCGGGAGACGAACGTGCCCGACGTCTACGCGGCGGGCGACTGCGCCGAGGCCAGGCACGTCGTCACCGGCGACCCGACGTACGCCCCGCTGGCACTGACCGCGAACCGCCACGGCCGCGCCGTCGGTCAGACCGTCGCGGGAACCCCCACCGAGGGCGGCGGCGTGGCGGGCACGGCAGCGATCAAGGCGTTCGACGTCGAGGCGGCCCGAACGGGGATCCTCGACCACGAGGCGGCCCGGGAAGCCGATTTCGATCCAGTGAGCAAGACGATCGAGGCGAAATCTCGGGCCGGCTACTACCCCGAGGGAGGGACCGTCACCGTCACGCTCACCGCCGATCGGAACACCGGGCGCGTCCTCGGCGCGAGCCTCGCCAGCGAGTACGGCGAGGGTGCCGTGCACCGAAGCCACGCGATCGTCGCCGCGATCACGAACGGCGCGAGCGTTTTCGAACTGGAGAACTACGATCTCGCCTACGCGCCGCCGTTCAACACGACGTGGGATCCCGTGCTCGTCGCCGCGAAAGTCCTCTCGGGGACGTTGCGGTGACCGGGTCGGTCGGCGATCTCGGATTCGGTCCGTTTCGAGCACCGCCGCGACGGCGCCGGTCGGATGGGTCGGCGTTCAGACGTCGATCGGCCGGCCGTCTTCCGTCGGCGGCGCGACGTGATCGATGTACTCCTCGACGGTCGGGTCGTCGACCCGGACGCGGACGCTGATCTCGCCGAGCTCGTCGGGTTCGCCGACCGAGAAGTTGATCCGGTCCTCGAAGGCCGCCTGCTTCTTCAGGGCGAAGGAGAAGGTATCGCCCTCGCGGGTCGCGAAGAACTCGCCACGGGCCGTATCGAGGATCTCCTGCTTGTGGAGGAGCTCCGAGACGTGGTCCATCGAGTGGGCTTCGCCCCTGATTTCGCCGAATCCCTCTTCGAGGTCCGCGGTGGGGAAGATGTTCGCGACCGCGTCCGCGACGCGGCTCGTCACCTCGGTGTCGTACACCGGCGCCGTGATCTCGACGTCGACGCGGTAGATCTCGCTCACGACCGGCGCACCTCCGCATCGACGTGGTCTGCGCCCTCGCGAACGATCGTTCGGATCCGCTCGCGGTACGCCTCGAGCGTGTCGGTGTTCTCGACGACGACGTCGGCCCGGACCATCGCGTCGTCCATCCCGAAGCCGCGCTCGCGGGCGTCCCGAGCAGCAAGTCCTTCGCCGCCGTCGTCCTCGCTCGCGTCCCGACCGCGGGACTCGACCCGCTCTGCGCGCACTTCGAACGGCGCCTCGATGCTGACCAGCGTAAAGTCCTCGCCGAAGCGGTCCTCGAAGACGTCGACCTCGACGTCCGATCGGATGCCGTCGACCAGCACCGTCTCGTGTTGCTCGAGGCGGTCCTCGATCATCGGGAGCGAGCGCTCGGCGATCGCGGCCGGTCCGTTCTCGTCGCGCAGCGCCTGCGCGACCTTCCCGTGGTCCTTGGCCGGATCGAGGCCTCGATCGGCCGTTTCCTGGCGGACGACGTCGCCCATCGTCACCACCGGGATTCCTTCCTCGCGTGCGACGGTCGCGGCCTCGCCTTTCCCGCTGCCGGGGAGCCCGACCGTTCCGATGACGTGCATCGAGAGGGGATACAGGCGAGACCCGCATAAGGGCTGTGTTCGTCGCTCGTCGCGGGCCGCACGTCCCTCGGCTCGTTCCGTTCGATACGGGCTCGGTTTCGCTGGATGCAACTCCGATAGGAGTCGCGTATCGTCGGTTTCGCGAGCGGAACGGATCGCGTCGACCGCGCTCGTCGGCCGCAGGACGGAAACGAGCCATTCACTGACCCGGTCGTCCATAAGAGGGGGCTCGTTCTCGAGCGGAAACAGTGTTCGCGCTCGCAATCGTCCGGGGGCCGCGATCGGACTCGCGGTAATTCGTTTGAATTCGAGACTATTTTCCGAAACGGAGTGTCCATCTTATCTTTCATATTGACCTCGCTTCGAGCGCACGCTATGACAGCCAAACTCCTCGATAGACGTCGATTCACCAAGGCGGTCGGCATCGGTGCGATCGCAGCGATCGCCGGCTGTTCGGACGACACCGGGTCCGGAAGCGACGGCTCCGGATCCGGGGGCGAGTCGAGCACCGGCGACGGCGGGACGGAGAATACGAGCGAGGGAGAAGATGGCGGACTCGGCGGCAGCGAGGACAGCGGTATGGGTGACGAGAACAACGAGTCCGATAGCGGTATAGGGAACGAGACGTCCGCCGGCAATGAGACGTCCGCCGGCAACGAGACGTCCGCCGGCAACGAGACGTCCGCCGGCAACGAGACGTCCGCCGGCAACGAGTCCACCGGCAACGAGTCCGGCTCGGGCGACGAGTTCGGTGAAGACATCGTCGAGTAGTACCGCCAGTTGAACGGTTCGGCTTCGGTTCGGCTTTTTTCGATCGGTTCGGAGCGGTGACCGGCTCGACAACGAGAATCGTCTCCGGGTCGTCGATTCGCACTCCGGAACCGGCGGCGCGCTCGAAACTGCTATCTCTCGATCGAAACTACGGGGCACTATGACTCACCGGTCGATGTTCGTACGCACGATCTGGTTCGATCTGGTCGGCTGGTGGCTCACTCCGATCGTCGTCAACACCGCGTGGGCGCTGACTGTGACCGCGGTGCTCGCGCCGATCAGGATCAACTGATCAACCTCGTCTCGACGGTGCGAACGTTGCAGGAGCCGCGATCCTTCACGAACTCCGACGTCGCCCGCGGCCAGCGCTCGCTGCTAGTTCGAGCGGCGTACCTCGTGTTCGTCGGCTGATGGCTGAGCTTCCCCTGGGCGAACCTCGCTGCCCTCCTGGCGATTACGATCGTCGGACTGCCGATCGCGATCTGGCTGGCGAACCGGCTCCCGTTCGTGACCTCGCTGTACCGGTTCCACGGCTAGACCCGGCCTAAATCCACACTGCTTATGCTGTTCGATCGACGACTCGTAGCCGAGGGCACGTAGCTCAGTCCGGATAGAGCGTCGGACTTCTATCCCCGTCGCGATCGCGGTGGGGGAAGACATCCGACGGTCGTGGGTTCGAATCCCATCGTGCCCGTCCGAAAACTATCGTTTTAGGGCTTCTATCCAGAAGTCCGCGAGAACGCTGCTCCCATCTAGATTCGGGCATTTCTCGTTTCGAGACCTGTCCTGAGAATCTGGACTTCGTTCAACAGTTGAACACCCCCCGTCGCAGTCCGGCGATTTTCATTGTCGGTTGCATCGCGAGGTGGTCGGCTTGAGTACCGGTCTCTGGACGCCGACGGATCGATCGACGTGTCTCCACTGTGGTGCCCACGTCACCGATCGGTTCCGCCGGGTCTTCGGTGACGATCGCGACCGGGCCCATCGCTGCGGCGAGTGTGATTCGTACGCTCGACTGAGCCGCGGCTCCGCGGCGGGGAAAGACATCGCCAGCCCGGACCCGGAGACGTCGCCCGGTCGCCACGGGGGTGAATCGGATGTTTGAGTTCGTGCCGGCGAACCGGCTGTACGACGTCGCGACTCGGACGAAGATTGCCCATCCAGCCCACCAGGTAACCGACGAGCAGGTTCGTCGTGCGATCGAGAGACAAGAGCGAGAGATCCAGACCGACGGCGGTAACGCCGCGGCCGGTACTGAACGGTCAGGACTCGTATGCAATTCGTTCAACTGCCAGCACGACCCTGTAGAGCAGATAAGTTACGTACAGTCCCAAGCCGAGCCAGATCACCGGGACGCCCAATACCGTATTCGAAACAAAAAGAGCGTATCCGACGCTGAAGACGGCGAGATACACGACAACCGAGGTGTGAATAATGGGTACGTCGATTCGAACTGCATCGGCGGACATGATAATCAATTCTCACATTTATTGCAAAAGTGTTCTGCTGTCGTCCAAACACTGTCATCGCTCTTCCAGCGACAACTACAGCCGGGCTCTGAGCATTCTCCTTCAAATTTTGAGAACTCCACGAGATGCGAGAGGGGTGACCGATGAGCCGTCTCGTCGAATCCGACGAGTGCGAGCGCTACGGCGATCGAATCACCGGCCTTCGCCGGCTCTTCACGGACTGTACGCGCGACGTCCGTAACGCGCGGGAGGGGCCGCTATGAGTTCGCGGACGTCGGAACTCGAGAGTCCGAAGGCCAGTGGGGACGCGATCGAGAGCTTCGCCGATCGCATTCAGCACGTGATGGGGTTGGCTGATCACGTCGCCGAACTCTCGCCGTTCCAGCAGTGGCTTGCAGAGAACGGTGCCGAGATCGAGTTCGACCAGGGCGGCGATCCGAAGCGGCTCCGCGTCGACACGATTCTCTCGAAGCTGAAGTACGGGAGCTTCGAGAACGTCGCGACGATCGCGGCGGAAGCCCTCGAGAAGTGGTCGAAGTCGGGTAACGATCCGGCGGTTCTCCGGCAGGCAGAGCTGACCTGGAAGACTCCCGGCGGCGGTACCGAGGTTGGGTTCGTCGGCGCGATCGCCTTCGCGTGCAACGACGTCGATACGCTCGTAGCCGCGGCTCGACGTGTTTTGGAGCGCGACGATCTGACGCTCAAGCAGCGCCGGGAGATCGCCGAGACACTGAGCACGAAAGCTGTCAGTTTTGACGTTGAGACTGAGGTAGCCGTTCAGACGAAAGGAGAGATGTGACTGGCGGGAAAATCTCTGTGCGGCTTTGCTCTGCCGATCCCTTCGAAATTGATAGATGGACGCTGCTGAATGCAGAGGATGAGTTCAGCACGACGATCTCGTTTGTTTCATGCCCGCCCTACTGAACCAGCCGTTCCGTAGATATGCATATCTACCGAGCGCTAACTCCAAACGGTGGGAGTAGGAGGGCGGATCACCCACGTACAGATGAAGACTACATTTAACCGTGCCACCCAACTACCGTTTGCCAATGAGTCAACAGGGCGAACGCAGTGACCAACCGGGGACGCCGGGTCTCGAAAGCGGCCTCGAGGCATTGCGTCAGAGTCCTGAGTTTCGCGGCCCGGTCGAATCCCTCGATGGTCACGACCACGCCAACGACCATTTTGCACTCATATATAAGAACCGAGACGAGCAGTTCGCGGCCGTCATCCCGTTCATCCACCAAGGGCTTGAGCAGGGCAAGCGATGCCTGTACATCGCGGATGACAACTCGAAAGCAGAAGTACTGGAAGCGATGCGGGCCCGCGGCATTGACGTGGACGGTGCCCTTGACTCGGGTGCGCTTTCCGTCCACACGGAGGCGGACACGTACCACAGGACCGGCACGTTCAATCAGGATGCGATACTGGAGTTCTGGGAGGACTCCCTAACGGAGGCAACAGACGAGGACGGCTACACGGGAATCAGGGCAGCCACCGAGATGACGTGGGCGCTGGACGAGGATACGAGCCCTGATCAACTGGTCGAGTACGAAGCGGCCCTCAACTCTCTGTTCCAGAACGAGGACTACACCGTCATGTGTCAGTATAATCGCGAGCGGTTCCCACCCGAGATGCTCGAAGACGTCATCGAGGCCCACCCGCACCTCATCCACGACAACATGGTCTCTCACAACGTCTACTACACCCCACCCAAGGAGTTCTTCGGCCCCGAGCAGCCAGCCGACAAGGTTGATCGGATGATGGGGAAGCTGCGCGAGCAGACCGAGGCGAAGACGGAACTCCAGCAATCGAAAGAACACTTCAAGCAGGTCTTCGAGAGCAACCACGACGCCACCCTCATCGTTGACTCCGACGCGGACGAAATCCTCGCTGCAAATCCGGCCGCATCCAAGATGCTTGGATACGCACGAGACGAGTTGCTGTCGCGCGGCCCCTCCGACTTGTATCCCGACGAACTCGACAGATTCAGTACGTTCGTTGACGAGGTGTTCGAAGATGGGATCGGCTGGACAGACGAACTCACCTGCCGCAGCAGGGATCGGGGCCGGATTCCGACTGAGATCTCGGCGTCCCAAATCGAGGTCGATGACCGCCCGGTCATGCTCGCGACGATCCGCGACATCAGCGAGCGCAAGGAACACGAGCAGGCCCAACAGAGATTGTACGAGATTGTGGCCGATTCCGACCGGCCGTTCGACGACAAACTCCAAGCGGTACTTGAGCTCGGCTGCGAGCGGTTCGGCCTCGAATACGGCGGGATCGCCCGCATCGATCCGACGGCCGATCTGTTCGAGGTGGAGACCATACGCGGGGACCATGACCACCTCGTCCCGGGCGAGCAGTATCCGCTCTCCGAAACCTACTGCCGATTGGTGGCGGACGACGGAGAAACCGCTGCCGTCACCGACCCTGTAAGCGAGGGGTTCGAGGGGAAACTGTGCTACGAGCGCTTCGGCGTCCAGGCATACCTCGGAACCCAACTCGAAGTCGATGGTGACGTCGATCGGACGTTCTTCTTCGTCTCGAACGAACCACGAAAGGAGGAGTTCTCAGAGGCCGAACGCACGTTCCACCACCTGATGGGGAAGTGGGTGGAGTATGAACTTGAACGCAGGCAGGCCGCGGAGGCGCTGCGCGAACAAACCCACACCCTCGAAACGATCAACCAGGCGGGCAACTCATTGGCCGCCGAACTCGACCTCGAGAATCTGGTGCAGGAGGTTACAGACGCCGGTACGGAAATAACCGGCGCGGAGTTTGGTGCTTTCTTCTATAACGTCATCGATGACCAGGGCGAATCCTACACGCTCTATACCCTCTCAGGTGTTCCTGATGAGGCATTCGAAGACTTCCCGATGCCGCGCAATACGGAGGTCTTCGGCCCGACCTTTCACGGCGAGGGGGTCGTCCGTTCGGACGACATCACCAAAGATCCGCGGTACGGTAAAAACGCGCCCTACGATGGGATGCCCGAAGGCCATCTGCCCGTATGCAGTTACCTGGCGGTTCCTGTAATCTCGAACTCCGGTGAAGTACACGGCGGCCTTTTCTTCGGCCATTCGGAGCGGAGCATCTTCACCGAGAAGGATGAAAACATCATCACCGGGATTGCTGCCCAAGCGGCCGTAGCCATTGATAATGCTCGTCTGTATGAAACGGCGCGCGAAAGCGAGGAGCGATTCCGAGCGTTGGTCACCGCGAGTTCGGAAGCCGTGTTTCGCATGGGCCCCGATTGGAACAAAATGCAACACCTCGAAGCCCACGGCTTCCTCGCCGACACAAACGAACCGACCAGCGACTGGCTTGACAAATACATTCACCCGGACGACCAGGAGCGCGTCATGGAGGCCGTCAACGAAGCCGTCCGGACCAAGAGCACGTTCGAGATTGAACACCGGGTGGAGCAGGCCGATGGCAGCCTGGGCTGGTCATTCACGCGTGCGGTACCAATGTTGAATGAGGACAGTGACATTGAGGAATGGATTGGTATGGCGAGCGACATTACCGAGCGCAAGCATCGCCAGCAGGAACTCGAACAAACTAACGCACAACTAGAACGCTCGAACGCCGAATTGAAACGGTTCGCCTACGCCGCCTCCCACGATCTCCAGGAGCCGTTACGGATGGTGTCGAGTTATGTCCAACTGCTCGAACACCGATATGCCGACGATCTCGATGCCGACGCACAGGAGTACATCGAGTTCGCCGTCGATGGTGCCGACCGGATGCGCGAGATGATCGATGCGTTGCTGCAGTATTCACGGCTCAACACGAGTGACAAAGAATTCGAACCCGTGGACTGTAATGACGTGCTCGCCCAGGCGACGGATAATCTTCAAATCGCCATCGAAGAGAGCAGCGCCGAGATTACCTCGGATTCACTGCCCACGGTCATAGGCGACGAGCAGCAACTGGTGCAGCTGTTCCAAAATCTGCTCGATAACGCTATTACGTACGCTGGTGATGAGCCGCCGCATATTCACGTCACCGCTGAGAAGCAAAACGATGAATGGGTGCTGTCGGTCCAGGATAACGGAATCGGGATCGATTCGGAAAAGGCTGAGGAGATCTTTGAGGTGTTCAACCGCCTCCACACCACTGACGAGTATGCCGGCACTGGTATTGGCCTCGCACTCTGCCAACGGATCGTTGATATTCACAATGGCCGCATTTGGGTTGAGTCGGAACTCGGTGAGGGGTCGACTTTCTCATTCACAGTTCCCGAGAAGAAAGCGAGCAAATCCGCATAGGTAGTGGTTCGTAGATGAGTGAGGGAATCGAGATTCTGCTGGCCGAGGATAACCCGGGCGATGTTCGTCTCATGTATTGAGCGTTCGACCTTCCGCGTTGGTCGTTCCTCACTCCGTGCCACATTCGCGCTATGTATTCAGCACGGCTGCGGAAAGCTACTAGAAATCGTGAAAATTCAATAGAGAATCAGAAAATATCTGCAATCGCGAGCTTCGCCTGTCGGGTGTCACGGTGCTCGCCGCCGCCATGCCAGCTGAGACGTGGAACCCGACTCGAATGAACTAACTTTGTTTTCAGCACTCGAGTTCCGCGACCGTAGGGACGGTAGACGGCGAAAATGTAATAGCCGTCGTTCCGCCGGAGACGTCGGTGATACTGTTCATAGAGCTTGAAATTCCCCGGCTGGCCGTTCGAACGCCTGAGCATTGCCGATTTGATCTCGATCGGTGTGCCGGTCGTTCGAAACTCGGCGTCACACCATGACGAACGGGCCGGAACGATTCCGTACTTGCTGAATACCTTCTTCTCGACGGCTGTACCGTATTTATTCGCTTTCTTTGATCGGTTCATTGGATTCCTCTCGCGTGTGATATATATTTTCCCGGACCAGTTTTACGACTGCTAACATCGCCCATAGCGTCAAAGACGCGACCGCAGGAAGCGTCGCTATGGGCTACGGGTGGGGGTTGGTGTTGGTGGGATCGTTGGAGGTCCACGCCGTCATGCGATGGCCTGCTGTACTCCGGCAACTACGTTCCCGTGCTCGCCGCCCTCGTACTCCTTCCACCGTCGACGACACCATTCGCCGGAATACGCGCCGTCAAGACGTTTCTGGGAGATTTTGTCGAACGAGAGTCGATCCTCATCGTCTCCCAGTTCCCTCGTCCGCTCGTGGATCACGGTCCAGATCGCCAACTCCCGGAAAGCGTCTTCTCGGGCGATGTGCTCACCATTCTCGGCAGAACCGTCGTCGGAACCGTCGGCCCAACTCCACGGCGCCGGGTCCTTGTCGTTGGGTTTCCACATCGAGTCCGGCCAGCCGGTGATCTCCGGTGTGATTGGCTGCTTTGGCTTCCGGTTGTTGATCGACTCGTAGAACCGGGCGATCTTCTTGTCCTTCTTCTGTAGGACGAGACACAACTCTCGAACTGCTGGATGCAGGTCCTTCCCGTCATGACCGACGATGACGATCGCGGCCGCGATCGCGCCGCCGGCGACCGCCGATCTCCGCAGCAGGTCACGCCGGCCGATCAGCGTCTGACCGTGCTCGTAGACGTCGCCGTCGCCATGGGCATGGGCCGGATGTTCGTCGTCCTCGATCGAGATGCCGCCGTCGGCGTCCGGCGGCGAGACTGCCGCCGAACTACTCATGAATCCCTCCCCATGTAGACGAACATGCCGAGCACTCCGACGATCGCCAGGATGCCGACGCCGGCGGCCGCGCCGCCCGACCCGGCGAACAGCGCGCCACCGCCCTCCTCGATCCAGGCGTCGGCGATCTCGCTGTCGGTGCCCTCGAGCACGACGTGGTACTCCTCGCCAAACTCGAGCGCGCTGTTGGTTGCGTTGTACTCATTCTCGGTCGTATTCCCGACGTCAGCGGCGATACTGTCCGATAGGACGGCTGTCGCGTTTGCTGGGTCGTCATCGTACTCGGTCGCGTTATAGAACGTCATGTCAGCGGTCTCGTTCGCCGCGTCGGTGAGCGATTCGCTCCACTCGACTCCGACCGCGATCGGCGCCGTGTCGTTGCTCAGCAGGACTGTCTCGTTCGCGAGCTCGTCGCCGGCGTTGTCCGCACTCGCGACCGCGGCCATGCCGACCCCCAAGATCAGAATCAGCGTCACCCAGGAAACGAGAAGTATGTACGCTGTCTGCGGCGAAACCAGCAGTTTGTAGGTTCTCGTCATTGAGATCACTCCGTCCACGCGATGTAGGCAGACGCTCCCGAGACGAGCAGGAATAGCACCAGCGCGATGATGTCATGGGCGCCAACGAGTTGCTGGAACGCCGGGACGAACTCGTACAGTGGCACGCTCAGGAACGCGAAGATGATCACACCGTACTCGTACTGCTCGTAGTCCGAGCCGTCGATCTCGTTCGTCGCGACGATCCAGCCGATCGCCGCGATCGCGCCGATCAGCGCGATCGAGATCTCCAGACCGCCCGCGCCCGTCCATAGCGGATCAGTGAAGCTGAACCCGCCGAACAGGTCCAGGGCGAACGTCCAGACGCCGAAGATCATTCCGGCGAAAATTGGGTATGCCACGATTCCCGCGTAGTCGATTGGGTCGATTTCGTTCGTTGCCATAGTGCAACGGCGGCCGTCGCACGCGTCCGCGCAAAAATGTCAGTAAAAACTAGGTGATGCCTTGGTAATGCCGATAGTCACCAACATTTATACCAAGGCGGGTTGCCGCCCAGCGCATGGCGTTAAACAAAATCCGCCGATTAGACAAGAATTCGTTCGGGATCACGCTCCCGAAAGACGATCTCCGCGTTGAGGGGCTGCTCGACGAGAACGGCGAACTCAAAGAAGAACACCACGTTCACATCCGTCACGTCGGCGACGGTGAATGGACGCTCGAACGCATCGAGGAGATCGAGACGTGACGATTATCGAACCGTGCCAAGGTTCCGAGCGGCATCCGCGGAGATCGTGATATGCTGCTCACCGATCGTGACGCGATCGCCAGCGACATCTTCGATCAACGCTCCCAACTCTGAGAGATACTCCTGATTTCGTTGCTCTTGGATCGTGAGCGTAGCCTTCTCGTCGTGTTCAGCCGCGCGATTTTCGAGGTAGCTATAGACGAACGTCTCCCGGACGTCGGCCGGCGCGTCGTCGAGATAATCGGGTAGTGACAGGCGCTGCGAGGTTTTCGACCCGACCGGCGCTCCGAGTGCAGCAAGCACGCGCCCCAGGACAGTCCCGTCGGTACTCGGCCGGGCCTCATCCGCTCGGCGGTGGCGATCGGCTTCAATCCGATAGTCGACGTCAGCCAGCTCGAGCGCGTCGAACAGATGCGATTCCTCGCCGTGGTGATTGATCGCGAACGAGGGCGCGTAATTCTCTGCTGCGATCGATCCACCCGAGAAGACGTTCGCGACGAGTGCGTTCAGGCCGGCGAATTCCGGATCGCCGAACTCGGAATCCAGCCAGCCGCGATCACGGGCGATCTCGATCGCCCGGACGGCATCGGGCGCCCCACCGTCGTCGATCCAGGTCCGGAGTCGCGATCGCGGCAGGTCGAGCGCCGAGGCTGTCGCACCGGACTTGCAGTCGTTCTTGCGCGCGTAGTCAGTTGCACGGCGGTACTGTTCGACCACCTCCCACGCGTGGGGATAGGCCCCGCCGTCAAACGTCGCGGCGAGCGCGCGCTCGCTGATCGGGACGCGATCAGTCATCATTCGAGGGTGGAACCGATCGGCCATAACGGTTATTACACCGTGTTGGTCAGTTTGAAATCGCAAGACTGCGGCGCTTCAAGGGGGTACTGTAACTCTTCTATACAACGCTGATTATCACTTTTGAAAGCCTTTTCAGATCTCGAGACATTCACGATCCCCTAAGTATATATCCCCCCAGGGAACTGGTTGCTATCAGCACCAAAATGCAGGACGGCAGGAAGATTGCGCTGGGATGGTGTGGAAGCCCCCATTCCCGCGCATCTCGGGCGTACCATAGTCCTGGGTATAAGCTTTCCTACCGTTCAGCGGTGCTATGAGAAATCATGCTAGACACAATCGGCAAGCGGTTGATCGGAAACGAGGAAGAACGGGCAGTGTCACCTGTCATAGGTGTCATATTAATGGTAGCAATCACTGTGATTCTCGCGGCCGTGATCGCGGCATTCGTGCTTGATCTCGGACAGAGCCAAAGTGTTGGTCCGTCTGCAGGTATCCAATTCGATGAAGATTCCTCTGGTTCCTCGGTGACGGTTACGTATATCCAAGAAGATCGTGTTGACGGCGATGTCACAGTGCACTGTGATGGAGATACCTCTACCACTGGTACTCCCCTAAGTGTCGGTGGAACCACTACGTGCAGCGATACTAGTACACCAATTACGGTCACTGCAACGTATGATGGCACGGAGGGAACTGTTGGCAACTGGAACCCATGAAAGGGATAGATAATAGCGACCAGACAAACTCCAAAAAGGAACGGGCAGTGTCACCAGTCATTGGTGTGATACTTATGGTGGCCATCACCGTGATCCTCGCGGCCGTGATCGCAGCGTTCGTGCTCGATCTCGGACAGAGCCAGAGCGCTGGACCTGCGGCCGGTATTCAGTTTGACCACGAACCGTCGTCGACTGGTACTGGTGAAGTGACAGTTACCTTCATCCAAGACCAGCGGACCGATAATGGGGAGGTCTGGATCCAAGACGGGAATAATTGTGAAGATAGTAGTGGTACTACCGTTAATAGCAGTAATCCGCTTTCAGTAGGTGGTACTGCGGTCTGTGATGACGACGCCAGTATTACAGTCGTCACAAAATACGACGGAAGTACAGGTACCGTTGGGAACTGGAATCCATAAATAAACTGGAGCCTTTTATTCTTTTCTGAAATATTTTAAATCTTATTAATTTGGCCTAAATAGTCAGTTGACTTAGCCGTCAGCGCGATTGATCACTGACGCCCCACTGAGAATCAACTGCGATCGGCCGGCGCCGTCGACGGACGCCGCGATCGTCCCGCGGGCGAGCCAACAGGACCGATCCGTCTCCGGCGCGAACTCACCTCGCGAACATGATCGGCACCGAGTCGTAACGACGTCGACCTCAAGCGCGATCGTCATCGGTCCCGGTTCTCTTCGATTCGGGATTCGTCCGGGTGCGGTGCGATCGACGTGCAGAAGTTCAACCATTCATCGATAAACACATTTCGGGATCACGGTGACGCTGTCAATCGGCGTGAGCACCGCATACACGATCATCCCTAACTGTTTGACAACTCGCTGACCACGGTTGGGTTATGTTTGAGACGTAACTGGTAACAGATCCGATCGGCAGAGAAGCGATTCCACCTTACTCGAGGTCGTCAGCGTCGAGTTCCCCACTGAGATAGGCCCGTCCCTGATCGGAAATCTGGTACAGTCCGCGATCTTCGTCGTAGTACTCGACCAGCCCGCCGTCCTGTAACGCTCGGAGACGACGACGAACGTGGGAAATTTTGTAATCGATGTTTGCCTCGACAGTGGACGGGTTCGCCACGATCGGTTCGTTACCTTCGTTCAGAAGAAACTCAAGAATCGCATCGTCGGCTCGCGTCATCCAGTCCACCCGTGGCCGTCGCATTCGCTTTTCAAGACACGGAACACCGTGTTAGAACGACCGGTACGATGGTATTTGTGCAGCGTTTGAGCACCTGTAGTGCATTGTTTGATGCACTAATTTGAAGTACCCCCCGTTCCTGGGTGAGCGCAACGGAAGCCAGACGGACCCGCCGCTGCCCGGTCGGGTCCTCGTCAGAACCGCGGACCCGGTGTTTGGGGCACCGGCCCGCTGGCTTCCGTAAGTGAGTACGGAAGCATGCAATCGCTCGATGCTACAGGGGAAAAGTCCCCGATCGACCTGTGGCCCACAGCCCATGGCCGCGACGATCGAGTATCGGAATTGTATCGGAAATAGCCGAAAGTATTCAAAACGCATCGGAGAGGGCTTCAGTCCTCGATACGTGTTTGCAGAACTTTCGGAAACGACACTCCAGCGACTAAGAGGGCGGGATTCACTCGTTACGAATCACCGACGGACAACGACCGCGCGTGCCCCCAGTTCCACGTAGTGGCGCGCGCGGCGAGTCCGCGGTCCCACAACCGTGAGACCATGACACACCAAACACGCCACCACGGTAAGCGTACCGGATACTGTAATCAATTAGAAATTCGCGAGGTGGGCCGATGAGCGGTCTCGAGCCGATCGCGCCCCACGACGCGATCGAGATGTATCACGACGCGATGCGCGACGAGCACGCGGAGTCGACACGCAGGAGCGCGAAACACCGGCTGCGCGCGTTCGTGCAATTCTGTGACGAGCACGGAATTGATGATCTAAACGAACTCTCTGGCCGGGACATCTACAAGTACCGAATCTGGCGACGCGAGGGGGCTGGTGACGATCGAGAACCGGTTAAACTGGTCACTCTGAAGGGTCAACTCGCGACGCTCCGCCGATTTCTGCGCTTCGCGGCGAACATCGACGCCGTGCCTCCAGAGCTGTACGAACAGGTCACGCTGCCGACGATGAAAAACGGCGAAGACGTGTCAGATTCGACGCTGAAACCCGATCGAGCGGTGACGATCCTGGAATATCTCGAACGCGCTCAACCGGCTTCTCGTGACCATATTGTCGTGATGCTGCTCTGGCGAACAGGCGCGCGAACTGGTGCGGTCCGTGGGCTCGATCTTCGAGATCTTGACCTCGACGGATCGCACCCGCGTGTTTCCGGCCCTGCCATTCACTTCGTCCACCGACCAGAGACCGGAACGCCGCTCAAGAACCAAGAAAAGGGACCCGATGGAACCGAATTAGCGAGAAAGCAGCCCGGTACATTGAGGACTATATCGAGTACCACCGTCCCGACGTAACGGACGAGCACGGCCGGAAACCGCTACTCACGACGGAGTACGGTCGTCCCGCTGGGAATACTCTGCGAAAGACGCTCTACCGCGTCACACGACCCTGCTGGCGAGGTGAGCCGTGTCCCCACGATCGCGACCTTGACGAGTGCGACGCCGCCCATCTCGACCACGCGAGTAAGTGCCCATCGTCGCGGTCACCTCACGACCTCCGCAGTGGTCGTGTGACCTACTATCGGCGAGAGGATGTTCCGCGTCAGATCGTACAAGACCGCCTCAACGCGAGCGAGGATATCCTCGATCGGCATTACGACCGCCGTTCAGTCCGAGAACAGGCCGAACAGCGCAGCGATTACCTTCCTGACCTATGAAATCCATGAACGCCACTAAGTGGGCCGCAGACCGCGGCATCATCCGATCCCCATCGTGCCCGCTTGCTGTTGCGAACAGTTCGTGAGCGACAGCATCACAATGAGATGGGGTTCGGATCAGGGAGCAGTTTGCTGTGGCCGTGGTTCGAATCCATTGTACCCGTGATTTTGCGACGATTTCGCGAACCTGTGAGCGGAACGTCGTGAGACGAAGTCTCACGGAAAACGGACGTGAGGAGTAACTCCCATCGTGCCGGGTCGAAGCCTGGTGCGGAGAATGCTGCTCGGACGACTCGCCGAAAATGTGCCGCGATCGAGTTCCTCAGCGCGGTGGTCCGAAGCGCGTTCGGGTCGACGCAGTCCGATCGGAGCCGGAACCGATCGGCTTCGCAACCGCGCCGAGCCTAGCAGTCCGACTCCTCGGGGACGATTCGAAGTTGCGACGACTCGGTCTGGTCGCCGATGGTGGCCGACCACTCATAGCGACCGACCCCCAGCTCCACCGTGGGATCGACGTGCTTGGATTCGCGCGGCTCGAACTCGAGCGGGATCTGTTGGGTCTCGTCGTCGATCTCGAAGCGCAACTCCGTCTCGACGGGGTCGTAGTGGTAGTTGAGCACGGTCATGTCGAACGCGAGTTTCACCGTCTCCTGGGGATCCTCGACGTGGATAACTGACTCCTCGTCGTCGTTCCAGCTGTGGACGTTGAGGAAGTACCCCTCGTCTCTGTCCTCGTAGTCGTTTTCGGCGTCGACGGTCAGCGTTCCCGTCTCGGTTTCGCCGGCGACGGCGACGGTCCAGTCGTGCTCTCCCGGGCCGAAGCTCCTGGGATCGAACGACTCGTACGCGCGACCGGTTTCGCCGGGATCGAGATCCAGCGTCCCGATGACGTCGTCGAAGTACGCGATCTGGAGCGTAACCGGCACGGAGGTGGGTTCGTCGCCGGTGTTCGTCACGGAGGCCCTGAAGGACGCGATTCCGTGATCGACGTGCGTCGCGTCGGGTGCTCGAACCTCGTCGAGAGTCGCGTCGGGGTCGTCAGCCGCGCCCGCCGGACCGGCCGACGAGAGCGCGCTACACGTTACGAGTGCGGTACTACCGGTAATCAGCGATCGCCTGGTGATCTCGGACACGTCCGTTCCCAGCGTCGGACGGTAATTCACTATGGGTTTCATCACGCCGTTGCACGAGTGAAACGATCGGCGATCGTAGCGGCTCATCGCCGCTTCCCGGAGGACTGGCGGGTCACCTTCGGTAGCGCGCCGATCTGGACCGCTCCCTCCGAGGCGCGACCGCGAAGGCGATCGGCCGAACCCGGACCAGAACCCGCACGCACCGACCTACGTCTCAGAGAGCTCTCGTTCGATCGGCCGAAAGTCACCGTTCCCGCAGCTGCAGGCCTGTTTCGTCCCGATCGGCCGAATCGAGCCGTCGGGACAGATCTCGGAGACGAAAATATTCCCGCAGTTTTCACACCGCGCGGCGACCCGCTCTCCGGCGAGTGATGATTCCATCGTACTGGAACGAACGTCCCGTTCAGTAATCAGACCGTTTCCAAATCCTATCGGTACGTGCGGCACGCGACGGTGATCGCCGCCGTCGTCGATCGGGTCATTCTCTCGGGGACCGTTAGTTTAATACTGTTTGACGGAGAACAATTTCCCGTCGGCAGAGCCGTTCGACGGCATCACGAAGGGGATTGGTTGGGGGCACAGTCGATATCGCCATCCCCGCTGCCGACCGCGTACACCCACCTACCACCGTCAAGCCGATCCTCGGATCGGCTTGACCATTCGTCAACGATACGATTACCGAATGAGGCAGGGGGTCGGACACAGTTCTCTTTCACTTTCGATTCGATGGACCGCCGAGTCGCCGCGGACGACGTACGTCCGACGGCCGAACCGTGGATCAGTTTGATCGGCACCGATCGGTATCGCCGCCACCGTTCCGTGACCGGCGACCTGGCGGCCGTCGCGGAGGTGACCTCGAACGACGGTCTCGAGGGGCTCTCGTTTTACTCGACGGCCTCGCAGGTGAGCGCCGACTACGGACCGATCGCGAGAACGCGCACTTCGTCGTTCCCGCATCCCACGGGCAGGGCGGCTCGGCGTTACCGAACGACGGTGACCGGAACGGGAGCCCGACGGACGATCTTCTCGGCCACGCTCCCGAGCAGCACGCGGGAGACGCCCGATCGGCCGTGGTTGCCGACGACGATGTGATCGACGTCGTGCTCGTCGGCGAATCGAACGACCTCGTGAGCGGGCTTCCCGATCGCGATCTCTGTCCGGAACTCCGGTTCGTCCGCGTCGACGAGTTCCTCGACGTCCGCTCGCATTTCTGCCGACGCTTCGGCCTTTCGCTCCGCGAAGAAGTCTCGGACGATCTCGATCCCCGCGTCGGTGAATCCGTCGGCCGCCTCGATGACCCGGAGCAGGACAATTTCCTCGTCGGGGTATTCGGTGAACGCGTATTCGGCCGCCGTCCGGGCGGGTTTGGAGCCGTCGTACGCAACAAGAACGGTCATACTGCAGGTTTCGGTGCCGACGCCATTAATCCAATCGACGTCCGATCGGGCCGTCCCGAACGACCGCTATCCTTCGAAACCGTCTACGGCTCGCGTCGCTCGTCGTTTCGAATCGAGATCTTCGCCGCGTTCAGAGCTCGTCGTCTTCGAAGACGAAGGTTCCGTTGCGCTGGACCACTTCCCCGTCAATCTCGATGACCGACTCTTCGCTCATGTCGACGATCATGTCCACGTGGACGGCGGAGTCGTTGGCCTCGTTGCCCTCGCCGACGGTCTCATCGTAGGCGCGGCCAACGGCCATGTGGACCGTATCGCCCATCTTCTCGTCGAACAGCATGTTGTAGGTGAATCGATCGATGTCGCGGTTCATGCCGATGCCGAGTTCGCCGAGGCGGCGGGCGCCGTCGTCGGTGTTGAGTACTTCCGTCAGGACGGCCTCGTTCTTCGCCGCCGAGTGCTGGACGACCTCGCCGCCCTCGAACTCGAGGTAGGCGTCCGTGATCTCCCGGCCCTGGTGGTACAGCGGCATGTCGAACAGCACCTCGCCCTCGACGCTATCCGGCCGGGGCGCGGTGAAGACCTCGCCGCCGGGGAGGTTGTGCTCGCCGTGATCGTTGAGCGTCGGGTTCCCGTCGATCGACATCGTCACGTCGGTCGTGTCGCCGCTCTTGATCCGGATCTCGTCGGCGGGGTCCATGAATTCGACCATGTTCGCCTGGTGCTCGCGCTGGGCCTCCCAGTCCTTGTTGATGGCGTCCCAGACGAAGTTCTCGTAGCCCTCGGTCGACAGCTCCGCGAGCTGGGCGTTCGCGGGCGCGGGGAACTGGGTGAGACACCAGCGCTTCGAGAGCCGCTCCTCCAAGATCGGTCGCTGAGCCTGTCGGTACGCCGCCTGCGTTTCGGGCGCGACGTCGCTGGTCTGGGTGACGTTGTCGGTCGCTCGGATGGCGATGTAGACGTCCGTGTTCCGGATGAGCGCGAGTTCGTGCTCCGGCGTCTCGTAGTCGTCGTCTCCGGCCCGGAGGTACGCTCGCCGCTGTCGTTCTCCCGTCCGCTGACTCGTCGTAAGCGGGTTCGCCCCTCGATCGCCGACCACCTCGTGAAGGGCGACGACGAGGTCCTCCGCGACCGGGTGGGCGTCGATGACGACATCGTCACCCTCCTGCAGGTCGACGGAGTGATTCGCGATGATTTCGGCGTGTTCGCGGATGCGCGGGTCCATGTGCCACACCTACCCGGACCGTCGGGATACGGTTTTCGAATCGAAACGGTACCTGATCGATCGTGCGTTCAGGTCTCGTCGCGGTTCGTCAGGAAGATCCCGAGGTAGATCGACGCGATCGCACAGCCGACGCCCGCGAGAAACGCGATCGTGAACGGCGAGTCGAGCGAAAAAGACGCCGCGTCGCCGGTTGCCCACCCGACGAACCCGCTCACGACCAGGGCGATCGCGCCGAGTCGGAGGCCGGTGAGAGCCAGCCGTACGCGTGTGCTCGTCACGTTAGGGTCGCGTTCGTCGGCGGTCCCCTTTCGTCTTCGCGTTCGATAACTCCCGGACGAACGACACCGCCGCAGCGGTTAGCACGAGCGATAGCGGTACCGCGAGCAGCAGTGCGAACGGGAAGCCGACGGGGCCGACGCTGACGAGCAGCGAGAGGACGATCGAACTCACGACCGCGACGACGACGTGCCAGAGCGCGAATCCGAGGTAGGCGCCGCCGCGGATCGCGAACCCGTACGATCGGCGGAACGCGTCGAGGAAGGGTGCGTCCGCGACGATGAACAGGAACGGCGCGGCGTAGAAGAGATAGCCCAGCACGACAAGCGCCGGCAGCGCGAGGAGGATCACGATCGGCGAGAGCATCGCGAACGGTACGAGTACCAACACGCCGCCGAAAGTGACGAGTCCGTACAGGAAAAAGCGCGGCGCGTATTCGCGGACGCAGGCCGCCGCCGCGACCGACTCGCCCCGGAGTCGCCGATCGAGGCCGCCGACGTAGACGGCCGCGAGAACCGCCGCGATCGCGGCGTAGGCCAGCAGCGCGATCGCGATCCAGACGCCGGTAGCGACGCCGACGTCCTCGATCGGGATTCCGACTCCGTACAGCGGCGTGTCGACGGTCAGGTCGGTGCCGCCGGGACCGGTCGCATCCGCCGATCCGGTCGGGACCGTCGGATCGGCGAACGGATCGTCCCTCGGTGAGGATCCGCTGCCGATAGCGTGTCGATCGACTCGCGCGGGCGGATCGACGAGCGTCCACAGATCGAGAAACGGCGACGGGAAGACGAACTTGAAGTTGACCGAGATGCCCCCCGCGGGATCGAGCGCCCGCCGGACGCTCGCGATCTGCGATAGTGAGGTCAACAGCGGAACCAGTGCGAACGGAAGGATCGCGTCGATCCGATCGAGGACGCGCGAGACGTGCCACGGGAACGAGTGCGGGCGCGGATCGTTCGAGTCACCGCCGTCTGTCGGATGGTCGTTCGGATCGCCGGGTGGCGGCGAATTCCCGCCAGAACCCGGGTCGATGGGTGTTCTATCGGGGACCATACGTCAGCAATCAAGACGGTACGGGTTGTACGCTTCGGTCGATCGGTCGGCACTGGCTATCGCGCCCGCGTCCGAGAGCGACACCGTTAGGGGGGTTCCGGACGACCCTCGGTCATGATCGATCTGCGATCGGATACCGTTACGACACCCGACGAGGCGATGCGCGAGGCCGCGGCCGCGGCCGAGGTCGGCGACGACGTCTACGGCGAGGATCCAACGGTGAACGAACTCGAAGCCCGCGCGGCCGAGGCCGTCGGCGCGGAGGCGGCGCTGTACGTCCCCAGCGGAACGATGGGCAACCAGATCGCGGCGCGGGTCCACGCCGATCGCGGCCAGGAGGTGCTCGCCGATCGCAAGAGCCACGTCGTGAAGTACGAACTCGGCGGCTTCGCCCAGCACGCCGGTCTGCAGGTCCGGACGCTCGATGCCGATCGCGGCGTCCCGACGCCCGAACAGATCGAGTCGAACTCCGTCGTCGAGGACCTCCACCGACCCGGAACGGGACTGCTCTGTCTCGAGAACACGCACAACACCCGCGGCGGCCTCGCGATCGCCCCCGACGCGATCGCCGCGGCGGCCGACGCCGCGCACGATCGGGATGTACCGGTCCACCTCGACGGGGCGCGGCTGTTCAACGCGGCGACGGCGCTCGACGTTCCCGCGACCGAACTCGCCGACCCCGTTGACTCGGTCATGTTCTGCCTCTCGAAGGGACTGGGTGCCCCGATCGGCTCGATGCTCGCCGGGTCGGCCGAGTTCGTCGAAGCGGCTCGCCGGACGCGCAAGCTGTTCGGCGGCGGCATGCGCCAGGCCGGCATCGTCGCCGCGCCGGGCCTGCGGGCGCTCGAGAACGTCGACGACCTCGCGATCGATCACGAGAACGCGCGCCGGCTCGCCGACGGCCTCGCGACCCTCGACGGATTCGACGTCCAGCCGCCGGAGACGAACATCGTCCTCGCGGACGTCTCGGGAACCGGCCTCGAGTCGACGACGGCCCTCGATCGACTCCGCGATCGCGACGTCCTGGCGTCCGCGATGGGGCCGACGACGGTTCGGTTCTGTACCCACCGCGACGTCTCCCGCGAGGACGTCGAGCGGGCGATCGATCGCGCCGCGGACGCGTTCGGCCGCGCGGACTGACGTGTAGAGCGGCGGTTCGCCCACTCGCGTCACCGATCGCTCCACGGTATCGGCTGCGTTTCGCGGTTCCTGCGCGTCTCCCGTTACCGGCCGCGCATCCCGTCGCGGAACTCGAGGACCGTCCGCCGGAGGAGCAGGTACGAGAAGAAGATCAGCGATAGGAGGATCAGGACGACCGCGATGATGACGGGATCGTCGGGGATGAGGTCCAGCATAGGACGCGGGTACACCGTCAGCGCGCAAAATCGTTTCGACGTCGATCGGGCGGATCGAAACCGCGGTGGCGCCGGTTCAGTCTCGATCGCCGACGAACGTCCCGCGAGCCGTCCCCTTGACGTCTTTTCGCGGTAAAACTGACGTCGGTCTCGCCGGGATTTCAGTGGCTAAAATCGCCTTTTCACCTTACGCTGAATATAACCAGTGTTGGCTCGTATCCTCAATTGCGTCTCGATCGTCGACCCGCCTGGCGATCGAGACCACCGGCCTACTCCCGCTGGTCGATCCGTCGGCCGGTCCCCCCGACGATCGCCACCCGGTCACCCTCGTCCGCTTCGTTCCGCCTGAATCGGACGCGGCCGAAGACGGCGCGGTTCCGTCTTCGCCCTCCTTTCGCCCGCGTCCCCCGCTGACGCAGTATCGCCCTCCGAGTCGCTCGCGGCCCGCGGATTGCCAGTCGCGTTCGCCGCCGTTGCTGGCGTAGCGCCGTTTCTCACCGGCCCTCGAACGACTCCACGAGCGTGCCGTCGGGTTCGCGGATCTCGCCCGCGAGGCCGTCGGCCGATTCGTCGAGCACCGCGAATCCGGGACGATTCCCGCGTGGCTGGGCGTGACTGCCCGGGTTCAACAGCACCACGTCGCCGGTCTCGACGATCGTCGGCCGGTGCGTGTGCCCGGAGACGACGACGTCGGCGCCTCGCGATCGGCCGAACATCGCCAGCCCCGCGTCCCCGCCGTCGCGTCGGTGCGTCACCGCGAACCGGATCCCGCCGGCCTCGACGATCCGCTCGGTCGGCAGCCGATCGCGCACCGCGGCGCTGTCCGCGTTGCCGTGGACGGCGTAGAAGTGTTCGCACTCCTCCTGAAAGGCGTCGAGCGCCGCCGGACTCGTGAAGTCCCCCGCGTGAATCACGGTGCCGGCCTCTCGTGCGGCGGTCAGGGCCTCGCCCGCGAGTTCGTGCCCGCTATCGCTGTGCGTATCCGAAAAGATCGCGATCATGCCCTCTGATTCGGGCCCGATCGGGACGATCCTTTCGAACTTTCGTCGCCGGCTCGATCGGAAGACAGTGTGCGGTCGATCGGCCGCGCCCGACGACCGGCGTCGAAGACGCGCCGCGAATTATCAGCCACCTATTCTTTTAAGACGGTGTGCGTAGGTGCCATCGATGGCCAGTAGCACCTCCGTCGTACTCGCCGCGCTGTTCGCGAACGGCGCGATCGCGGTCCTCAAGTTCGGCGGCTTTCTGCTCACCGGTAGTCCCGCGATGCTGTCGGAGACGTACCACTCGATCTCGGATACGGGCAATCAAATCTTCCTCCTCGTCGGCATCCGCTACGGGGCGCAGGAGGCGAACCGAACCCACCCGTTCGGCCACGGCAAAGCGCAGTTCTTCTACAGCTTCCTCGTCAGCGTCATGCTGTTCGGGATCGCCGGCTGGGAGAGTGCGACGCACGGCTACGAGGCGCTGACCCACGGCGGCGTCCACCGCACGAACGAACCGGTCTCGCTGCTCGGGACGACGTTCGACCCGGTGTACGTCAACTACGCCGTCCTGCTAGGTGCGATCGCGTTCGAGGCGTACGCGTTCCACAAGGCCTACCAGGGGATCACCCGTCAGATGGCGGCCCACGGGTGGGAGAGTTTCCGCGAGGCGTTCCACAAGACGAGCGACGTGACGACGCTCACCGCGCTCACCGAGGACACGATCGCCCTCGCCGGCGCGGGGATCGCCCTCCTCGGGATCTATCTCAGTCGGGTTTACGAGAACCCGATTTACGACGCCGGCGCCGCGCTCCTCATCGGGATCCTGCTCATGGGATTCGCCGTCGCGCTCGCGTGGGAGAACAAGCGGCTCCTCCTCGGGGAGAGCCTCCCCGAACCCGCCGAGGACGAACTGCGCGCCATCGTCGCCGGCTGGGACGGGGTCACCGACGTCGTCGACTTCCGGACCGTCTACTTCGGCGCCGAGGAACTGCTCGTCGCGGCGGACGTCGCGTTCGAACCCGACCTCGATACGGAGACGATCGACGAGCGCATCACCGCGATCGAACTGGCGCTGATGGACCACGACGAGCAGGTCCAGAAGGTGTACATCGAACCCGAGACGATCGAGTGAGGAGGTCAGGACACCGCTCGGTGACCTGTCGCACCGTCGACCTCTCCCCGTGACCGCTTCGACAGGTCCGTTGACCTGTGGTTTTACGATGAGGTAGAAATATATATGTCGAAAGCATTCATTAAATTCAATGAATTCGATCAGTATGTTGCTCCGGTCCACCTTCCCGGTCGCCGGCATCCTGCTGTTCTGGGGGCTCGTCGGTCAGCTACTCCCTCTCTCAGCTGCGACCACGGGCGCGCGAATCGGCGGGATCCTCATGGCAACGTTGTACGTCTTTGCAATCGCCACCTCTAGACACGCTCACACTACAGAATCAGCCGAACACACCGGTATCCACGGTGTGGCACGCGAAAACGTTAGGGTGGCCGTTGCAGCGAGCAGTTGGTTCCTCGTTGCGTTCGTATGTTGGTTTATTTCAGTACCCCTCGAACAGACCCCCAATAATTGGTGGTTCGGCAGACTCGTCACCGCCGTCGCGACGGAAGGGATCACAGTGGCGACGTACGCGTTCGTCGGGACCGGAGTTCTGACGGTTGTCCTCTACGTCGTTTCGGCCAGCTCGGCGTACGTCGGCAGCCACGGATCAAACGGCTATTATTCGAGCACCGCCTCAAAGTCTGACGACTAATCATAAAGCACACACTTATCATCGCCAATTCGTAAGTACGTTTTAAGGATACAGTCCGTCAAGCCATAATCCAAGCGGACTTAACTCGCGTCCAACTGGATTGGGCGCGCAGTTTCGTACTGCGAACGAACGAGACGTCGATAAAAATACACAATAATTAGGTCGGGGTTCGGTCAGTAATTGTCGTTACTTGTCCGAGAACCCGTTTTGCATCTGGTACTCCGACGGACTCGCACTCCGGTTCCAGACGCCACCGTGAAGACCGATGTCCCAATCCAGATCGATGTTCGAACCTGACATCGAGATATCGGTCAGTTCGGCACCCCAAGTGTGCCAGAAATTGACGGTCAGTTCGCGCTGGGACGGAGTTGAGTTCGCTGACGGATCTACGGCAACATCGAAGGACGATTCGAAACGTCCAATAGTGTCGTACGCGGCGTCATTTGAGTTGTATTCTACGACTAAGCCAGTGTCGCTAGTGTCGTCTTCCCGGTCAGAGATTGGAAAGACATAGTCACCATATGTGGGGCCGTAATACGAGTTACGGGTGTAGTCGCTTGAATCAAACGTAATCGCAGCGTAGTCAAGCGGGTCTGTCGCCCAGTCGTCGTATCCATCGTTCAACGACCACTTGAAGTTCACCCAGTTTGCATCGCTCCCCTCGGAGTAGGTGACGAACAGATGCGACTCGTTTTTGTCTAGCTTCGTCGTTCCAACATCACTGCCACCAATCTTCTTGTTAGTGTACTTGACGACGAATCCAGCGGCTCTGAGTCGATGATGCCAGGTAGAAAGGTCCCAGTTGTTTTCGGTACGCATCTGAGCGAGGCGTTCATATTCCTCGCCATTTGGGGCGGGTTTTTGTGCTGATGCAATTGGTAGTCCGGCGAATGCCGCCCCGCCGACCGCTGCGAGGATTGACCGCCGATTCGTCTCTTTCAAGCTTGCGTTGTCGTGTTTCATTGTTCGATATACTGTGAAACGCGTGAGTCACTCTGGGTCGTCGTCGACGTAGGTTTCTCCATTGTCCATCTCAGCTTCTGAGGTAAACGTCTCGGCACGCCAATGGCCGTCCTCGGAGCCGAAGTTAAGGCCACCATCCCCGTTAGAATCAACGACGAAGCCAGTTATTGTCTCCTCCGTCCACCGGCAGTGGTAGTCCATGTAGATCTGGCGTGTCTGAGGCGAGCCACCAGTGGCGTAGAGTTTCGTATCGAACCAGGAACCAAACCGGCCGACCGAATTCATCGCGTGCCCGTCGGCATTGTAGCTGACGACCCGATAGTTGTGGCCGAGTGAGTCGATACCTTCGGCGCTGTCGGTATAATCCCCGTAGTCCTCATCGTATCCGTCGGTGAAGTTGTAGTAGCTGCCTTCAAAGCTAATGGAGACATAGTCCTCCGGAGGTTCGGCGTACGAAGACCAGCCGTCATCGAGGCTCCACTCTACCATGAGATGGTCCGTGTCCTGACCCCGCGTGTAGGTCATGTACAGTCTCGCAGTGCTTTCATAGAGGCGCTGTGAACTGGGGCCGCCATGCGCTGTTGGTTTCTTCACGGTCACCTCGTCGCCCGTGTGTTTGAAGTCCAAGCCATGGCCGGCGAGCCAACTCCTCCATTCATGGACATCCCAGCCCCTGTTTTTCCGGAGCCGCAGCGATTGTTGATAAATTCGATCCGTTGCTTTCCCCGCTCTGAAGTCGCTGCTATCGGGACCTCCTGCAGTGGCGGAAGCCGAACCTAGGCTTGCAAGCCCGGTAATCCCTGCGGAGCCTACGACCGTTCTCAGGAAATCTCTTCGTGTATTACTTCTGATATTATCTTGCTGATTCACTATGGAACCCAACTATTAATTAAAATACCATTTATATAAATGTATGTATTCTAAGTATATCTATCTATGATCATATTTACATTTACAAAAATAAAATATATTCTAATATTTATTAATAAAGAGAACTATTGGTCGGATACTTCACCCAATCGTTTACTACGAGAAAATATGTACTCATCTGAACATCAGTCGAAATACTCATTCACGCCATCGACTCGAACGACGTCACCGACCTGGTCGACTTCCGGACCGTCTACTTCGGCGCCGAGGAACTGCTCGTCACCGCGGACGTCGCGTTCGAACCCGACCTCGATACGGAGACGATCGACGAGCGCATCACCGCGATCGAACTGGCGCTGATGGACCACGACGCGCAGGTCCGGAAAGTGTACATCGAGCCCGAAACGTAACGGGCGTCTCGATCGCTCCACCGGGCCGTTCGACGACCGGCGCTATTCGATCGCGCCGGGACGTTCGACGTCCTTGTCGACGTACCCCGCCACGATCGTCGGCCCCGGCGGCCGATCGTTCAGCACCGCCGTCACGGTCGTCTCCTCCAGGTCGACCGTCGACTCGAGCGGTTTCCAGCCCGAATCGGTGTCGACGGCGACGGCGACGTCCGTCGGACTCGCCCCCGGCGGCAGTTTCGACGGATCGTAGCCGAGCGTGATCCGGACCGCTTCGATCGCCTTCAGTCCGTCCAGCCCGCGGATGTCGACGGGGTTCGCGAGCGCGTCGATCGGCCCCTCGATCGCGCTCTTCGACAGGCCGAACTCGTCGGGAACGACGCCGGCGACGACGGCGATGCTGGCGCCTCCCTGTGGCAATGTGTCCTCCGCGACCGTATCGGAATCGTACCCTGGAATGGCCACCATATTCGGGGCGAAGTGCCGGTTCGTTATGTCCCTGTACCCCGCGTACGCCGGCTGTGAGAACTGTGGTCAATTGGCATTTCGTCTCTGTTCGACTACCACGCTGAATAATTCGTAGCGGTTGGAAACACCACGAAAACCCCTGCTGCGATCGAGTCGGGGGACTCGTTGCGCGCCTCGCCTCACTTCGTTCGACTCGGTGCTAACGCCGTCCGCCTTCCCCGATCGCACTGGCCCCGTTCAGCCCCACCCGTGTCGGCTGATCGGCAGGCCACCGCGGGTGGGACTGAACGGGGCTGGCAGCATCCGGGAAGACGGGCGCCGTCTTTGCTCGCTCCGCGCGCAAAGGACTGCGAGAGCCGTAGACTCTCGCTTGGCCAGCACCGAACGGAGTGAGGTCGTTCGAAAGGCGCTGCGCGCCTTTCGTGACTGAGCGAATCGGAGATTCGCGATGTCCGCGAAACCGAAGGTTTCGCTTGATGACGAGAGACCACAGGTCTCTCGAACCACGCACAGCAAGTCCCTCGACCGGATGCTGCCAGGGGCTTTCGTTGTGATCTCATCCGGATCGCAGATGTCTTCGTCTGATCCGAACACGATCGACTCCATCTGGTCGATTGGAGTCGACGATCGAGTCCGCATCAAGAAGCGCTGAATCGAGACGAATGCTTTTATCGGAGCAGGAACCAATCACGTATCGTGTCCGAGACAGCCGGGTACATGCGCTTTTTCCCGTACGACCAGCCGTACGAGAATCAGCGCGAGGCGATGGACCGCATCTACAACTCCCTCTACCGGGGACAGGACGTCCTCTTCGAGGGGGCCTGCGGGACCGGCAAGACTCTCTCGTCGCTCGTTCCCGCCCTCGAAGTCGCCCGCGAACAGGGGAAGACGGTCGTCATCACGACCAACGTCCACCAGCAGATGCGCCAGTTCGTCGCCGAAGCCCGCGCGATCACCCGCGAAGAGCCGATTCGGGCGGTCGTGTTCAAGGGAAAATCGTCGATGTGTCACATCGACGTCGGCTACGAGGAGTGTCAGGCGCTGCGGGACAACACCCGGGCGCTCGTCGACGCCGAACGCGATAAGCAGCAACTCGAACGCCGCCAGCGGGAACTGCTCGCGGAGAGCCAGGAGGGCGACGGCGGCGCGGCCGACGCCCGATCGGCGGTGATGGACGAACTCGAGTCGATCGAGGACCGACTCGACGACCTGGCGGACCAGAACGTCTGCGAGTACTACCGCAACAACCTGACGGCGGAGACGGACGACTTCTTCGGCTGGCTCTTCGATGACGTCCGCACGCCCGAGGAGATCTACGACTACGCCGAACAACAGCAGTTCTGCGGGTACGAACTCTTAAAAGAGGGGATCGAGGGCGTCGACCTGGTCGTCTGTAACTACCATCACCTGCTCGATTCGATGATCCGCGAGCAGTTCTTCCGGTGGCTCGGCCGCGATCCCGAGGACGTGATCGCCGTCTTCGACGAGGCGCACAACGTCGAAGACGCGGCCCGCGAACACGCCACCCGCACGTGCTCGGAGCGCACGTTCGACTCCGCGCTGGACGAACTCGCCGAGACGGACGATCCTCGGGCCGAAGACGCGGTGAACGTCCTCTCGGCGTTTCACCGCGCGCTGGTCGAGACCTACGAGGACTCGTTCGGCTTCGGCGGGCGCGAACGGATCGGCGAGAACTGGGAGGACGTCCCGATCGCCAACGAGGACCGGCGGGACGACCTCACGCTCGCCTTCCTCCAGCAGTACTCGGGGCAAGGGATCGAAGGTGACCTCGAGGCGGCGACGAAACTCGGCCAGGAACTCGACGAGCAGTACGAGGAGGCCTACCGCGAGGGCGAGACGGCAACGCGGACGGAGTGCCAGACGCTGCAGGCTGCGGCGTTCGTCAGCGCGTGGCTAAACGAGGGCGCGAAAGAGGGACTCTACCCGGTCGTCTCCGTCACGCGCGACGCCGGGACCGACGAGGTCTACGGCCGCGCGGAACTGTACACCTGCCTCCCACGGCAGGTGACCGGCCGCCTGTTCGACGAGGTGTACGCGACCGTCCTGATGAGCGCCACGCTCCAGCCGTTCGACGTCACCGAGGACGTGCTGGGCCTCGAGAACCCTGTGACGATGGCGTACGGCCTCCAGTTCCCCGACTCGAACCGGCGCACGTACGCCGTCGAGACGCCGCCGCTGTTCTCGTCCGATCGCGACGATCCCGAGGTCCAGGAACGGGTCGCCGAGACGATTCACGACGCCGTCCGCATGACGCCCGGGAACACGCTCGCGTTCTTTCCGAACTACGGTGAGGCGAGTCGGTACGCCGAGCGGCTCGAATCCCGCTGCGAGAACCCGGTTTACCTCGACGAACCCGGCGTCGCTGTCGAGGACCTCCGCCGGGAGTTCGTTGCAGACGACGACGCCGTGCTCTGTACGTCGCTGTGGGGGACGCTCGCGGAGGGCGTGAGCTTCGACGGCGCCGACGCTCGGACCGTCCTCGTGGTCGGCGTCCCCTATCCGCACCTCGACGATCGCGCCGAAGCGGTTCAGGAGGCCTACGACGCGGCCTTCGAGGGCACCGAGACGGGGTGGCGCTACGCCGTCGAGATCCCGACGGTTCGGAAGACTCGTCAGGCGCTCGGGCGGGTGATCCGATCGCCCGAGGACGTCGGCGTTCGCGCGCTGCTCGATCGCCGCTACTCACGGCGGGAGAAGTCGGATCTCGGCAAGTACAGCGTCAACGGCACCTTCCCCCACGAGGACCGCGAGGAGCTGCTCGACATCCAGCCCGAGAAGCTGAAGTTCGCGATGCTGAATTTCTACGCCGATCACGGCGCGTACGACGGCGATCCGCCGGCTCCGTGACCGGTCCCGTCGCCGATTTTGCCCCTCGATCAGGGTCGCGAAAAGGCCGATCGGTCACGAGGCGCACCCTCGTCGTCACGGTACTGCGACCGGACGGTCGCGGACGGAATTGGCCGGCGATCAGGCGGGAAGGCCCACGCGGCTGACCGGCAGCCGGTAGGTGCCGTCCCAGAACTCGAGTTCGGAGACCGTCCACCGGATCGGCTCGATCTCCCGATCGGCGAGCCGTCTCGCGACCTCGCTGTCGCCGCCGCGAGCCAGCGTGACGTGGGGGACGTAGTCGCTGCCTTCGAGACCGTCGACCGCGTCGAACGTCTCGGCGAGATTCGCGTGAATCCGCTCGAGGCCCGGACTCTCGACGGCGAGGTAGACGACGGGGGCCGATCCCAGCGGCGGATCGTCGAAGTAGTCGATGCCCGTGATCTCGGCTTCGACCGCGGGAGATCCCTCGAGCGCCCGGTGGGCGCGGTGCTGGAGCCGGGAGACGTGATCGGCGTCGCCGAGGCGCTTGAGCAAACACGAGTGGTCCTCGCGAACGCGATCGAACCCGAGCAGTTCGGGGTAGAGGGCGTCCGCGAGTTCGCGGACGCGCCCCGGTACGGGGACGTTGACGCTGTACACTTCGGTCTCAGTTCGGTCGGTCGACGTATGAGTCTGGCGTTCGCTCACGGTCAGCCCGGCAGCCAGCGGGCGCCGCGCGAATCGTTCACCCGCTCGCGTTGACGTGACAGTTGAAAAACACACCGCTACCGCGGTCGGAAAGACCTATTTAGGCGGCTCTGTCATCGTTAACTAATGGACGTGAGGGGGCTCCGGGCCCTGGTTTGCCTGCTCGTGGTGGTTGGCTCGATCGCGTTCGTTCCGTTCGGTGTGGCTGCCGATGCCGGCGGGAGTGCTACCGGGATCGACGCCGCCGCGGTTCAGGAAGAGCGGAACGAGAGCGCGTGGTTAGAGGAGGCTGACGAGATCCATGTCAACGTCGTCATCCACGAGAACGGATCGGCGACGTTCACCGTCGACCATCGATATGCGATCAACGGTGACGACGGCAACGAGTCCAACGTGGAATGGGAGACGCTTCGGGAGGACGTCGAGTCGAATTCCGACGCGTACACCGATGCGCACGCGGACGACTGGCAAACCGAACTCGTCGAGGCCGAAAATCGGACGGAGCGCGAGATGGAACTCATGAACGTCTCCGTCAGAACGGACAAGAGCACCGCACCGCGGACGTTCGGCCACGTCACGTTCACCTTCACGTGGAACTCGTTTGCCCACGTCGAACTGAACCGGATCGAGGCGGGCGATTCGCTCTCCGGATTCACGCTCTCCGACGGGACCACGCTGCAGTTTCGCTGGCCCGAGGGCTACGAGACCTACGACGGCGTCGACCCCTCGCCGGACAGTCGGGACGATCGATCGGTCTTCTGGAACGGCGAGGAGACCGAGTTCACCAACGAGCAACCCCGGCTCATCCTGATCGAGAACGCGAGCGACGGGGAGGCTGCCGACACCGACGGGGGTCCGCCCATGCCCTGGCTCGCGGTCGCGGCCGCCCTCCTGTTGCTCGCGGCGGTCGGCGCCGCGGGCTGGTGGATCGGGGGCGAACGGGGGCGAACCGGCGGGCACGCCGGCGTCGACTCCGAACCGATCGACGACCCGAGCGTCGCCGCCGGCGGTTCGAACGGTCCGCCGCCGGAACTGCTGAGCAACGAAGAGCGCGTCCTGCGGTTGCTCAACCGGCGCGGCGGCCGGATCAAGCAACAGGAAGTCGTCTCGGAGTTGGACTGGACCGAAGCCAAGACGAGCCAGGTGGTCAGCAGGCTCCGCGAGGACGACCAGATCGACGTCTTCCGGATCGGTCGCGAGAACGTGCTCTCCTTGCCCGACGACGAGGAAGACGAGGACTGATCGGACGATCCCTCTTCGCGCGCCGTCCCGTCGACGGCGGCTGTAACATTTGCCGTCCCGATAGCGTTTAATAGCTCGGGCTGTGTTACCTGTACCAATGAGTCTCTCCGTCGGACCCGCCGTTGCCGGTCTCGGTACCGACGGAGCTGTTTCTCCGCGACCGCGACGACCGCGACCGGGCCTCTGAGCCCGTACTATACTACCCCCCCACGTCTCCGGTTCGTTCCCAACGTTCCAGCAATTGCCCAATTTTCCGGTTAGCGTACGCTCTAAACTTAATTTACTCGAATAAAACCAATGAATTTAAGTCCATCCTGCCGTTTCACTCGAGTACGACATGACACGCGTTGCACTCGCGTTCTCGGGCGGGCTGGACACGACCGTCTGTGTTCCGCTGCTCGAGGAGGAATACGGATACGACGACGTCATCGGCGTCACGGTCGACGTCGGACAGCCGGCCTCCGAGTTCGAAGAGGCCGAAGAAACCGCCGAGGCACTCGGCCTCGAACACTACGTCGTCGACGCGCGAGCGGAATTCGCGCAGCTCTGTCTCGAGAGCGTCCGCGCGAACGCGACCTACCAGGGCTATCCCCTCGGGACGGCGCTCGCCCGCCCCGTGATCGCGACGGCCATCCTCGAGGTGGCCGAGGAAGAGGGCTGTACCGGTATCGCCCACGGCTGTACCGGCAAGGGGAACGACCAGTTGCGGTTCGAGGCGATTTGGCGCGATTCGGATCTCGAAGTGATCGCGCCCGTGCGCGAACTCGGGCTCACGCGCGAGTGGGAACAGGAGTACGCCGCCGAACGGGACCTCCCCGTCGAGGGCGGCAGCGGCGGCGACTGGTCGATCGACACCAACCTCTGGAGCCGCTCGGTCGAGGGCGACGAACTCGAGGACCCGAGCTACGTCCCGCCGGAGGACATCTACGCGTGGACACAGGCGCCCACCGGGGAGACCCAGGAGATCGAGATCGAATTCGAGGAGGGCTACCCCGTCGCCGTCGACGGCGTCGAGTACGAGCCCGTCGAACTCGTCGAGCACTTGAACGGCGTGGCCGGGGCGTACGGCGTCGGACGCACCGACTCGATGGAAGACCGCATGCTCGGACTGAAAGTTCGCGAGAACTACGAGCACCCGGCCGCGACGACGCTGCTCAACGCCCACGAGGGGCTCGAGGGGCTCGTCCTTACACAGGAAGAACGCGAGTTCAAGCAGCTGATCGATCAGAAGTGGTCGAAGAAGGGCTACGAGGGGCTGATAGACGCGCCGCTCGTGGACGCGCTCGAAGGCTTTATCGAGGAAACCCAGCAGCGCGTCACCGGCACGGTGACGATTCGCTTCGAGGGCGGACAGGCCCGCGTCGTCGCTCGCGACAGCGAGTACGCCGCCTACTCGGCCGAGCACGCCTCCTTCGACACCGAGACGGTCGGCAAGATCACGCAGGAGGACGCCACCGGGGTCGCGAAGTACCACGGCTTCCAGCGCCGCCTCGCGAACGAAGCGATCGCCGCGAACGCGGCCGCCGAGGAGGAAGTCGAACTCGCTCCCGACGGCGGGAGCGAAACCGACGCCGAGGACGAGTAACCATGACCGAGGAGAGCGCTCACGACGGCGAATCCGCTCGCGATCGGATCGTCCGAACGGACGGCGGCAGCGATCAGGGCGTCGTCCGACGGGACCGCTTCAGCGGCGGCCCCGCCCGGAGCTTCCTCTCCTCGCTCGTGGCCGACGAACGAATCTTCGAGGCCGATCTCGAGGTCGATCGCGCCCACGTGATCATGCTCGCCGAGCAGGGAATCGTCGAGGACGACGTTGCGGGCCGGATCCTCACCGCGCTGGATGCGATCGAGGTCGACGGCCACGCCTCGCTGCCCGACGGCGAGGACGTCCACGAGGCGATCGAGACGGCCGTCATCGAGCGGATCGGCGAGGCGGGCGGGAAGATGCACACCGCGCGCTCGCGCAACGACGAGGTCGCGGCCTGCATCCGGTATCGCGTGCGCGAGGACGTTCTCGACGCGATCGAGACGACGATCGCGCTGCGCGAGGCGCTGGCAGCGGTCGCCGACGCACACCGGGAGACGATCATGCCCGGCTACACGCACCTCCAGCCCGCCCAGCCGACTACCGTCGCGCACTGGGCGCTCTCCTACGAAGGCGCGGTTCGTCGCGACACCGAACGCCTGTTCGAGGCGTACGGCCGGATCAACGAATCACCCCTCGGCGGGGCCGCGTTCGCCGGGACGACGTTCGAGATCGATCGCGAGCGTACGGCCGAACTGCTCGGCTTCGACGGCGGTCCCGCGAGCGGCACGAGGGGGACCTCGGCGGAGCAGCGCTCCGCCGTTGTGATCGAGAACTCGATGGACGCCTCCTCGAGCCGGGACTTCCTGCTCGAGACGGTGCAGGCGCTGTCGACCCACGCGACGACGCTGTCGGGAATCGCGGAGGACCTCATCGTCTTCGCGAACCGCGCCTTCGTTTCCCTCTCGGACGACTACTCGTCGACGTCGTCGATCATGCCCCAGAAGAAAAACCCCGACACGTTGGAGCTCGTCCGCGCGGTCGCGGGCGACGCAGCGGGCGGGGTCCAAGGGCTGACGACGACGCTCAAGGGTCTCCCCCGCGCGTACAACCGCGATCTCCAGCGGGCGACGACCCACGCCTGGGAGACCGTCGACGCGGTGATCGAGGCGAGCGAGGTCGCGGCCGGCGCGATCGCAACGGCCGACTGGAACGAGGACGCCCTCGCGGCGGAGGCCGGCGCGGGCTTCTCGACGGCGACCGGCGTCGCCGACCTGCTGGCGGCGAACGGGTTGCCGTTCCGGACGGCGCACGAAGTGGTCGCGATCGCGGCGGAGAACGGCGCGGACTACGATGCGATCGACGCCGCTGCGGCGGAGGTCCTCGGCGAACCGATCGACTCGTTCGTCGATCCCGAGGCCGTGGCGGCAGCCCTCGATCCCGCAGAGAGCGTGGCGACTCGCGACTCGCGGGGCGGTCCCGCCCCCGAGGTCGTCGCGGACCAACTCGATGACGCGCGCGACGCGCTCGCGAGCCACGAGGCGACGCTCGACGAAACGAGCGAGGCGATCGAGGCCGCACACGCGGCGCTTCGCGAGGAGGTGAACGAGTATGTTTGAGGTCGCGTTTCGACCAACAATTCCGATTCGGCCACCCTCGCCGTTCGCAGATTCCGATCGCGGGATCTGCGGGCGAGCGGGAGTTCCACTCCCGCCGCCGTCCCCTCCCGGGGACGTATTACCTATCACATGATATGTGAAACGAAAATTTGCCGGAAAATCGCCTTTTCAAACCGTTAGCGGGTAGTGTCCATACTGTAATCTTGTTGTTAAGTTCGAAGGGTTTAAGGGATACCGGCTCCCAGTTGCGAGTACAATGACCGAATGCGTCGAGTGTGGGGCCGAAGTGTCCCTGCACGACGATCTGGAAGTTGGAGAGATCGTTGACTGTACGACCTGCGGTGCCGAGCTGGAAGTCGTCGACACCGAGCCACCAGTCCTCGAGCGAGCCCCGGAGCTCGAAGAGGACTGGGGTGAGTGATCTTGCGCGTAGGAATACTCTATTCCCGGATCCGCAAGGACGAGAAGCTCCTGCTGAACGAGCTTCGCGATCGCGACCACGAGGTCGAGAAGATCGACGTCCGCAAGCAGACCTTCGACATCAGCGACGTCCCCGAGACGTTCACCGACCTCGACATCGTCGTCGATCGCTGTCTCGCCACGAGCCGGAGCCTGTACGCCACGCAGTTCTTCGAGGCGTACGGGGTCCCCGTGATCAACAGCCACGAGACAGCCGACATCTGCGCGGACAAGGTGAAAAACAGCCTTGCACTGGATCAAGCGGGCGTGCCCACGCCCGCGACGAAGGTCGCCTTCACCAAGGAGACCGCGATGGAGGCTATCGAGGACTTTGGCTACCCGTGCGTCCTCAAACCCGTCGTCGGGTCGTGGGGTCGTCTGATGGCCAAGATCGACTCTCCCGACGCCGCCGAGGCGATCTTAGAGCACAAGGCGACGCTGGGCCACTACGAGCACAAGGTGTTCTACATCCAAGAGTTCGTCGAGAAGCCCGGTCGCGACATCCGCGTGCTGGCCACCGACGGCGAGCCGATCGCCGGCATGGTCCGCTCGTCGGACCACTGGATCACCAACGCCGCGAAGGGTGCCGAGACGGACGTCTTCGAGCCCGACGCGGAGGCGAAAGAGCTCGTCGAGAAGGCCAGCGACGCCGTCGGCGGCGGGCTACTCGGCATCGACCTCATGGAAACCGAAGACGGATACACCGTCCACGAGGTCAACCACACGGTCGAGTTCAAGGCGTTAGACGGCGCCGTCGACACCGACATCGCCGGCACCGTCGTCGACTGGCTCGAACAGAAGGCCGCTGACGCGACCGAAACCGAACTCGAGGTGACCGCCTGATGGCCGTCGGCACCGACGTCAGCGCCGACGAGAACGCAGCGACGGTCACCGCGACCGTCATCGGTGGCTCCGGTTTCACGGGCGGCGAACTGCTCCGCCTGCTCGCGGGCCACCCGAACGTCGAGATCGCCGAGGTCACCAGCCGATCGAAGGCGGGCAAGAGCGTCGGCTCCGTCCACCCGCCGCTGCGCGGGGCGGACCTGCGCTTTACGGAACCCGAGGATCTCGAGAGCGTCGACGTCCTGTTCGCGGCGACGCCACACGGCGTCTCCATGGGCCAGATCGATGACTTCTTCGAGATCGCAGACACCGTCGTCGACCTCTCGGCGGACTTCCGCCTCGACACCGAGGAGCAGTACGACGAGTGGTACGACGGCCACGAGGCACCCGAGTACCTCGAGAAGGCGGAGTACGCGCTTCCCGAAATCAATCGCGAGAACCTCGAAGGCGCCGAACTGATCGCCGGCGGCGGCTGTAACGCCACCGCCACCATTCTGGGGCTGTACCCGCTCTTCGAGCACGACGTCCTCGACGGCGGGGAGCAGATCGTCGTCGACGTCAAAGTCGGCTCCTCCGAGGGTGGCGCCGGCGGCGGCGAGGCGTCGAGCCACCCCGAGCGATCGGGCGTCGTCCGTCCCTACGCGCCGACCGGCCACCGCCACGAGGCCGAAATCGAGCAGTTCCTCGGTACCTCGGTCGCGTTCACCTGCCACGCCGTGGACATGATCCGCGGCGCCAGCGCGACGAGCCACGTCTTCCCGTCCGGGCCGGTCTCGAAGGGCGACCTCTGGAAGGCCTACCGCGGCTGCTACGAGGACGAACCCTTCGTCCGGATGGCCGCAGGCGGCTCCGGCGTCTACCGCTACCCCGAACCGAAGGCCGTCGCCGGGACGAACTACGCCGAGGTCGGCTTCGAACTCGACCCGCAGAACAAGCGCGTCGTCGTCTTCTCGGCGATCGACAACATGATGAAGGGGTCGGCGGGACAGGCGATCCACGCGGCCAACGTCGCGCTCGGACTGGAGGAAACCGCCGGACTCGAGTTTGCGGGGTTACACCCCGTGGGGGCGCCCTAATGACGGTAGTGGTCAAAATCGGCGGCGCCCGCGCCGTCGATCCCGAAGGCGCGCTCGCGGACGTCGCCTCGCTGGTCGAAAAGGGCGAGGACATCGTTCTCACCCACGGCGGGTCGACCGCCGTCGACGAGACGCTCGAAGCGCTCGGACAGGAGCCCACCTACGTCGAGACGCCCGGCGGCGTCGTCGGCCGCTTTACGGACGAGGAGACGATGGACGTCTTCAAGATGGTCATGCCGGGCAAGCTCAACACGGATCTCGTGGAGAGCCTGCAGAACGAAGGCGTGAACGCGGTCGGTCTCTCGGGCACGGACGGCAAGCTGCTCGAGGGCAAGCGCAAGTCCGCCGTCCGCGTGAAGGAGGACGACAAGAAGAAGATCAAGCGCGGCGACCACTCCGGGACGATCGAGTCGGTCAACGCCGATTTGCTCGAAACGGTGCTCGCGGGCGGTTACACGCCCGTCGTCTCCGTGCCGGTTCTCGGAAAAGAGAAAGCCGGCGGCTACACGGCCGTTAACGCCGACGCCGATCGCGCGGCGGCGGCGATCGCCGGCGCTCTCGAAGCGGACCTGGTCGTCCTCACCGACGTCTCGGGCATCTACGAGGATCCCGACGACGAGTCGACGAAGATCGACTCGGCCGCGACGCCAGAAGAGTTCGCGGCCGTCAAAGCGGCCGCGGAGGGCTTCATGACCAAGAAGGTCATGGCCGCCGAGGAAGCCCTGGAAGGCGGCGCGTCGTCGGTCATCGTCGCGACGGCGAACGCCGACGAGCCGATTTCGGCCGCGCTGACGGGTGAAGGGACGACCCTCGAACCCGACGCGATCGCTGAGAAGGGCGAGGAGGTGGCGCAGTGAGCGACCACGACTTCGTCTCCGGAAGCAAGCCAATCGGCATCGGGCGCGGCGAGGGGCCGTACCTCTATACCGCAGACGGGACGGAGTACCTGGACGCCGGTGCGAGCTACGCGTGCACGCCGCTCGGCCACAGCCACCCCGCCGTCGTCGAGGCGGTACAGGAGCAGGTCGGTGAGCTGACGTTCGTCGACTCCTCCTATCCCGTTCAGGCGCGCCAGGACGCGTACGCCTCGCTCGTCGCGGCCGCGCCCGACGGGTTGGACCAGGCCTGGTTCTGCAACTCCGGGACCGAGGCCAACGAGGCCGCGCTGAAGTTCGCCCGATCGGCGACCGGCGAGTCGAAGATCGTCGCCGCGACCCGCTCGTTCCACGGCCGGACGATGGGGTCGCTCGCGGCGACCTGGAAGGACAAGTACAAGAAGCCCTACGAGCCCCTGGCCGGCGACGTGGAGTTCGTCCCCTACGGCGACGACGAGGAACTCGCTGGGGCCGTGGACGACGAGACCGCGGCCGTAATCTTGGAGCCGATCCAGGGCGAGGGCGGGATCAACGTCCCGCCTGCGGGCTACCTCGAGACGGCCCGCGAACTCACCGCGGAGGCCGGCACAGCCCTCGTCTTCGACGAGGTCCAGACCGGGATGGGCCGGACGGGCCAGATGTGGGCCTGCCAGAACGCGGGCGTCACGCCCGACGTGCTCACGACGGCGAAGGGGCTGGGCAACGGCCTGCCCGTCGGCGCGGTCGCGGTTCGCGACTGGATCGCCGACGGCGCGGCCTCGCACAACGCCACGTTCAGCGGCGGCCCCGTCGTCTCCGCGGCGGTCCACGCGACGATCACGACGCTGGTCGAAGAGGAGTGGCCCGCCCACGCTGCCGAAATCGGCGACTACCTCGTAGACGAACTCGAGGCGGCACTTGGCGACGACGTGCGCGAAGTCCGCGGCGCGGGCCTGCTCGTCGGCGTCGAGTTGAAACGCGGGGCGAACCGCGTCGCCCGCGATCTGGCGCTCGAGCACGGGATACTGGCGCTCCCTGCCGGTCGGACCGTCCTCCGCCTGCTGCCGCCGCTCGTGATCGGGGAGGAGGAGGCGGATCGCCTCGTCGATGCGCTGACCGCAATCATCGCACCCGAAGCCCAGGCCCACTCATGAACGCGACGATGGACGACACGATCGACGTCTCGATCGAAGACGCGCGCAACCTGCTGATCGACCTCGTCTCGATCCCCTCGCCCTCCGGCGAGGAGCGCGCGGCCGCCGAGCGCCTCGTCGAGTTCTTCTCGGCGAACGGTCGGGAGGCCTGGATCGACGAGGTCGGTAACGTCCGCGCGCCGGCCGACGACGCGGTCCTGCTGACCTCGCACGTCGACACCGTTCCCGGCGAGATTCCGGTCGAGGTTCGATCGGCCGACGAAGACGATGTCGAGACCAAGGTGGCCGAGAAAGAAGGTGAGGACGTCCTCTGGGGACGCGGCAGCGTCGACGCCACCGGGCCGCTTGCCGCGATGGCCGTCGCAGCGGTACGCGCGGGCGTCTCGTTCGTCGGCGTCGTCGGCGAGGAGACGAACTCGCGGGGCGCCCGCCACCTGGTCGTCGATCGCGACCAACCCGACGCCGTCGTCAACGGCGAACCCAGCGGCACGACGGGGATCACTCTCGGCTACCGCGGCTTCCTGGCGGGCACGTATGTCGCGACCAGCGAGTCCGGCCACACCTCGCGGCCCGAACCCAACGCGATCCAGCACGCGACCGAGTGGTGGACGGCCGTCGAGAACGCCTTCGACAGCGACGAGTACCAGCCTGTCTTCGAGCGCGTGACTGCCAAGCCGGTCGGCATCGACGGCGGGATCAGCGAGGACGGCCTCTCCGTCGAGGCGACGCTCAAGGTCCAGTTGCGGGTGCCTCCGTCGCTGGACGTCGACATCGTCCGCGAGACCGCCGAGGCCGAACTCGAGATCGGCACCGTCTCGTGGGCCGAACCGATCCCGCCGGTGATGGAGAGCCCCCGGACCGAGGTCGCCCGCGCGTTCCGCGCCGCGATCCGGAAGGGGGGCGGCGAGCCCCGCTTGCTTCGCAAGACGGGCACCAGCGACATGAACCTCTACGCCGGCGCCTGGGACTGCCCGATGGTCACCTACGGCCCCGGAAACTCCGACCTCGATCACGCCCCCGACGAGCGCCTCTCGCTCGACGAGTTCGACGAGTCCGTCGCGGTCCTCGAACGGGTCGCGACCGCGCTCCGCGGAGGTGACGACTGATGGCGACGACCGGGGACGCCGCAAGCGACGCCGACGTCCGTCACTTCCTCGAGATCGACGATCTCTCCGAGGACGAACTGCTGACCGTCCTCGATCGGTCCGCGGAGTATAAACGCGCCCAGCAGCGGGGCGAGCCCCACGAGGACCTCGATGGACGGACGCTGGGCATGATCTTCCAGAAGCCAAGCACGCGGACCCGCGTCTCCTTCGAGACAGGGATGACCCAGCTCGGCGGCCACGCCGTCTTCCTCGGCGAAGACGACATCCAGCTGGGTCGCGGCGAACCGTTGAAGGACACGTCGCGAACCCTCTCGCGGTACGTCGACGCCGTGATGGCCCGCGTGTTCAAACACGAGAACATCGAGGTGTTCGCCGAGTACTCGTCGGTACCGGTGGTCAACGGCCTCACGGACGACGCCCACCCCTGTCAGACGCTCGCCGACTTGCTGACGATCCGCGAACACGAGGGCGGCTTCGAGGATGTCTCGGTCGCCTGGATCGGCGACGGGAACAACGTCGCGCAGTCGTTCGCGATCGGCGCCGCGCTGACCGACATCGACCTGACGGTCGCGACGCCCAAGGGGTACGGCATCGACGACGACGTGCTCGCCCGCGCCCGCGAACTCGGCGGCGATCCGACGATCACGAACGATCCCGTCGACGCCGCCGCGGACGCGGACGTCATCTACACCGACGTCTGGATCAGCATGGGCCAGGAAGACGAACGCGACGTCCGGATGAACGCCTTCGAAGGCTTCCAGGTTTGTTCGGACCTCCTCGAGCACGCCCCCGAGACGGCGGTCATGCACTGTCTGCCCGCTCACCGCGGCGAGGAGATCACCGACGCTGTCATCGAGAGCGATCGGTCGATCGTCTTCGAGCAGGCCGAAAACCGGTTGCACGCCCAGAAGGCGCTGTTGAGCTGGCTGCTCGGGTAGAGCGCGGACACCTTCGCGCTGCGGACCGGCGTCCGACCGGAAGAAACAGGTAGTTTACCCGGACAATGCGATATTTATCAACGATCGAAACCACTCACCGAGTCGGAACGATCCTGTAAAATTATACACGAGTTCGGTATAGGGCGAGTCGGCGGTATGCCGTTCAGACTGCTGCTCGCCGCGCTTCTCATGATACTGGGGCCGGCGGCGCTGATCGCCCTGTATCTGACGTGAGCGAGCGTGCGGGGAAGTGGTATCGCTCGTAACCGGGGGCTGCGCCCCCCTGCCGCGTTTTCCGCGATTCGATCGCTCGGTGGGCGTCGGCCCCGATCGAGCGGCCGATTGGGTCGGCGCTAGTCCCCCGAATCCACGTCCTTTTTGCCTCTGCTCTCCCTCTCGACCGACAATGAGTCTCAGCCTCTCCGCTGCCCGGCCGGACGAGCCGGCCGACGCCGTCGACGGCGTCTGGCTCGAGTGCATCGAGTGCGGCGCAACGTTCGCCCCGTTCGAGGACGTCCGCTACACCTGCGACGACTGCGACGGCCTGTTCGAGGTGCGGTACGCGGATCTACCGACGTTCGACGATTTCGAAGGCCAGGGGGTCTGGCGCTACGCCGACGCACTTCCGCTCGAGGAGGGCGTCACCACCCAAGAGGGCGCGACGCCGCTGTATGAGGTGCCCCGTCTCGAAGCGGACGTCGGCGTCGACGCGCTGCGGATCAAACACGAAGGGATGAACCCCACCGGATCGTTCAAGGACCGCGGCATGACCGTCGGCGTCGCCGTCGCGAAGGAACTCGGCGTCGATCGGCTGGCCTGCGCCTCGACTGGGAACACGAGCGCCGCGCTGGCGGCCTACGGCTCCCGCGGCGGGATGGAGACGCTCGTCCTGCTACCCGCGGGCAAGGTCGCGGCGGGCAAGATCGCCCAGGCGAGCCTCCACGGCGCCCGCATTCTCGAGGTCGATGGCAACTTCGACGCCTGTCTCGACATCGTCCAGGAGCTCGCCGCCCGCGGCGAGGCGTATCTGCTGAACTCGCTGAACCCGTTCCGGCTGGAGGGCCAGAAGACGATCGGCCTGGAGATCCTCGAAGCGTTCCGCCACGACTACGGCGCGTTCCCCGATCGGATCGTCCTCCCGGTCGGCAACGCGGGCAACACCTCGGCGCTGTACAAGGCGTTCCGCGAACTCGTCCAGGCGGGGGAACTCGACCCCGATGAGGTGCCGAAGCTGACGGGCATCCAGGCCGAGGGCGCCGCGCCGATGGTCGAGGCGATCGAGAACGGCGCCGACGAGGTCCGCCGCTGGGACGAGGTCGAGACCCGCGCGACGGCGATCCGGATCGGCAACCCGGTCAACGCGCCGAAGGCGCTGCCCGGGATCCGAGAGACGGGCGGAACGGCGATCGCGGTCTCGGACGAGGAGATCACCGAGGCCCAGCGCGACCTGGCGGGCGAGGGGATCGGCGTCGAACCCGCCTCCGCCGCGTCCGTCGCCGGTCTGCGAAAGCTCCGCGGCGCGGGGATCGTCGACGACGACGAACGGGTCGCCTGCCTGACGACGGGCCACCTGCTCAAGGATCCCGACGCCGCGGCCGCCGCGGGCGCCGACCCCGAACCGGTGCCGGCCGACACCGAAGGAGTCCTGGAGCATCTCCGGAACTAATCGGGCCGAAATCGCGATCGTCCGCTCCGCGCACGACCGCCGTCTGACGCGTCTGACATCCGACTGACTGACTTTTTTGATCGTCTACGTTGCTGATGCGTTCATGTCCGCCGAGCAGCGACGCGCCGACTCCGGCGTTCGTGAATCGACCTCCACTCGAACCGGTTCCGACCGCGGTTTCCCGCCCGTCACGACGCCGTCGATCGATGCGACGAGTGCCGAGCGTCCGTCTCCGATGGCGTCCCACATCGAACAGACCCGCTTGCGTGCTCAGGTCGCCGCGCTCGAACGCGAACTCGCGGCGAGCGAACGCCGCCGACAGGCGATCGTCGACCAGTACGAACGCGTCCTCGACGATCGCGATCGGTCGATCGCGGAGACTCGCGCCTCCGAGCGCCGATCCGACGAGGGACGCCGCGCGATCGTTCGACGGCTCGTCGCGACGCTGCGCTGAGTAGCCGCTCGAGGCGGTCCATCGCGGCCGTTCGATCGGGCGCAACGTAGCGTCTCGACTCCGACTCCCGCCTTGCTCTTCGACGCCGCGACGCTCCGTGTAGAACGAGTCCGTCGAATTTTATTTCGGAACCGATGCTAGAATTTAAATAGGATACCGGCGATCACCTACTGTGTGGGATGCTAATTACCGATGGTTAATGTGGGATCTACTTCGGTCTGCCCCGAGTGTGGGGGCACGGTTCGGCCGGCGGAAACGGAACTCGTCTGCGAGAATTGCGGTCTCGTCACCGACGAGGACGCGATCGATCGCGGTCCGGAGTGGCGATCGTTCGACGACGACGGGTCCGATCCGCGTCGAACCGGCGCGCCGCTGACCCGATCGCGCCACGACCGCGGACTCTCGACGGAGATCGGCTACGGATCCGGCTCCGACGTCGGTTACACGACGCGACTCACCGGCCGGAAGCGACGCCAGCTCGCCCGGTTACGGCGGGAGCACAACCGAGCTCGACTGTCGACCAAGGCCGATCAGAATCAGGCCTACGGCTTCACCGAGATTAAACGCGTCACCGGGCGGCTGTCGCTCTCCGCGTCGATCCGCGACCAGGCGTGTGCACTGTTCGATTCGGCGCAATCGGAAGGGCTGTTTCAGGGCCGGTCGCTCGAGGGGTTCGCCGCCGCCGCAATCTACGCCACCTGCCGGACGCGGTCGATCGCCCGGACGATCGACGAGATCACGGCCGTCGCGCGCGCCGACGCGAACGAACTCAAAGCCGCCTACGCCGCGTTGAACCGCGATCTCGGGCTGCCGACCGGCCCGATCGAACCTACAGAGTACCTGCCGCGGTACGCCTCGAAGCTCGATCTCGACTCGCCCGTCGAACGGCGCGCTCGAGCCCACGTCGATGCCCTGCTCGCGGCGCGCGCGATCGGCGGCCGCAATCCGAGCGGGGTCGCGGCGGCCTGTCTCTACCGGGCTGCCAACGAACGCGAGGAGTGGCCGTCGGTGACCCAGGCCGCTGCGGCCGAGGTCGCCGACGTCGCGCCGGTGACGATCCGATCGACGGTTACGACGCTTCGAGAACTCGGGGTGGACTGACGCGTGCGGTCACCGGCGACTCTCGACGAGACCGGCTACGATCACGTCGTTCGGAGGTTGTCCGTACTCGGCTCGTAGACCTCGCCTTTCTGCTTTAACTTCTCGATCTCGTGTTCGGCCTTGGACTGATCCATCCCGATCTCCTCGGCCCGTTCCATGACGATGTCGACCGGCGCGCCCTCGTCGTATTCCTCCTCGATGTCGCCGATCAGCTGCTTCAGGTTCTTGATCCGATCGCGCTGGGACTTCGAGGTGCCGGCTTCGACGATGTCCGCGTCGAACTCGCCCGTCTCGGGGTCGACGCCGATGTCCTGCAGGCACGATCGGACAATCTCGATGACCTGGTCGGCGTCGTCCTGTTCGACGGTGTCGGAGAGGCGAACCCGCGCGCTGGCCTCCGAGAGCCGCACCAGTGCCTCGAGTTTGCGGGCGGTGACCGGCACCGCCGCGTCCTCGTCGGTCCCTTTCGATCGGAGATCGACGTAGAAGTCGCGGATCGCCTCGCGGGCCTCCTCGGTCATCCGCGGGTGGCAGTTTTGCTTCGCGTAGGCGATGTACTTGCGCAGCAACTCGGCGTCGATCACGGGATCGACCTGCTCGGTCATCTCCTCGATCTCCTCGTGACTGACGTCGAGGTTGGTCATCCGCTCGCGCTGAGTCGTTAACTCGCCCGCGTAGTTGGTCGTAAGGATGTGTTCCGCGAGATTCCGATCCTTGTCCTCGTTTGGCTGGTCTGTGACCGTGAAGATGAGATCGAACCGCGAGATGAGCGCGGGCTCTAAATCGATCTGCTCGCTGATCGGCTCGTAGTGATCGAAGCGGCCGTACTTGGGATTCGCCGCGCCGAGCAGCGAACATCGGGACTTGAGGGTCGCGTTGATGCCCGCCTTGGAGACCGAAATCTTCTGCTGTTCGAGGGCCTCGTGCATGGCCGATCGGTCCTCGGAGTTGTGGACGATCATACCGTTGGCGATGAAGTTGTGTGTGCCTTCGACAGTAAGATCGTACACTCGAGGCTGATCTCGCCGTTCGATTTCCTCGAGAAGTACTGAGAGATTCTGTCGTTTCTCGTCGAGTAACGCTTCGCAGACGGATCGGACGACGTCGAAGTTGTCGACGTCAACGGCTCCCGAGAACCACCGTGAGACCGTCGATCCTGCAACGTCCATCTCCACGGCGACTTGCTGGAACGAAATGCCGTACATCCCGAGTCGGTTGCGAAGTTCGTCCCACGTTTCGGCCGGTTCGTCCGTCTCGAGCAAGGACCGCGCTCGCTCTCGAATCGAGTCGACGGTGGACGCACCGAGTTCATCAGCGAGTTGCTGTTCGAGAACTCGAACTCTAGTGTCGGTATGGTCCCGGGACTCTACCGAGTCTACTGCAGTTACGCGACGCCACTTCACGTCGCTCCCGATTAACACTCGGAGCGGCTCGAGATCGACTGAGGCGGGCGTTTCGAGGATCTCACGTAGTCGGCTCCCCACTCGCTCTCGAAGATCGGTATTCCTTCCCCATCGAGCGGACAACTGCTGCTGGGAAAGCAACATCTCTGCGGCCAGTTCCCGCTGTGAGACGTGGTACTGCTCTCGGAGTTCTTCGAGGCGTTTCCAAGATGTCTCGGAATCGAGTTCTTCGCAATGGTCACTGGCCGCTTCCTTTCGCTCCTCGAACGTCTCGAGTATCGTTTTCGAGAGTCGAAGCGATGCGTTCGCATCTCCGTTTTCGAAGTTACAGTAGGTCGCATCGCTCTTGAGACCGCACTCGGACTGATGTAATCGGAGTGCACTGCGGGTCTGTTCGAACAACTCACCGCACTCGGGCAGTACGTCCAAGATAGTTCGGGTTCCCGTCGTTCGTTCGCAGGCCCGTTCTAGCGCACGCTGTTTTCGATCGAGAGTAAAGCTGATATGCCGCTCGAACGCCTCGAGTGACTGATCGGACGTGATCGCGAGCACGAACAAGTCACGCTTGTCGTCCCGATCTCGCGTCTGGATCTGGCTCGAGATCCCGAACTCAAGGAGGAGCATCTTCGTTCCGAGGAGCAGTTCGTAGCTCGAGGAGTAAATTTTGACCGCTCGTTCATCGACTGTTCCCTCGGAATCTGCGAGGGCACGAACGAACGCTGCTTTCGTCTCTCGGGATGCGTTCGTTATCGTCTCGGGGAGTCGTTTTCCATCGTAGGTCTCGAGGTTCGCACCTGATTCGAGAAGTCTATCGACGTACTGCTTTCCGTGGATTCGAACCGTTTCGACGCCGTCACTCCGCTGCTCGCTGGGATAGCGGACAGCTTGCGTATCGAACGCCTCCTCGCAGACTTCCTCGAAGTCGTTCAGGAGTTCTTCTTCCTTGTTCGTGAAGCGGAATCCATAGCTTCCGCCCTCTCGATCGTAGAAGACGTTCCCATCGCCAGCGATATAGCCTAGAACCGCGCCGTGTGCGGCAGTTATTTGATCGGTTTCCGATTCTGCCTCGGAGGCTGGAAGAACACTTACGCCGCCATCGGCTATCTCTGCTGGGATTTTCTCAGGTACGTATACCCAGTCGCCTTCGTGAAGATGCTGGGCTTGCCGTTCCTCGTGCGTTCCGTCTTCTAAGACGAAGAAGGGATGATCCGCGGTAGTCGTTAGCTCTTCTCCGCTCTCTAATTCGACTCTCCGGAATTCTTCCGGTGCGTCGTATTCGTGGATTGCGAGAACGTCGCGTTTGACTACGTTTCCGTCATCGGTCATGGTCCAGACGTCTATGTCGACGTCTCGGATCGTCCGGCCGTTCTCGAGTTCTTCAATCGACCCGTCAGCTATCGCTTCGTGTGCGAGTTCACGAATTGGCCTGATTCCGCTATTAGTATGGACAAGTGTGTCTCCTGTTACACACCGCATCTTGTCGAGTTCGTCGACTGCCGCGATGCCCTGATCTGCGAGAACTAAAGCGCCGGCTTCGAGGGTCCACTGCTGTCCGTCGCCGAAATCGTCCCTCACAGCAGCGGCGGTAAGTCCGGCCGAGGACGAACCCTTACCGGAGGTGTAGACGGACCGAGGTGCGATATTTTGGATGTACCCCAGCATCTGCGATTTACCCGTACCCGGATCGCCGATCAGGAGCATGTGCAGGTCGCCGCGGATCCGCGAGCCGTCGGGCAACTGCTTCGTGACCCCCGAAAACAGCTGGAGAATCATCGCGAGTTTCTCCTGATCGTAGCCGTAGATCGAGGGTGCGATCGAGCCGACCATCTGCTCGTAGATGTCGTCCTCTCCGGAGAGACGGACGATCTCCTCTTTGTCCTCGTCGGTGATGTCCATGTCCTCGAACTGCTCCTCGTCGATGTCGACGGACATCCCCTCCATGTAGAAGTCGAAGACGGGCGATTTCTCGCCCTGGCTCTCCTGCTGTTCGAGCCGGAGGACGCCGGTGGCAGAGACGTGGTCGCCGGGGGTGACCTCGCCGGTGATGTCGTCCTCGATGTGGACGTCGAGCGATTGTGGGGTCTCCCCGCCGCGGAGGCCTTCGGGGCTCTCCTGGATGCGGAGTTTCTGGGAGTCGACGAACTCGGACTGGTCGAAGTTCACCCGGAACGGGCCCTGTCGTTCGCAGCCCTGGCACTCGTGGGGCTCCTGGAAGTCGCCGCTGGACTGGGGGACGCGGGTCAGGGTGCCACAGAGCTGACACTCGAAGGCGGCTTCCTCGATCTTCGGCCGGACGTCGGTCGCCTTTCGAACGATCCCCCGTACCTGAACGAGGGAGTTCATATCGCGGGCGCGGATCTCCCGGATCTCGGGCGACTCGGTCTCGGGGAGGTTCCGTACCCGGACGTGGGCCTGGCCGAGACTGACGTCGATCGGCAGGTCGTACAGTCGCAGCGCCTCCTCCGCATAGCGCTGGAGCTGTTCGGGCTGATTGATGAGGTCGTCAGCCAGATCGGGATCGTACCGGTAGAGGTCCTGCCAGTCGACGTGGAGCGACCGCTGTTCGTTGGGGTACCGCTGCGCAAGCTGCTTGATCTCGTTGTCGTAGTAGTTGCGGAAGAACTGCTCGAAAGCATCGACGAGTTCCGTGTTGCCCGCTTGCGCCATTGCACTGTGGTAGGGGCTGCATCGGGTATAAATGGTGGCAAAGCGGGGCGGAACTGATCGCCCGCCTGGCTTCGCTTGCGACGGTCGCGATCGCCGGCCGCGACTTCGATCGGCGGCTGCGTCAGGAGAACCGTCGATCGGTCCTGGACGGACCGATTGCCGTGCGTGAAAACATTCCCTGGTGCTTCGTTGGAACCCCTGGTGCTGCGGCGGACGCAGCACGGCCCGATCGGGTCGGGCGACCCGGCCACGTCGAACCGGTAGTCGGCGATCGTCGTACGGCGATCGTCGTGTCAGTGTTCGTCGTTCGCGCGGCCGAGTGACTCTTTCGAGTACTCGAGTATGTATCTCGTGCCAACGTGTTTTGGTACCTCCGTCGGAGTGTCGGCCCGATCGACGTGTAATATGGCTATGGATTCCGGAATGGATAAACGCGATACCGCCGATAGTGTCACGCGTGGACCAACGTACCGTACTCGTCGCCATCGTCGCAGTCGTCGGCGTTCTCGCAGTCTCGCTGGCGGCAGCGACGCTTCCATCGACCGTCGACGTCGAGAGCGGCCTCGGCGGCGGTGGTGGGGGCGGATCCGGCGAAGGGGAGGGAACCGGCGTTCAGCCGCCGCCGGCGTCCGATCGGCCGGTCGACGCCGTCGAAATCCCGTTTGTGAAGGAGATCCTGCTGGTAGTGCTGGGTCTCATCCTGCTTGCGCTTCTGGTGTACTTCGTCCGGAACTGGCGGCAATCCGTTCCGTGGATCGTCATCGTCGTCGTTTTCGTCGCGCTGCTGGTGCTCGCGCTGTTCCTCTTTTCGGGGTCGATCCCGACGGGCGATGAGCCGGTGCCGGAATCCGCGGGCGACGGCGGCCTCGGCGGCGAGGGCGACGGCGGCGGGCTCGGGTCCGGCGATTCGACGCCCGTTCCGACCGTCGTTCTCCTCGCGCTCACGATCGCGTTGCTCGGCGCGATCGTCGTCGCCGCTCGATCGTCGGCAGCGCGATCGACGGTGGTCGATCGGTTGCGAGGTGCCGATCCCAACGCCGACGAGGACGAAGACGACGCAGCGGCGATCGGGCGCGCCGCGGGCCGGGCGGCGGATCGGATCGAGGACGGCGACGACATTGGCAACGACGTCCTTCGAGCGTGGCGGGAGATGATCGACCTCCTCGAGGTGTCCCGTCCCGAAACGACGACGCCGCGCGAGTTCGCGACCGTCGCCGTGGACGCGGGAATGGACTCCGACGATGTCCGCGAGCTCACGCGACTGTTCGAGGACGTTCGGTACGGGGAGTACAGTCCGACGACGGAGCGGGAGAAGCGAGCCGTTCGCGTGTTTCGCCGGATCGAACGGACGTACGGAGCTGATGACGAATGAGGACCCGCGGACTCCTCGTCGGCGCCGGACTCGGACTCTTCGGTCTCGCGCTCGTGGAGATGGTCGCGCCGGGCTCGCTCCCGATGCCGATCGGCGATCCGCTCGTCCCCGTCGTCGGCGGACTGGTGCTGTGCTACGCCTACTACGTCCGCTGGTCCGGCGACGGGTCGGGGGTCACACAGGCGTCGATTCCGGATCCAGAAGACGTTCCGCCGACGCCGACGCCCGGCGACGAATTCGACGAGGTCCTCAAACAGTTTCTCGACTCGGGAACCGTCTATTCCACCACGCGAACGAAGCGAGGGTTGCGGGCCGCGGCGATCGCGGTCCTCACCCGCTACGCCGACTGCACGGAGTCGGAGGCGCGCGAGCGCGTCGACGACGGGACGTGGACGGCCGATCCCTACGCCGCGTCGCTGTTGAGCGAGACCAACGACTCGCCGGGACGGCTTCTCGATCGACTTCGAACGCCGTTCCTCGCCGAATCGCAGTACGAACGAGCCGTTCGTCGCACCGTGTCCGAGATCGCGGCGATCGCAGCTGTTCCGGTCCCGGAGCGGGAGGTCGAGACGATTCGGTCGCGGATACGACAGACGATCGGCTCGTCGCCAGAGCGCACAGCTGCCCCGTCTCCGGCTCGGCGAGCGGCGTCCGGCCCCGCGGCGACCGACGGACGGGCGCCCGCGGGGACGACGGTCGACTCCGACAGGATGGCCGCCGAGGGATCGACCACTCGATCCGGGATCCGACGATCGACCAACCACTGGAGCGGCGTGGGGCTCGTCGCGTTCGTCGCCCTGGGCGTCGGATTGCTCGTCGAGCGGCCGGCGATCCTCCTCGCGGCCGTCGTCGGTATCGGCTACGCGGCCTACGCCCGGTCGATGCCGCTCGAGCCGGTCCAGCTTTCGTTCGAGCGATCGCTCGGCGACGACGACCCGGAGCCGGGAGACGACGTCGAGGTAACCGTGACGATCACAAACGGCTCGTCCCGGTTTCTCCCGGACCTGCGCGTGGTCGACGGCGTCCCGCCGGGACTGGCCGTCACCGACGGATCTCCGCGGTTCGGAACCGCGCTGCGGGCGGGCGACTCGACGACGTTTTCGTACACCGTCACGGCCCGTCGCGGCGAGCACGAGTTCCGACCGGCGATCGCCGTCGCGCGGAACCTGCCCGGGACGGTCGAACGCGAACTCCTCCTCTCGGCGCCGTCGGTGCTGCGGTGCGTGCCGCCGCTCCGGCCGACCCGGGAGGCGGTTCCTCTCCGGGCGCAGGCGAGCGAGTACACCGGTGTCGTCGAGACGGACGCCGGCGGCGCGGGCGTGGAGTTCTACAGCACGCGCCAGTACCAGCCCGGAGACGCGATGAACCGGATCGACTGGCACCACCACGCGCGGACCGGAGAACTCGCCACGCTGAAGTTCCGGCGGGAACGGGCGGCGGTCGTCGTGCTGGTCGTCGACGTCCAGTCGTCGGCGTACGTCTCCCCCGGCCCGGAGTCCGAGCACGCGGTCGATCGATCGATCGCCGCCGCGCGGCGGATCTTCGCCGGCCTGTTGGCCGACGGACACCGGGTCGGCATCGCCGCCATGGGTGCGCCCGACTGCTGGCTCGCACCGTCGACCGGTCGCGATCACCGAGCGCGGGGACGGACGCTCTTCGCCACCGACCCGATCTTTTCGTCCGTTCCCGACGACGATCAGTTCACGCTCTACTGGAAACGGCGACTCCGGCGACGGCTACCGGACGCCGCACAGCTGATCGTGTTCTCGCCGCTTTGCGATCGATCGACGATCCGCTACGTCCGTGAGTTCGAGGCGCGGGGGCATTCGACGACGGTTGTCAGTCCCGATCCGACGGCCGATCGAACGCCCGGACAGCAACTCGCGCGCGTCTACCGAACGGTGGCGACGACCGACCTCCGCCGGGCGGAGATTCCGGTCCTCGACTGGGCGCCCGAGGAGTCGCTCGACGAAGTGCTCGCGAGGGCCCGGGCGGTGACGGGGCGATGACCCGGACCGATCGCTCTCCCGCGCGGCTGAGCGGCGTCGCCTCGTGCGTCGCCGCGGGGTGTGCGGCGATCGCGAGCGGGCTCTACTCGTGGTACGCGCTCGCCGCCGGCGGCGTCGGCCTCGCGCTGCTGGTCAGCGGCGTCGCCAGGGGAACCCGATCGTCAGTCTCCTTGGGCGCCGCGGCGCTGGTCGCCGGTGCGATCGTGGCCGGCGTGCAGGGGGCCGCCGCGGGTGCGGTCCTGGTGAGCGTCGTCGCCGCCGTCCTGGCGTGGGACGCAGGCACGACGGCGATCAGTATCGGCGAGCAACTCGGTCGGAAGGCGCCGACGCGCCGGATCGAACTGGTTCACCTCGCCGCGAGCGCCGCCGTCGGCGCGCTCACGATCGGCGCGGGCTATCTGCTCTACGAGATCGCGACCGACGGCCAGCCGCTGTCGGCGCTGGTGTTGTTGATCGTCGCGACGGTGCTCTTGCTGACGGCGATCCTCCGGGACGACGCGGCTAGCCGCGGATAGCGATTCTCGTAACGGCTGGAGTTGCTTTCGAAACCGTATCGACACCGATAGTCGTCTCACAGTAGCACGCCTCGTAGAAGGGGTCGAGTTTCAAATAGGAATAGTCGCGTTACTCGATCGTCGGCACGGGCGTCTCCGCGAGCACCTCGTCGACGATCGACTCCTTCTCGACGTCGTCGACGGCGGCGTCCGCCGTCAGGACGAGTCGGTGGGCGAGCACTGGCTTGGCGACGCGTTTCACGGTGTCGGGGGTGGCGTAGTCGCGCCCCTCGATGACCGCCCGCGCGCGAGTCGCTTCGAACAGCCGCTGGGAGCCACGCGGCGAGACGCCGACGGCCACGCGGTGGTTCGATCGCGTGCCGCGCGTGAGTTCGAGCATGTAGTCGACGAGGTCGTCGTGAACCCGAACCGTCTCGGGGACGCCCTGGAGGGCTTCCACGCGATCGGCCGTCAGCGCCCGTTCGACGGACGGACTTCGCTCGTGGCGGTTCGCGCGCCGCTTCAGGAGAGCGACTTCGCCCTCGAAACTCGGGTAGCCGATGCTCGTTTTCACCATGAACCGATCGACCTGGGCCTCCGGCAGGACGAACGTTCCCTCGTGTTCGACCGGATTCTGCGTCGCGATGACGAAAAAGGGGTCGGGCAGTTCGCGCGTCTCGCCGCCGACGGTCACCTGGTGCTCCTCCATCGCCTCCAGTAACGCGGACTGGGTTTTCGGGGGCGCGCGGTTGATCTCGTCGGCGAGGACGACGTTGCTGAATATCGGTCCCTCCTGGAACTCGAACTCCCGCGTGCGCTCGTTGAAGACGTGCGTTCCGGTCACGTCGCCCGGAAGCAGGTCCGGCGTGAACTGGATCCGGGAAAAAGAGAGACCGAGCGCCCGCGCCATGCTGCGCGCGGTAAGCGTCTTCCCCGTCCCCGGCACGTCCTCGAGTAATACGTGTCCGCGGGCCAGCAGCCCGAGGAGGGTCGTCTCGAGGAACTCCCGATCGCTCACCACCGTTTCCCCGATCGCGTCGATGACGGCCGCGCACTCGTCGGCGGCCTCGTCGATGTCCATGCGCTGTTACTAGGACGACACCTATACAGAACTGTTGATCTCCCGGTGACACGTGTGCGGCCTCGGCGGCCGATCCGTTCTCTCGTCGGTCGCAACCGGCCGCCTGACTCCGATTCGGCCGATCGACGACGGACCGGTTCGGCGATCGGACTCGCCGGCTGCCGTCCGAGGCGTCGGAAACTCGGTGTGCGTTGTGACGAGTTGTATGACGGTCGTCCGTCGGACGTCAGTAGACAACCATCGGGTTTTATATATCCGAGTCTGGCAGCGCGAAGTATGAATCGGGGGCAACCGATCAGTCAGACAGTCATCGAAACGATCGCCGAACACGAAGGAACGCCGTGTGCGGAGCTCACTCCGCCGCTTCACTACGCCGTCGATCTGGAGGCGCTCGACTCGCTCGCCCAGTCGGCGGGCTCCGATCGGGATCGACTCTCGGTCGAATTCTCGTATCAGGGTTACACGGTTCGCGTGCGCGGTGACGGTGAGGTGACGATCGGCGATTCCGACCCGGTCGCGCAGGCCGAACGAGAGGCCGCGTAGCGACCAATCGACGCTCGGAGTCGACCGGAGCGATCGGTGCGGTAGTCGGTCGGGAGCGCCGAATCGCGTACGGATGGGCGATCGATTCCGGTCGGCTCGGCTCAGCGTAGGCTCGATGTCGACGTTGTTGGCGATCGAAGCGACTCGCTCGGTACGGCGGTCGCGGGACCGAGCAAACGAACTCGTTCGATCCCGCGCACACTTGACGGTATTTCTACGCCATCGGCTGCTATTTGGGGTATTAATCCCTCGCTAAGTTCATAGAATCATGTATTAATAGGTATGAATTATACGATTATCCCGGTTCCGACCGACGAACCGTCACCGTCCGGGTGGTGTCGCGTGGGGGCGTCAGCGGGTACCCGTTCGATGAGGAGACGGACGGTGCTGAAAGTGATCGATCGCGGCGCTCGGGCTCTCGAACCGACGCGGACGCGAGACGGGAGTTTCGGACTCGCGCTGGCGCGCGGCCACCCGCGATCGCGGACGCGGTCGTAGACGCCGGCGCGGTGACCGCGTCAGTAGCGGCCACCCGCTGCGGTGCGGGCGATCCGCGCCTCCCGACCGCTCCGATTCGATCGGTGTTCGGCGGCTACTGACCCGGCGCGCTCGGGGCCCGTTTTCCGGTGCCGAAATCGCGGACGCTCGGATAATCGGCGATCAACCCGTCGACGCCCAGTTCGAGGGGCGCCGTTGCGTCTCGCCAGCTGTCGATCGTCCAGACGTTCACCTCGCGACCCTCCGCGTGCGCCGTCTCCACGAGGGCGCGATCGAGCACGCCCGTCGACACGTTGACCGCTTCGGCGTCCAGCTCGCGGGCGATCTCGAGGTTTTCCTCCGGGTTGCTGCCGAATATGACCCCCACCGGAATCGTCGGATCGATCTCTCGAACCGCCTCGAGCGCGTCCGACTCGAACGAGGAGACGTAGAAGTCGCCCGGATACTCGGCCGCGATACCCAGGGCGCGATCGGCGAATTCGAGCCAGGAGTCGTTCCCTGACGCCTTGAATTCGATGTTCATCGTGATGCTCGGCCGCGCCGCATCCAGGACCTCCCCCAGGGTGGGTATCGTCTCGCCGCTTTCGAGGACTTCCGTCTGAGTGACGGTTTCGAAGGGTGTCTCGGCGACCGGCCCCGATTCGTCCGTGAGATGATCGAGCACGTTGTCGTGGAAAACGACGATTTCGCCGTCCTCGCACGCCACGACGTCGATCTCGATCCGATCGGCGCGGAGTCGCGACGATCCCGCGACCGCCGCGACGGTGTTCTCCGGGTAGACGTCGGCGTAGCCCCGGTGCGCCGTGATCCGCGGCGCTCGAATCGCGTCCCGCTCCTCGGAACGCTCCGCCGCAGCCGTGTCGCTGACGACAATCGAGGCGATCGACGCGCCCGTGAGCGCGCCGGCCGCTCCCATGAACCGCCGTCGATTCGCCGTGCCCAACGGCGCTTTCGCGCTGTCGCCGTTTTCTTTCCCAGACATCAGAATCTAACTCCTGGGAGAAATAGAAGTATATTTATAATAGATGGCTATACTGAAAATTCGGCTCACGTGTACTGTAGAGAACTCAATAGGGTTCTTGACGTTCGAGAGGACACCTCATCTCGATCGCCGCGGCGTTCCCGCTCATCGGATTCGACGAGTCGACTCACCGGTCGCCCCCGTCGTTTCTCGTGGAACTCTCAGAATTTGAAGCCGAACGCTCGGGAACTGTGTCTAGGATTCCATCCCAAATCTCGCCTTAACCACTCGGAGGTGCGTTGATCCGTCTTGGATCGCTAGCATCCCCTTGCCGGATGGTGTGCCGATGGTTCGGATCGTGATGGCTGGTAGGGTGGTCTGAGAAGGTTGTCTCCGGTTGTGGGACAATAGTAGAGTTCGTCCAAACTGCGACAACGAACGGGTACCGCTCTGGCCATCTCTCATGCGTATCTCGATCGCGCTACTTCAAATCCTGTCTCTGTCAGATTCTTGCCGCTCGCGAATGTGCTCGCGGCAGTAATATGGGATCGCCCGGATTTGAACCGGGGTCACGGGCACCCAAGGCCCGAAGTATACCAGGCTAACCCACGATCCCGTATTCACTGTTCCGGCCCGACGTCATAAAGCGTTTCGTTCCGTCGGCGGGTTTTACCTCGCTCCGCCCGAACAGTCAGCTATGGTTACGGGACTCGAAATCCTCCTGGTGGTCCTCGTGCTTGCCGCCCTCCTGGGCGCGTCGACGATCGTCGAGACCGTCCGCCCGTTCATCGTCAACACCGCCGTCGGCCTGCTGGTGTTGTTCCTCGCGCAGGCGGTGTTCGGTCTCTCGGTCGCCGTCACGCCGATCGCGATCGTCATCGTCGCCCTCGGGGGCGTCCCGGGTGCGATACTGGTGATCATGCTGGCGCTGTTCGGCGTCGCATTCGTGCCCTGACGGCCAGCGGTTACTCGCTTCCCTACTCGCGATTTCCGCGTCGATCGCTTCTCGGAAAGCGAGTCGTCGGTTCGTCGCGACGACTGCGTGGTCGACGGTCGTCCGTTCTCACAGATCGGCATCGCGGAGCTCGATATCTGCGATCAGCTCGTAGGGGTGGGCGTCCTTGCGGATACCGTCGACGAGCGCGAACGCCTCGCCCGGCTCGAGGAAGTGCTCGGTGATCACCCGACCCAGCGGCGTCGGCTCGAAGCCGTCGATGAACTCGTACTGGAGGAGTTTGCCGATCGCGTGCTTCGTCGGCACCTCGCCGAGCATCCGATCGTTGAGGGCCTTCGCGCGCTTGCCGCTGACGGTGACGTTCGCGAGGGTCTCCTCGACCGCCGCGGTCTCGTCGTAGCGGGTCATCACTGACTCCATGTCGCCTTTGAGGAGCTTGAAGGCGACCTCGTCTTCGGTCATCTCCATCGAGTTGTGGTAGGAGCAGTCGGGTTCGACGAGGACGTACACCTTCCCCTCGTCGTGGTAGTCGGGCCGACCCGCGCGGCCGAGCATCTGGTGGAACTCCTGGACGGAGAGCCACTCGATGCCCATCGCCAGCGAGTCGAAGACGACCTGCGAGGCCGGAAAGTCGACTCCCGCCGCGAGCGCGGCCGTCGTCACGACCGCGGCCAAGTCCTGTTCACCGAACTGGCGTTCGACTTTCTTCCGGCGCTTGTAGTCTAACCCGGCGTGGTACGGCGCGGAGGAGTACTCCAGTTTCCGGGAGATCTCGTGACACCGCCTGCGGGAGTTCGTGAAGATGATCGTCTGGCCGCGGTAGCCCTTCGACGACTCGGTGTCGAACTCCCGCTTGACGAGTTTGTTCTCGATCCGCATCTTCTCCCGTCCGTCGGCGAACGTGACGTGACGCTCGATCGGCACCGGCCGCTCCTCGAACTCGATGAGTTTCGACTCCAGCACCTTTGCGAGCTGTTCGGGGTTGCCGACGGTCGCGGAGAGGTAGACCCACTGTGCGCCTCCGTAGTCGTCGCGGCGCGTTGCTCGTCCTTCACAAGTGTACTTGAGTCGCGAGATGAGTCCGTCGAGGCGGTGGCCCCGTTCCTCCTCTTTGAGGGTGTGGACCTCGTCGATGACGACCGTTCCGATGTCGCCCATGTCCTTGCCCGTCCGCAGGGCGTGGTCGATCCCCTCGTACGTGCCGACGATGACGTCGGCGTTCGGATCGAACTTGTTGCCGTTATCGCTGATGCGACTCGCACCGACGCGGATCGAGACGTCGACCAGGTGGCCGTACTCGTCTTTGAAGTCTTCGTACTTCTGGTTCGCGAGCGCGACCAGCGGGACGAGAAAGAGCATCTTCCCATTCCCGTTTAACACGCGGTTGATGCCGGCCATCTCGCCGACGAGGGTCTTCCCGGTCGCCGTCGCCGATACCACTAGCTGGTCGTCGCCCTCGAACAGCCCGTTCTCGACGGCGAGACTCTGGACCGGCAGCAGCGTCTCGAACCGATCTTCGAGCAGGTTCTGCAGCCCCGGATGGAGGTTCAGCGAGTCGACGCGGACGGGATCGACCTCGTCGGTCGTCGCCGAGATTGTATCGAACTTCGTGAGATCGGGGTCGAGTCGCCCCTTGAGCAGGTTGACGATCCGATCGAGGTCCTGGACCTCGAGCATGAGTTCTTCGAGGCGCTCCTTGGCGGCGCCGGTCACCTCGCCGCCGCCGGCGTAGGAGAGCTGCCGTTCGAGTTCCCGCCGGGCGCAGTCCCGGCAGATCCAGTCCCGATCGTCCTTGACAGCGGTTTCGGTCGTGATGGGCGAGTACCGGCCCGCGGAGGCGCAGTAGCGGCAGGTCCTGACGGCCTTTGCCTTGTCGTCGAGCTGGTAGCCCGCGAACATCTCCGTGAGTTCGTGCCGGCCCTCGGGCGAGGTCTGCTCGGAGATGCGGATCCGCTTCGCTCGGCGGGCGAGTTCGACGAACTCGTCGGGCTGGCGGGGTTCCTCGCTGGAGCCCTGTTTGAGTCGGAACTTCGCGGGCCGCGGCCCGGCCGAGGTCTCCGAGAGCCCGAGTTTCGCCCGGAACAGCCGCTGTCCGTCACGCTGGACGACGACGAGGTAGTCGTTGCCCGCCTCGTGACAAAAGATCGTCTCGATCTCCTGGACCTGCTTCGACACGGCCGTCAGTATGGCGGGACGGTATTTCAGCGGTTCGGACTCCCTCGGCGATCGCACCGACTCCCGCTCCGGCGATCGTCCGCCGGCCGAGGCCGGGCGCGATCGATGCGGCGCCCCGTCGCATCGTCCGTCGAACGTACCGGACAACGGCTCTCAATAGCGCTACGTTCCACAATTAGCGAGCTACATGGTATCCGGGTCTCGTTCGCCAATCGAATGGGGTTCAATCCAGCCGAGTACGTTCCGGGAGTTCGTCGCAGTTACGCGCTTCGCTTCGTCGCCGCGCTCGTGGCCGTCGTCGTCGTGCTGGGCGCGTTCGGCGGCTACGTCTACGCGCACACCGGCGACGAACTCGAGTCCGACGTCGCGTCGCAACTCGTCTCCGGCGCCGAGAAAGATTCGGATCGACTCGACACCTGGTACGACTCGACCGAGCGGTACATGGAGTCGCTGCCGCGATCGACGGCGTTTCGGAGCGAAGACACGGTCGCGATCTCCGACGCGTTACACCGATTGACCGATCGCGCCGCGTTCGAGGGCGGCTACTACGTTGACCCCGCGACCGGCGAGGTCCTCGTCTCCGCCGGCGTGTCCGCGGTCGCCGACGAGCGGCGGCTGAACGATGCGACGGCCGATCGCGTCGCTGCGGCGATGGACGACGGGTCCAGTACGGCCTTCACCGAGCCGTTCGAGATCGAAACCGGCCGCCCCGCGATGCTCGTCGTCAGCAAGGTTCCGGGATCCGATCGCGCCGTCGTCGGGCTCGTCGATCTCGGGTCGCTGTCCCGCTACATGATCGGCGACGAGGAGGACGACGTGGTCGTCGTCGATTCGAGCGGGACCGTCGTCCTCGCACACGATCGGGCGCTGCTTCTCCGGGACGACGTCCTCGATCCTGCCGACGTCGGTGACGGAACCGGAACGGCGTCGATCGAAACCGCGGCCGGGGATGAGCTCGTGGTGGGCTACGCGGCGCTCGAGAGCACGGACTGGACCCTGACGACCAGGGTCCCCGCCGCGAAGGCGTACTCGCTACAGACGGTCGTCTCGAACGGGATCCTGGCGATGCTGGCCGTCGCCCTCGCGAGCGTCGTCGTCCTCGGCGCGACGATCGGTCGAACCACCGCCCGATCGCTCCGCGACCTCTCCGGGAAGGCCAAGGCCATCGAAGGCGGGACCCTCGACGATCCCGTCGAGTCGACCCGCAGCGACGAACTCGGGGATCTCCACCGGTCGCTCGATCGGATGCGCCGGTCGCTGCGCGATCGGATCGAGGAGGCGGAGTCGGCGCGAGCGGACGCCGAACGCGCCCGCGCGGAATCGGATCGGTTCTCCCGCCACCTCGAACGGACGGCCGACGAGTACGGCGAAATCATGCGCGCCTGCGCCGACGGCGATCTCACGCGACGACTCGAACCCGACGGTGAGAGCGAGGCGATGGCCGCGGTCGCGGCCGAGTTCAACGCGATGATGGACGACATCGAGCGGACCGTCGGCGTCACGCGGGCGTTCGCGGACGCGGTCGACGACGCGGCAGAGACGACTGCCGACGGCGTCGTCGAGGTCCGATCGGCCTCCGAACAGGTGACGACCTCGGTTCAGCAGATCGCCGACGGCGCGGACCGACAGAGCGACCAACTCGCGGCCGTAAGCGCCGAGGTCGACGACCTATCGACGGCGACCGAAGAGATCGCCGCGACCTCCTCGCGGGTGGCCTCGCTCGCCGGACGAACCGCGGAAACCGGCTCGAACGCCCGCGAATCCGCCCAGCGAGCGATCGACGGGATGAACGCCGTCGAGACCGAGGCCGACGAGGCCGTCGCGGAAGTCGACCGACTCGAACGGGAGATGGCGGAGATCGACGACCTCCTGGCGCTCATCGAGGCGGTGGCCGTCGAGACGAACATGCTGGCGCTCAACGCCTCGATCGAGGCGTCGCGCTCCGATTCGTCGGCCGGCGGCTTCACCGCGGTGGCCGAGCAGGTCAAGTCACTCGCCGAGGAGACCCAGGAGGCGGCGACGGAGATCGAGGACCGCCTCGAGCGGGTCGACGGGCAGACCGATCGCGTCGTCGAGGTGGTTCGCAAGACGAACGATCGGATCGAGACCCACCGGGGCGCGGTCGAGAAGTCGGTGGCCGCGCTCGACGAGATCTCGTCGTTCGCCGCGGAAACCAACCGGGGCGTCCAGGAGATTTCGACCGCGAGCCAGCAGCAAGCCGCCGCAACCCAGCAGGTCGTGGCGATGACCGACGACGTGACGGCCATCAGCGAGGAGACCAGCGCCGAAGCCGAGACCGTCGCGGCGGCGGCCGAGGAACAGACCTCGTCGCTCGTCGAGGTTTCGCACACCGCGGCATCGCTGTCGGAGCGCGCGGGAGAACTCTCCGAGTCGCTCTCGACGTTCGAAGTCTCGATCGATCCGTCCGCAGCGGACGGCGACGAATCGGAGTCCGCGGATACGACCGCGCGTAGCGACGATGAACCCCCCGACAGCGGGGACGAACCGAACGCGTTCACGTGGTCCGAGTAACGGGACGGTTCAGTCAGACGCTCGAATTCGATCGGAGAGCGGCTTCGAGATCGCTTAGAACTCGCCGTTGACGATGTCGCTGACTTTCTGTCGGTCGAACAGCTCCTCGTCGACGCCATAGACCTGTTGGGCCGCGCGTTCGGTGAGGACGAGGTTGATGATCGGCCCCTGGTGGAGCGGCCCGCCGCGGTAGACGTCACCGTTCTGGACGGCGGTGAGATCGCTGGCGACGTTGTGGTTTTCCATCTCGGCGACGACCGTATTCCGGAACTCCTCGGCGCTAAGATCCTCGTTGCCGCGCAACAGGAGGACTTCGGGGTCGATCTCGAGGAGGTTTTCGTAGTCGATCCGACCGCGGGAGTCGTGGAAGTTCTCCACGTTCGCTTCCGCGAGCGCGTCGTGGATGCCGAGGTCGTTCCACTGCTTGAAACTCGTCCCCTCGTCGATCGTGTACGGGAGGAACTCGCCGTCGCCCATTGGCCAGACGATCGCGACTCCGGGCCGCTCGTCCTCCGACGGGACGACGTCCCCGAGCGTCGACTGGAACTCGTCGTGAAGCGTGGAAAACGCCTCGTATCGTTCTTCCTCCTGGAATACCTCGGCGAGTTTCCCGAACGCCTCGTACAGCGTGAGGTACTCATAATCGTGCCAGTTGTATCCCCGAGAGAAGATGCTGTTCCCGAAGATCGGGGCGATCTGTTCGATATCTTCGACGTCGCTCTCGTCGATCGTGTCGTACCGGTTCGTCATGAAGTTAGGATCCATGACGTGCAGGTCGGCGTCGAGTTCGTAGAACTTCTCGACGTCGACGCCGTCGTCGTACAGATCGATCATCCCCTCTTTGCTGACGTCGAGGTCGGGAATCCCGTCGTAGTACTGCGTGTGGTATCGGCTGGTGAGCCAGAGGGCCTTCGGCGGTTCCTGTCCGAGCGCGATCCCCATGTCGGCCCAGGTGCCGTTGTTGGCGACCCACGTCTCCGGGACGGCGTCGAACTCGACGGTTCCGACGGGCTCCATGGTCACGGAGTAACTGCCGCCTGATTCGCTTCCGCCGTCGCCGTTCCCGTCATCGTTTCCGTTGTCGTTCCCGTCGTCTAGACAACCGGCGACGGCGCCTACCCCGGCGATCGCGGCGCTCGTTCGGAGGACGTGTCGTCTCGACCAGTATCCTTCGTCGCTCATTACGCTTTAGGCACACCTAAAACGTCAAAAACCTTCCGAAAGTGCGCTTACGATCGATCGGTCTGGAGCGCTCGCTTCGGTAATACTTGCAACTCGGGTTCGTATTTGACGCTCGCCTCGACGCCGAAGACGTCCGCGAGCAGCTGCTCGGTGACGATCTCCTCGGGTGGCCCCCAGTCGTACAGCTCCCCGTCGCGCATCGCGATGAGGTAGTCGGCGAACCGCGCGGCCTGGGAGATGTCGTGGAGCACGACCGCGACGGTCACGCCCTTTCGCTCGTTCAGCTGGCGGATCGTTTCGAGGACGCGGAACTGGTGGTGCAGGTCGAGGAAGGTCGTGGGTTCGTCGAGCAGAAGGATGTCGGTGTCCTGGGCCAACACCATCGCGATCCAGGCGAGTTGCTTTTGGCCCCCGCTCAACTGACCGAGTTCGGCGTCGCGAAGGTGGTCGACGCCCGCGAGCTCGAGGGCGCGTTCGACCGCCTCGACGTCCTCTGCAGAGACGCTGTCGAAGAACCCGCGGTGGGGATACCGGCCGTGGTAGACGAGGTCCTCGACGGTGATGCTGGCCACGGGATCGTTCTCCTGCGAGAGGAGCCCGAGTTCGCGCGCGAGTTCCTTCCGGTCGAACTCCTGAAGATCCTCCCCTCGCAAGCGGACGGCCCCCGCCTCCGGCTCGAGGTGACTCGAGAGCGCCTTGAGCATCGTGCTCTTGCCGCTGCCGTTCGGTCCGACGAGGGCGGTCACTTCCCCGTCGGGAATGTCCAGGCGCGCGCAGTCGACGATGGTCTCGTCGGTCGCGGGATAGCTCAACTCGAGGTCGTCGCCGACGAGTGCGCTTTCGACGACGCCGTCGGCGTCGCCGGTTACGGTCGTTTCAGCGGCGGTGCCAGTATCGGCGTCGGCGCCGGCGTCAGCGTCGCTGTCACTTCCACCGGCTCCCGTCGATTCGTCGAGGTTCCTATCGGTCATGGGATTCGATCGCGTCATCAGAGTTCACCCATCGATCGCTGTTTGCGCATCAGATAGAGGAAGTACGGGCCGCCGAGCAGGCCGGTGACGACGCCGACCGGTATCTGTGTGCCGCCGAGTGCGAGTCGCGCGCCGACGTCGGCCGCGACCATCAGCGCCGGACCGGCGAACAGACAGCCGATCATCAGCTGCCGGTAGTCGCCGCCGAGCGTGTTTCGCACGATGTGGGGCACGACGAGACCGAAGAAGCTGACGATGCCCGCGATGGAGATGGCGACGCTGGCGGCCAGGATCGCGACGGCCGAGAGGAAGAACCGAACCCGCTCGACGCGCATGCCGAGCGATCGAGCGGTTTGCTCGCCGAGCAACAGGACGTTGAGCTGTCGCGCGCCGGCGAGGGCGATCAGGATCGCCAGGATCGCAGGCACGATCGCGACCCGGACCTCGTCCCAGCCGGTACCCGTGAGCGAACCGGTGAGCCACGCGATCGCCGTCTGGACGACGCCGAGGTCGTCGGCGAAGAAGAAAAGCCCCTGCTGGAGCGACTGAAAGATCATGTTGACGATCACGCCCGCGAGGACGAGTCGGACGGGGCTCGTCCCGCCCTTCCAGGCGATCGCGTAGACGACCAGAAACGCGAGCGTTCCGCCCAGCGCGGCGACGAAGGGGAGCAACGGCGCGAGGCCGCTGTAGACGACGAGCGTCGCGAGCACGGCGAACCCGGCTCCGGAACTCACGCCCAGCACGAAGGGGCTTGCCAGTTCGTTGCGCGTCACCGCCTGGAAGATCGCACCGGAGACGGCGAGCGTCGCACCGGCGATGATCGCGACGAACACCCGCGGCAGCCGGATGTTCCAGACGATGAGACTGTTTCTATCCATCTCGGGGAGTTCGCCCCCGAGCAGGAACGCGTTCCAAGCCTTGATGTTGAACACCACGTCCGGATTCGCGACCGCCCGCCAGGCTTCGGCGATCGTCATCGAGTACGACCCGAAACTAACCTGCACGAGCCCGGCGACGATCGTAACGATCGTGCTCGCCAGACAGAACACCACTAGCGTGCCGGTGAGCCAGCTCTCTTGCTTCTGAGCGGTCGTTTGCGCCCCAGTCCCGGCCGAGTGCGATCCAGCCATTCACATTTAGGTCCGCCTAAAGAACGTTTAGTAGTTGCGATCCTCGCCTGCGACCGACCGACGCCGATCGGACGGGAACTGGCGCTACTCGAGCAGTTCGATCGCGTCGTCGCCGTTCGGGACCGCACAGAGGAACGCGCCCTGCTCGTCGCCGTCGTTGCGGTACCAGTGGACCGCGCCGGCAGGGATCAACAGCGAGTCGCCCGCTTCCACGTCGTACTCTTCGTCTTCGATGCCGACGGTGTATGCGCCCTCGAGGACGTACTGCTCGTGTTCGACCTCGTTCGTGTGTTTCGGCACTTCGGCCCCGGAATCGAGGACGAACCGCCGGATCGCGAAGTTCGGCGCGCCGTGCTCATCGCCGATCAGGACGCCCTTCCGGAGGCCGTCGGCCGCGTCGACTGCTTCGTACTCGATCTCCGTGTCCGATCGGATCAGCGGCTCGGTCATACGCCTATTCGGCGATCGATCACCAAAATTGTCCCGGAGGGGTGCGGCCGCCCTCGGCTCTCGGTCCCCGATCCCGCACCCTCCGCTACGCCGGCTACAGCGCGCGTCGAATCCTCGAACCGGCGTACCAGAGCCCGCCGAGGAATCCGACGAAGAGGAGAAGGTTGAACGCGATGACCGTGAGTTCGGGGACGCCGATCGCGGGGACGATCATGGTACGGATGGTACGCGTACGGGGCGTATCATCGTGTCGGAACGCCGTCCTTCCGGTCGATCGCGTCGCGACCGTCGGCGTCGACGGTGCCGCCGCTGGACGGTGTAAAATACTGCAGTCAAGTGCCGATACCGCTACGAAATCCGCCTTACAGGCGCTCGACGTTCTTGGCGCGCGGGCCCTTGGGGGCCTGCTCGATGTCGAACTCGAGTTCCTGTCCTTCTTCTAGGTCCGGGCCGCCGATGTCTTCCATGTGGAAGAACACGTCGTCGTCCGCGTCCTCAGTCTCGATGAATCCGTAGCCGCCAGTGTCGTTGAAGAAATCAACGGTTCCTTTCGCCATTGCTTCTAAAGGGAGCCGCCCTATCCTGATAAACCCTCCGACTCGTCTCTTTTCCTGAATCCGGCGGACAGACGCATCACGAACCGCGTTCACCGGCGTATCGTGACAGACGCTGGCTCAGACCTCTTCACTCTCCTCGAGGCGGTGGACGGTTATCGAGATGAAATACACCAGCATGAACAGGAAGAATCCGCCCACGAGCCCGACGAGTTCGGTCGTGCCGACGCCGCGGGGATTGATAACCGCGAGCGCGACGAGCCCGACGAGAAACACCGCCATCGTGAACGCGCCGATCGCGTAGTAGAATCCGATGTCGGTCTCGAGGTACTCGCGCATGGCGATAGCTTTCGTCGGGACCGACAAAACAACATCGACGAGCGGTCGAATCGGCGCCCGCCCTCCTCGATCGGTTCGGTCCATAACGTTATGCTGGTGGGCCGTGATACCGAGACTCATGGACGGCGTTCTGAACGAAACCACGAACGAGATTCACAAGTACGAAGCCGGCAGCTCCGATTTCCGGACGCACTGTGGAGCGACGTCTCACGTTTCTCACGACGAGTTGCGGCTGATCTCCGTCGAGCGAGCGATCAGCGACTCGAGCGCCACGAAGTGCGCTCGGTGTTTCGAGAACGTCCCCGAGTACTAGGTTGGGACGATCGCCGTGGCGAGCCGCCCCGAACCGTCCGCTTGTTTTGCGCCCCACGTCGATCGGCGGGCGTTCCGACGTTCTCGCCCGAGCGAACCCGGTCGAGCAGATTCGGGTGAGTTACTCGGGCGGGCGGACTCGATCGAACAGATTCGGTCGAGTAGCTTCAGACGAGAGACTCAGTCGAGTAGGCGCCGAATCGCCGACTCGTACTTCGCCGGGATTGACGCGGCGATCGCCGCCGGTTCGGTCTCGCCGTTCAGATTGACGAGGTACGCGCGACCGTGGTCGTCGCCGTAGATCCCCTGGAAGTCGTAGACGAAGCCGTAGACGTCGACGTCGTCGTCGATCTCGTCCGACTCCAGCAGGAACCGGATCTGTCGGTCGACGTTGTACTCGACGAGTCGGTTGATCACCGTCTCGTCGTCGGCGTCGACGTCGATCGCCTCGCCCGACAGGGCGTCCTCGACGACCGGGACGAGCAGGTCGACCCACTTGTCGACGCCCCGCGGACCGGGACGATCGGCCCCGGTCGCGACCCGGTAAGCGGCGGTCACGGCCCCGCAGCCGGTGTGTCCAACGACGGCGATGGCGTCGGTGTCGGCGTGGTAAATCGGATACGCGAGGCCGCCGTTGACGACCGTCTCGCCGTCGACCTCGTCCCAGACCTGGTTTCCGATGTTGCTCGGCGTGAACACCGTCCCGGGCTCGTCGACGTCCCACATGCCCACCTGCGGGACGCGGGAGTCCGAACAGCAGATCGCCACGACGTCGGGCTCCTGTCCGGCCTGGACCGCCGCGAAGTGACCGTCGGCCAGCGCCTCTACGTGGCTGTCGTTCCCCGCGAGCAGTGCGTGCAGTACGTCGTCAGAGTCCGATCCCATACGAGAACGGGCACGTACCACCGTCAAAGTAATTTCTTTTCGGTCAGGCTTTGCGATCGGTTCTCGATCGCGGGCGACCGACGCCGTCGGGGCCGATCGGCGTGACGATCGCGAGTCGCCGATCGGGGACCCGCGGCTTCCGGGATACCAACGTTGACCTGCCCGGCTCGCCTTGCCTGCGTATGGAAGAGACGCGACAGTGGCGACTCGCGAGCCGTCCCGTCGGCGAACCGTCCCGCGACGACTTCGAACTGGTGACCGTCGATCGGCCCGAGCCCGGACCGGGCGAGGTGCTCGTGAAGACGCTGTACCAGTCGGTCGATCCGTACATGCGCGGGCGAATGCGCGACGCAGAGTCCTACGCGGAGCCGTGGGACGTCGGCGATCCCATGCAGGCGGGGATCGTCGGCCAGGTGGTCGAATCGAACCACGACGAGTTCGAGGCCGGCGACGTCGTGACGGGAACCCTCCTCTGGGCCGAACACGCGGTCGCGGACGGCGACGAACTCCGGCCGGTCGATCCCGATCGCGGCCCGGTATCGACGGCGCTCGGCGTGCTCGGCATGCCCGGCGTGACCGCCTACTTCGGAATGCTCGACGTCGCGGACCCGACTCCCGGCGACACGGTCGTCGTCTCGGCGGCCGCGGGCGCGGTCGGCTCCGTCGCCGGCCAGCTCGCCCGGCTCAACGGGGCACGCGTCGTCGGGACGGCCGGTAGCGACGCGAAGGTCGAGTGGCTCACCGACGAACTCGGATTCGACGCCGCGGTCAACTACGAAACCGAGGACCTCTCGGCCGCGATGGCCGAGGCCTGTCCCGACGGGATCGACGGCTACTTCGACAACGTCGGCGGCCCGATCACGGACGCCGTCTGGCCCCTGCTGAACGTCCGATCGCGCGTGGCGGTCTGTGGCCAGATCTCGCTGTACAACGCGACCGAAGTCCCGACCGGACCGCGAAAGCTCGGCAAACTCGTCGAATCCCGCGCCCGCGTCGAGGGCTTCCTGGTCAGCGACTACGACGGCCGCTGGGGCGAGGCCCTCGATCGGCTCTCGACGTTCGTCCGCGAGGACGAGATCCGTTACCGCGAGACCGCCGTCGAGGGATTCGAAAACGCGCCCGACGCGTTCCTCGGCCTGTTCGAGGGTGAGAACGTCGGGAAGCAACTCGTGCAGGTCGCCGAGTACGAGTCGTAAGTCGGGTTGCCGCTCTCGCCGCTAGACGATCTCGGGCGTGAGCGGATACTGCCAGACCTCGCCGTCGTTCGCCTTGACCGCGGCGACCACGCAGAAGGCGATGTTGATGAGCGGCAGGATCAGCAGGCCGATGATGCCGACGACGACGAGCGCGAGAACGAACGACAGTACCATCCAGACAGTGAACATGATCTGCCAGTTCAGCGCTGTCCGCGCGTTCGCGTCGACGAACTCGTCCTCGGTGACGACGAGCACGATCAGCGGGCCGATCACCCACGTGAAGATCGCGAGCAGGTGCGTGGCCGCGGCGAACATCGTGTCGTTGCGGTGCGTACCGTACTCGTCTTCGACGTAGTCGCCCGTTCCGTCGACACCGGTCTCGTATCCACCCGTTCGATCGTCGACGTCGCGCTCCGAACGCCGCTCTCGATCCAGTTCCGCTCCGCACTCGGCGCAGTAGTTCGAGTCGGATTCGACGTTCGACCCGCAGTTCCAGCAGTGATCTGCCGTTTCCATACCGAAGCAACACGTCACGGAGACAGTAAACACCCGGCGTTCGGCTTCGCAACTCGAGTCGGCACGGGCGCCCGATTTCTAGTCCGTCAGCCCGTACCCGGTCTTGAACAGGTGGATGTCGATCGCCAGCACGATCGCGGTGAGCGTCGCGAGGACGAAAAGCGAGAGCAGCGGGGCGTACTCGGCGTAGGCCGCCGGGGCGATTTCGAGCATGTCCGAGTGGCCGAGCAGACCGTACCGGACGCTGTCGACCATGTAGACCATCGGGTTCGCCAGCGAGACGGCCTGCCAGATCGGATCGAGCATGGTCAGCGAGTAGAACACCGCGCCGAAGAAGACCAGCGGGCGCAGGATGAACTGGTTCATGACGGTTAGATCGTCGAAGTCGCGCGCGACTAGACCGCCGATAATGCCTAGTCCCGCGAACAGTGAGGTGATAACGACCATCGTCGCGACGAGGAACAGTCCGTTTTCGATGCTGATCGGGACGAAGATCCGCCCGACGACGGCGATGATGAGGCCGACGATCAGTCCGCGGACCGCGCTCGCGGCCACGTAGGCGACGACCATCTCGAGGTACGACAGCGGCGAGGTGAGCGTCTCGTGGATGTACTCGTTCCACCGGCCGTGGAAGATCGAGAACGAGGCGTTCTCGAAGGCGTTCGAGATCGCGCCGAGGACGATCAGCCCCGGGAGGATGAAGAGGATGTAATCGAAGCCAGCGATCCGATCGATCCGACCGCCGAGGACGACCCCGAAGACGGCGAAGTAGAGCACGTTCGTGATCGCCGGCGGCATGAACGTGTTCTTGGGGCGGCGAACGAACCGCAACACCTCGCGCCGGAAGAGCGCCCGGAAGCCGACGGTCCACATCAGGCGACACCCTCCTGCTCCCGCTCGCGTTCATCGCCGACCCACTCCTCGGCGGCGTCGCCGTCGCTCGCGTTCGATCGCGTCACCGTGCGATCCTCGCGCTCGGTGAGGTCGACGAAGATCTCTTCCAGCGACGTCCGGGAGATCTCGAGATCGACGATCTCGTGGCCCATCGCCTCCAGGTCGTTGAGCAGCCGCGGTGCGGTCGAGCCGCCGTCGTCGACGCGGACCTCGAGGCGATCGTCGGACACCGTGGTTTCGTGCGCGTACGGCCCGAGATCCGGCGCGACCGTCGGCGGCGATTCGAGACGGACGTCGATCGTGTCGGTGCCGCGGGTCTTGAGTTCGTCCGGGGTCGCCACGGTCACTTTTCGCCCCTCGTTGAGGATCGCGACGCGATCGCAGAGCCGCTCGGCCTCCTCGATGTAGTGGGTGGTCAAGAGCACCGTCGTCCCCTCCTCGTTGAGTTGGGTCACGAGTTCCCAGAGGTCGTGGCGCAACTGGACGTCGACCCCCGCCGTCGGCTCGTCGAGGATGAGCAGGTCGGGATCGGTGACGAGCGCCCGGGCGAGCAGCAGGCGCCGCTTCATTCCGCCGGAGAGCCAGTCGAAGCGTTCGTTTCGCTTGTCGTAGATGCCGACGCGCTTGAGCACCTCGTCGGCGCGATCGGCCGCCTCGTCCTCGGAAACGCCGTGGTAGCCCGCCTTGTGCATCAGAACCTCCTTGATGGGGAAGAATCGATCGACGTTGAACTCCTGTGGAGCCAGGCCGATCGCGTCGCGGGCCTGCTGGTAGTCGTCCTCGACGTCGTAGCCGAAGACCCGCGCCTCGCCGCCGGTCTTGCGGACCAGCCCCACCAGCGTGTTGATGAACGTCGTCTTGCCCGCCCCGTTGGGGCCGAGCAGGCCGAAGAACTCGCCTTCCTCGACCGTGAGCGAGAGCTCCTGAAGCGCGCGCAGATCGCCGTATTCCTTCACCAGGTCGACGGTCTCGATGGCCGGTGGCATCGGACGGGAATCAGCCCCGACCGCGGTTAAGAATGTTGTTGGCGGCACTCGACGGGATCGTTCCGGTTACACGCGATCGCCACCCGAGACGATCGATCCCGATCGACGTACCGACGAGCGATACCTAAAGTCGTGATCGATCGTACCTTCAGTCCGCCGTCTGCGGTTGCGCAGCCATGTTCAGCCCGCCGCTCTTCTGGACGATGTCGAACGCGGTCATCAGGTCCGTCCGGGAGATCAGGCCCACGAGGTCGCCGTCCTCGACGACGAGCAGGCGACCGATGTCGTCGCTCTGCATGCGTTCGATCGCGGTCATCGCGTCCGAGTCCGGCGAGATCGTCTTCAGGTCGGTCGACATCACGTCCTCGACGGTGTAGGCGTCGCGCTCGACGGCATCGATCTCGCGGGCGTCGGAGAGCGTCACGAGGCCGACCAGTCGTTCGCCGTTGAACCCGCTTGCTTCGATGACCGGATACCCTGTGTGACGCTCGGTGAACATCCGCTGAATCAGATCGGCGATCGAGGTGTCGGGGTCGACGGTACGGAGGTGCTCGGCGGGCGTCATGATGTCCGAGACGGTGACGTCCTGGAAGGCGGCTTTCATCGTCACCTGCTGGGCCTCGCTGGAGGCGGCGATGTAGACGAAAAAGGCGACGCCGATGAGGATGATGTCGAACGCGAAGAGGCCGAACAGGCCCATGAAGACGGCGAACAGTTTCCCGATGCTCGCGGCCTGCTGAGTCGCCCGGGCGTAGGGCTGGCTCCGCGCGAGAAACGCCCGAAGGATCCGCCCGCCGTCCATCGGAAACGCCGGAATGACGTTGAAGATCGCCAGCGCGACGTTCAACACGGCGAGGTAACCGAGGACGAACCGCACGCCCCCGAGGCTTTCGGGGGTGGCCAGGAAGAGCGCGTACGAGCCGACGCCGACTAACACAGAGACGATCGGGCCGGCGACGGCGATGGTGAACTCCTGGCGCCAGTCTTCGGGCATCTCCGAGAGCGCGGCGATGCCGCCGAACAGCCAGAGCGTGATGGAGTCGATCGGAAAGCCGTACCGTTGGGCGGTCAGCGAGTGACCGAGTTCGTGGAGGACGACCCCGACGAACAGGCCGATCGCGGCGGCGAGTCCGAGGATCCACGGCGTGGCGCCGCCAGTGATCGTACCGGTTTGGATGCCGGCGCCGAGAACGTCGTTCAGGATCGTTGCGACTTCCCCAATCTGGTTTCCGATGAGGTACGCGAACAACGGGAGCACCAGCAAGAACGTCAGATCGAGTTTGATCGGAATACCGAATAGAGACCCGATCCGGAAACTCCTCAACATGCCGAATGCTAACGGTGGGTGGACCTTAAGTACGCTGCCGCTGAAACGATCGATCCAGTTCCGACGCCGATGTGACGATCCGAACCGCCACGCCAGGCAAATGGGCCTCTCGGCTCGTTAGTCATCGCCTCGATCGCGAGCGATCGCAGTCGTCGGACGGGGCGTTCATCTCGCGATCGAACCGTAGCTGTTCGAGAAACTCCCGTTCAGTTCCGTACTGTTGCTTATATTCCTTATATGGAATCTCTCAGCCACGCTCTTAATCATCGTTAATGGCTGTCACTCCCGATCTTTGCCCGATAACCCGTTTCGACTAACCGAGGTATCCAATAGCCCTCGTGCGATACGACCGTCGGGAATAGCATTTCCTAATGGTTTTATATCGGTGATAGGACCCTCACAGGGCGTCTCGTGTTATGTCAACGTACCTTGGTAAACCGAACCAATACATATTATCACGATTATACTGTTGAATCAGTATCCAGCCACTGCAACATAGAGTTATATTGTAGCTCGTGGTCGTTCGGTACACGATGATGACACAACAGTTCGCGCCCGACCGCCGCTTTCGATTGCCGACGGAACTCGACTCCCCGCAGGGGAAGCTCGTCTACCTCTACCTCGACGCGACCGGCGGTGCGACCCTCGAAGACCTGAAGGGGACACTGTCGATGCGGAAGATCGCAATTCTGAGCGTCCTCCGGTCGCTCTCGAGTCAGGAACTGATCGAGCGCGACGGCGACGAGTACGTTCCGATCGCGTAACGGCTTCGATGGCCGTCCCGCGGTGACGGCATGCGACGATCGGTTTGGACCGAGCGGTCCGTTCGACTGATCGAGCCCGGTTCGGGATCGCGATTTTATCCGTGCGGGCCGTCCGCACGGCGACGCGGCGCTTCGAAGGCTTTATCCGCACGGTAGGCTTCCGTTTTCGTAAGTAATCATAACCATGGCTGACAAACCCGCCTCAATGTACCGGGAAATCAGTAAGCCGGCCTATACGCGCCGCGAGTACATTACTGGCATTCCCGGCTCGAAGATCGCACAGCACAAGATGGGCGACATCAGCGCCGAGCCCGACGACTACCCCGTCCAGATCAGCCTCGTCACCGAGGAGGAAGTCCAGATCCGTCACGGTTCGCTCGAAGCCGCTCGCCTCTCGGCTAACCGCTACATGCTGAAAAACGCTGGCGAGAACAACTACAAGATGATCCTGCGCAAGTTCCCCCACCACGTCATCCGGGAGAACAAGCAGGCGACTGGCGCGGGTGCGGACCGCGTCTCCGACGGGATGCGCCAGGCGTTCGGGAAGATCGTCGGCACCGCCGCGCGCATCGACGCCGGCGACCGCATCTTCACGGTCTGGTGCGACGTCGACGACGCAGACCACGCCAAGGAGGCGTTCCGCCGCGCCTACAACAAGATCACGCCGCCGTGCCGGGTCGTGGTCGAGAAGGGCGAAGAGCAGCTGATCGCGTAAAATCCCGTTTAAAAGCACTCTTCCCCCGTTCTCTTGCACTTGAGCGTCGCTTCTCGTCGCTCGTTCACTCGTTTACATCGATCGTCGGCCCACTCGTTCGCTTCGCTCACTCGCGACACCATTCGGTGAGATCCAGCCCTCTCCGGGTCGCGCGTCCCTCGTACCTGCTCGAGACGCGCTCCCGGCTATCGATTCGACTGCAAATCGAGGTATCGCATACTCGATCGCCGTCCGCCTCCCGCGTACCTTTTTGCCCGTCTATTCCCGACTCTCAAGTATGATCGATCTCGCGGTCGCGAACAAGAAGGAGACGTTCCGGCGGATGCGCGATCCGCTCGCCGATCGGGGCATCCGAGTTCACCACGTGCCCGTGAGCGAGCGCGTGATGCCGCTCGGCGAGGACGCGCCGTGGTCGACCGACGAGTACGACGCGGGGTTCGTCTACCCGGGGCGGCTGATGGAGGGCGGCGTCGCCGACGCCTTGCTCGATATTCCGTGGCTCAACGACCACGAGACCGTCCTGACCTCGCGGAACAAGGCCGAGGTGCTGGCTCGACTCGGACGGGCCGACCTCCCGATCCCGGAGTCGGTGTACGTCTCGAACGACGTCGGCGAGGCTGAACTGACCGAGGTCTTCGATCGGTTCGACCCGCCGGTCGTGGTCAAACCGAACTCGACGACTCGCGGCGTCGGCGTCGCGAAGGCCCACGACCGCGACTCGTTTCTCGGAATCTGTGACTATCTCTCGCTGGTCCACGACTACCGGGCGACCGCCGACCGATCGTTCCTCGTCCAGGAGTACCTTCCCGACGCGACCGACTACCGGGTGATGGTACTCGAGGGCGAGTACGTCGGCGCCGTGGAGCGACGCCTTCCCGACGACGCGGTTCGCAGCGGGCAGTGGAAGCACAACGTCCACCGCGGCGCCGAGGCGACGGGCGTCGACCTCCCTTCGGCGCACCGCGACCTGGCCGAATCTGTCGCCGCGGAACTCGATGTTCCCTTCCTCGGCGTCGACCTGCTCGTGACCGACGGTCGCGCGGTGGTCAACGAGACGAACGCGCGGCCGACGATCGACGAGGCGACGAAGTACGAACCGGACTTCTACGATCGGCTGGCGGCAGCGATACGCGCGGCTACGGATCGGTGAGAGACAAAACGGGAACGGTGTCGGCCTCGACCGCGACGCAACTCCTTACTCGAGGCTGATACCCGAGGACTGCTCCGCGGATTCGAAGACGACCTCGAGGACGCCGTTGTTGTAGGTCGCGGAGGCGGTGTGTTCGTTGACGCGCTTGGGCAGCGAGACGCGTTCGTCGTACTGGCGGTGCTCGCTGTGGGCGGAGATGGTCAGGGTCTTGCCGTCACACTCGAGTTCGATGTTGTCCTTCTCGACGCCGGGGAGGTCCGCGACGACCCGGACCTCGTCGTCCGTCTCGTGGATCGTGACGTGGGTGTCCATGCCGAAGCCGTTGTCGACGCCGCTCGCCGAATCGAACTCGACGTTGTCGGCCCCGCTCATCATCTCGTTCATCATCCGTTCGATCTCGCGAAACAGGTCGTCGAAGGGTTCGTCGCGGTCGTCTCGGCGCATGCGTGAGCATAAGAAGGGGAGATGCAAAAACTTTCCCCGACTCCTCGGCGACCGATCGACGGTCACCGCCGATCGGCGTCCGCGACTCCCAGCGGATCGACGCCGGCAGCCGCCGGCTAGTCCGCGGTCTGCCGATCTGCGGTCAGGTCGTCCCGGCCGCAAAGGCCACCGAAGTCGATACCGAGCGTTTCGTTCGTGATGGCTCGACTCTCGGGTCCCGTGAGGTGCCCGGTGAGCGCCCGGAGCGCGTCGACGTTCTCCGGGACGACGTCGGATTCCTGGTGGATCGCCTGCATGCAGTACAGATCGCGTCCCTCGAGCGTGACCGACTCCTCCCAGATGCAGTTCTCCCAGATGTCGCCGCGGGACCGACCGGCGTCGAGCGCGAAGTCCTTGAGGGTCCCGGCGCCGTCGATCGCGGCGTAGTCGGGAATCATGAGGAGTCGATCCTCTGCGCGAAGGAGGTCCCGGACCTCGGCGGCGTCCTCGGGCGTCTTCTCGAGGGTCACGTTGACGGAGTGGACGTGCATCATCGTCGTCGGCACCTTCAGGCCGATCGTGTCGATGTCGATCTCGGGGAGGACGGTCTGGACGTCGGGCCCGTGGTGCGAGGGGATCGAAACCGGGTCCGGAACCGCGTCGTTGATCGGCCCGCGACCGGTCTGGGCGGGGTCGCCGCCGCGTCTGACGAGCGTCACTCGGGCCTTCTCGACGCCGTAGGTTTCGTGAAGCGGGGCGAGAAAGCGCGAGAGCCCGGTCGTGTTGCACGAGACGACACGGACGTAGTCGGCGTCGGCGGCCTCATCGTAGTTCACGCGGGCGTTGAAACTCACTTCCGCGGCGGTCGCGTCCTCGCCGCCCTGGAAGATCGCCGGGGTCTCGTGGCGTTCGTACAGCGGGCGATTGTCGGCGCCGACGCCCGACGGCGCGGCATCGATCATCACGTCGCTCTCGGCGACCAGGTCGTCGATCGTCCCGGCAGGATCGATGCCGATCTCGCGGAATCCGTCGATACGGTCCTCGTCGACGGCGTAGACGTCGTACCCGTTCTCGACCGCCCCGATGGCGACGTAGTCCGGACTGACCTTGGCGACGCCGTGGACCGCCATGTCGGGTTGTGCTCGAATCGCGTCCGCAACCCGTTTGCCGATGGTTCCGTACCCGTTTACTCCGACCCGTAGCATACGACTCCTTATCCACCGCCGACGCGCATAACCTTTTTGCAAAAAATTGATAGATGTTTACTCGAAATTGAGTTATTTGGGGTGAAAACGGAGCATAGGGGTGTGTTAACGAGTGGAACAGAAACCATGGTTATATGTGTGTGGTATGGTAGTTTATGCGCACTGATATCGGTGGTTTTTGCGACCAGAAGTTGAAGATCTCCTCGAAGTACGCACGATCGATCCGCATCGGTCATCAATGTTTTGCATGAAGAAACCGTTTTAACGCTGGCGGCCGACTACTCAAACATGAGTGAACATTCCTACGACGGTGGCTCAACGTCTGAGGAGCCGCTCCGGATCGGGTTAAACGGATTCGGTCGGATCGGCCGAAACGTTCTTCGCGCGTCACTTTCCTACGACAACGTCGAAGTCGTCGCCATCAACGACGTGATGGACGACGACGATATGGAATACCTGCTCAAATACGACTCGGTACACGGCCGCGTCGACGACGTCTCCCGCGACGGCAGCACGCTCACGATCGGGGACCGGGAAGTGCAGCTCCTTTCGGAGCGCAATCCAACCGCGCTTCCCTGGGACGAACTCGACGTCGACGTCGCCTTCGAGGCGACCGGCCTCTTTCGAACGTACGACGACGCCGCCCAGCACCTCGAAGCCGGCGCCGACAAGGTGATCATCTCGGCGCCGCCGAAAGGCGAGAAGGACGTCACGACGATCGTCTACGGCGTCAACCACGAGGAGTACGAGGGTGAGGACGTCGTCTCGAACGCCTCCTGCACCACGAACTCCGTCGCGCCGGTCGTCAAGGTGCTCGACGAGGAGTTCGGCATCGAGTCGGGCCTGCTGACGACCGTCCACGCCTACACCGGGACGCAGAACCTGATCGACGGCCCAAGCAGCAAGCGCCGTCGCGGCCGCGCCGCCGCCGAGAACATCATCCCGACCTCGACCGGCGCCGCGATCGCCACCACCGAGGTGCTCCCCCAGCTCGAGGGGAAACTCGACGGGATGGCGATGCGCGTCCCCGTTCCGAACGGCTCGATCACCGACCTCACCGTCGACCTCGAAGCCGACGCCACGGCGGACGAGCTCAAGGAGGCCTTCCGCAGCGCGGCCGACGGCGAACTCGCCGGCGTGCTCGGCTACACCGACGAGGAGATCGTCTCCCGGGACATCGTCGGCCTGCCGTTCTCCTCGTACGTCGACCTGAACTCGACGATGGTCCTCGAGGGCGGCCTCGTGAAAGTCCTGACCTGGTACGACAACGAGTTCGGCTTCTCGAACCGGATGCTCGACCTCGCACGGTACGTCGCCGCCGAGGCCGACGACGTCGACGCCGAGGAAGCCGTCGCCCGCTGAGCCGTTCACTCTTTTAACCTTTAACCGACTCCGCAGCACCCGTTTATCCATGTCACCACCGACGTTCAAGACCATCGACGACCTCGAGCCGGGCCAGCGCCTGCTCGTCCGCATCGACATCAACGCGCCCGTCGAAGACGGCGCCGTCCAGAACAACCGCCGGTTCGCCCGCCACGCCGAGACGATCGCCGAACTGCTCGGCGACGATCACGCGATCGCCGTGCTCGCCCACCAGGGCCGGCCGGGCCGGGAGACGTTCGTCTCGCTCGAACAACACGCCGACATCCTGGCCGAGCACCTCGATCGGGACGTCGGGTTCGTCGCCGACACGTTCGGCGAGGACGCCCTGGCGGCGATCGACGACCTCGAGTCGGACGACGTCCTGGTCCTCGAAAACACCCGGATGTGCGACGACGAACTGCCCGAAGAGGACCCCGAGGTCAAAGCCGAGACCGAGTTCGTACAGGCGCTCGCGCCGGCGTTCGACGCCTACGTCAACGACGCCTACTCGGCGGCCCACCGATCGCACGCCTCGCTCGTCGGCTTCCCGCTGGTTATGGACGCCTACGCGGGTCGCGTGATGGAAGCCGAGTACACCGCGAACTCGGCGATCCAGAACCGCGAGTTCGACGGCACCGTTACCATGGCCCTCGGCGGCACGAAAGCAGAGGACCTCATTCCGGTCATCGAGAAGGTCGACGACACCGTCGATCGGTTCTGCCTCGGCGGCATCGTCGGCGAACTCTTCTTGCGCGCGGCCGGCCACGACGTCGGCTACGATGTCGAGGGCACCGAGTTCTTCGACCACCAGTGGGACGATCACCGGGAGACGATCGAGCGCGTCCTCGACGAGTACGGCGATCGCCTACTCCTCGCCGACGACCTCGCCTACGAGACCGACGACGGCGAGCGCGCCGAGCAAGCCGTCGAGGACATCGAGAAGGAGACGTCCTACCTCGACGTCGGCTCCGACACGGCCGATCGGTACGCCGACCTCGTCCGCGACTCGGAAGCCGTCTTCGTCAAGGGCGCCCTCGGCGTCTTCGAGGACGAACGGTTCGCCGACGGCACCGTCGAGGTGCTCTCGGCGATCGCCGACACCGACTGCTTCTCCGTCGTCGGCGGCGGCGACACCTCTCGGGCGATCGAGATGTACGGCCTCGACGAGGACGACTTCGGCCACGTGTCGATCGCCGGCGGCGCGTACGTCCGCGCGCTCACCGGCGATCCGCTCGTCGGCGTCGAAGTGCTGGAACGGGACGACTGACGTCAGCCGTCCGCCGGCGGTGATTGACCGACGGATCGAGTCGTTCGTTCCGGCGGCGGTCACCCGCTCCGACCGCTGGATGGCAAACCATTTCGGACTGCTGGGGCCACAGTACGTGTATGTCCGAACTTCGACCCGCCGCCGAGACGGCCGTTCGTCAGTGTCTGAACCTCCTGCCCGATGAGTCGTGCGCGATCGTAACCGACGACGAGCGCGAGCCGATCGGCGAGGCGCTGTACGAGGTCGCGAGCGAGATCACGGACGACGCCGTCGTGGTCCGGTACCCGCCGGGCAACACGCACGGCGAAGAGCCGCCGGCGCCGGTCGCGGCGGCGATGGCCGGCGCGGACGTCGTCCTCGCGCCGACGTCGAAGAGCCTGAGTCACACGCGCGCGCGAACCGAGGCGAACGAGGCGGGTGCCCGCGTCGCCACGCTCCCGGGAATCACCGAGGACGTCTTTACGACGGGGCTGGACGCCGACTACGAGTCGATCGCGGCTCACTGCCGCGACGTCGTCGAACAGGTCGAGGGCGCGGCGGAGGTTCGTGTGACGGCGCCCGCGGGGACGGACATCACCTTCGCGGTCGCCGATCGAGACTGGCTCTCGGACACCGGAATCGTCCACGAGTCGGGGGTGATGTCGAACCTCCCCGCGGGCGAGGTGTTCGTCAGTCCCGAATCGGCCGCCGGTACGTTCGTCGTCGACGGGACGATGATGCCCCACGGATTACTCGACGAAGGCGAAACGCTCTCCTTCCAGGTCGAAGACGGGCTCGTCACCGACGTCTCGGACGACGACATCCGCGAGACGATCGAGAACGCGGCCGAGGAGGTCGGCGACGCAGCCTACAACCTCGCGGAACTGGGAATCGGAACCAACGTCGCCGTCACGGAACTCGTCGGCTCCGTCCTGCTGGACGAGAAAGCCGGCGGAACCGTTCACATCGCGATCGGCGACGACGCGGGAATCGGCGGCGACGTCGAGGCGCCGATCCACCTCGACGGAATCGTCAGAGAGCCGACGGTGTATGCGGACGGCGCGGAAGTGGAACTTCCGCGTGTAGAGTGAGCGGCGAAGCCGCGAACCGGAGAGATCTACGATCCCCCGTGGAGCGAGCGGTGAAACCGAAAGCAGGCGCGGAAGCGGACCCTCCGCGAGCGTGATCAGCGCGAAACTGCCCGGCCGGCGCCGATCGACCTCGCGGCCGGTTTCGAGAGGTGTCAGAACTACCGCACCCGCTTGACAGCCACACGGGCGATTCGCTCTCGGGGCGGAGACGTAGCCCGGCGGGATTTGATCGTCGATAGACATGTGGGAATCTAGTGGTTTCAAGTAGTGCTGGTGTGAGTTCCGGGCGATGAGCGATACGCGAGCCTACGACATTCAGGGGATCGAACTCACCGACGATCGGTACACGGTCGAACAGAGCCTCATCCGAAACAAGTACCGGGCGCTCGACGCCGTGGGAGACGTCGTTCTGCAAGGAAAACAGAAGATGTTCAAGATGAAAGAGGAGTTCCCGTTCGTCGACGGCGACGGCAACGAGGTGTTCACCGTGAAGGCGGGCGGCATCATCGACGTCGCCGGGAACTACGTGCTCTCGGACGCCCAGACCGGGGAGGATCTCGTCGTCCTGGATAACGACTTCTCGTTCTTTCAGGACACATGGATCGTCCGCGATGCGACCACCGAGGAGAAACTGGCCGAGATCAACTCCCGTGGTGCGGTGGTGACGCTGGCCCGGAACGTCGTCCCGTTCGGCGGTTGGATCCCGCACAAGTACGAGATCACCGATCGGGAAGGCGGTCACGTCGGCTCGATCAGCGGTCAGTTCTCCCTGCGGGATCGGTACGAGATCGTCATCGACGACGCCAGTACCGTCCCGAAAGAACCCATCGTGGCCGCGGCGATGGTCATCGACGCGATCCAGGGGAACTAGTCCGGTTCAATCGCCTTTTAGGTGTGTAGCCGTTACGACGTGCTATGAACGACATTCCGGACCGCGTTCCGACGCCCTGTCCGTCGTGCTCGCCGGACCTCGAAACGGTCCACGAGGTGCTGACGGAGGGTGGCGGGGCGCTCACCGTTCGCTGCAGCGAGTGCGGCCACGTCCACAAGATCCAGCCCGAGACCCGTCGCGAGGTCACCCTCGACGTGGTCGTCTCCCAGGAGGGCGAATCGTTCACGGCGAACGTCACCACGCCCGAAGACGAGGTCGTCGAGGTCGGCGACGAGTTCATCCTGGAAACCGAGGAGGTGCTCTCGACGGTTCGCGTGACGAGCCTCGAACTCGACGGCCACCGCCGAACCGAGGCCGCGCCCGCCGACGAGATCGAGACCGTCTGGACCCGCGAGGTCGACAACGTCGCGGTCAACGTCACCGTCCACCCGAAGGACGGCTCCCGCGACGACAGCCGGAGCGTCACCGTGTACGTCCCCGGCGACTACGAGTTCGAGGTCGGCGACACCGAGACGTTCGGCGACGACGAGTTCGAGATCGACGCCTTCGTCGTCCGCGGCGACGCCACCGGTTACGATCGCGATCGCTACGAGATGGACGGCGACTCGATCGTCGCGAAGGACGCCAAACGGGTCTACGCCTACGATCAGACGAGCAGCGCCTGGTCGGCCTGGTAGCCGCGAAATTCGTTTTCGGCCGCTTTTTTCGGCTTGTGACGCGGACGTTCCGCGTCGGTCTGCGAGCGTCCGACCGCAGCCGCGCTCGATCGGATTCGATGAGACGAACGAAAGAAAGAACGCCGCAGAGGGGTAGATGGATGTGGGCTGAGGGCCTCAGGGTCAATCGGTGCAGCGGTGGGGTGTGGGGTGATGAATGATTGAGCTGGCCTGAGGTACGTGTCTCGGTCGCGCGCCGGGGTGCACGCGACAATTAGAGTGTGAGACCGCTGTTCACATTAATCGGCGAACTCGCTCCCAGCGACTGGGAATCGCGCGATCGATATTTTTCGCGTGCGGATCGGAACCGCGGAGATCGCGGTGCGCGTCACTCCCTGTGAGCTCGAAAACTGGGATCTGACCGTCCTCGGCCTCGCAGAGAATCGATCCGCGATCCGGCGATCGACGCCGGCGCTGAGCGGTCCTCCCTCGATAATTCAGATCGTGTCCGCCAGGAGCTTTCGTGGAGTATTCACGAAGGGACAGATCCGAATTTCGATCGCACGGCTACCGACTAGCCGGCACTCGCGCCCAACAGCCTATTGCGTGCGACGGAGTAGTGAGGCGCAATCATGGTGTTCGATCGCTTCGGCTCCGATTCCGGCCCCGACGACTACGAGGAGGCCCGCGAGCGGATGGTGCGGACCGTCGCCCCGCGCGTGGAGGACGATCGGGTGCTCGACGCGCTCGAAGCGGTGCCGCGCCACGAGTTCGTCCCGGCGGAGCGACAGGACGCCGCCTACGCGGATCGCCCGCTGCCGATCGGAGACGAGCAGACGATCAGCGCGCCGCACATGGTCGCGATCATGGCCGACGAACTGGATCTCAACCCCGGCAACGAGGTGCTCGAAATCGGGACGGGCCGGGGCTATCACGCCGCGGTCACGGCCGAACTCGTCGGGGCGGGGCGCGTCTCCACCGTCGAGTACAGTCCGGAACTCGCGGCGGACGCCCGCGAGACGCTCGCGGAGACGGGGTACGACGAGGTGTCCGTGCGAACCGGCGACGGCAGCGAGGGATGGCCCGAGCACGCCCCGTACGACGCCGCGTACTTCACCTGCGCGGCGCCCGAATTTCCCGACCCGGTCGTCGAGCAGGTTCGGCCGGGCGGTCGGCTGCTCGCGCCGATCGGAACCGGCCTCCAGACGCTCGTCCAGGCCGACAAACGAGCGGACGGATCGATCGAGCGGACCGAACACGGCGGCGTTCGGTTCGTCAGAATGCGATAGCGCCCCAGTTCGCGAGGCTTCGCCGCCACGTATTTCAGGCCGAGTTGCGTACCGATCGGCCATGATCCGCGTCCGGGACCTCCGGTATACGTACGCCGGAGCGGACGAGCCGGCGCTCCGCGGGGTCGACTTCGACGTCTCGGGCGGCGAGATCTTCGGCTTTCTCGGCCCGAGCGGGGCCGGCAAGAGCACGACCCTGAAGGTGCTGACCGGGCTGTTGGACGACTACGCGGGCGACGTTCGCGTGTTCGATCGTCCCGTCCCCGAGTGGGGTCGCGAGCTGTACGAGCGCATCGGCGTCTCCGCCGAGACGCCGAACCACTACCGGAAGCTGACCGGGCGGGAGAACCTCGAGCTGTTCGCGTCCCTCTACGGCGGCGCGGTCCGCGATCCCGACGCGTTGCTCGAGCGCGTCGGACTGGCGAACGCGGCCGACCAACGTGTCGGCACCTACTCGAAGGGTATGCAGCTGCGACTGAACGTCGTTCGGGCGCTGCTGCACGATCCGCCCCTGGTCTTCCTCGACGAGCCGACCGCCGGCATCGACCCGGGGACCGCCCGCGCGGTGACCTCGCTGGTCGACGAGTGCCGCGACGCGGGGACGACCGTCGTGCTGACGACCCACGACATGACCGTCGCGGATCGGCTGTGCGATCGGGTGGCGTTCATCGTGGACGGTCGCGTCCCCGTCGTCGGTCAGCCGCGGGCGCTGAAGCTCGAACACGGCGAGCCGACCGTCCGCGTCGAGTATCGGGCGAACGGCCGGCTCGAACGCGAGCGGTTTCCCCTGTCCGAACTGGGCGACGACGAGGCGTTCCACGACCTGCTGCGACGGCGGACGGTCGAGACCGTTCACACCGAGGAGGCCACCCTCGAGGACGTGTTCATCGACGTGACGGGGGCGGAACTGGCGTGATCCCGCGGTCCCCGGAGGGCGCGCCGTGAGCGCGCTCCGGGCGATGCTGGCGTGGGACGTCCGCCTGCAGTACCGGTACGGGTTCTACGCGGTCTACGCGATCTTGACCGTCGCGTTCGTCGTCGGCCTCCGGGCGATCGGCCCGCCCCTCCGGACCGACGCCGCGATCCTACTGATCGTGACCGACCCGACGGTGCTCGGCTTCTACTTCATTGCGTCGCTCGTCCTGTTCGAGAAGGACGACGGCGTCCTGGACGCGCTGGTGACCTCCCCGTTGGGCGATCGCGGCTACCTCCTTTCGAAGGTCCTCACGCTCTCGCTTCTCGCGACCGCCGCCGCGACGACCGTCGCGATCGTCGGCCACGGCTCGGTGTCGAATCCGACCGCGCTGCTCGGCGGCGTCGCGCTCTCGGCGTCGCTGTTCGTCCTCCTCGGGTTCGTGGCGGTCGCCCGGTTCGACTCGGTGAACGAGTACTTCATCAGCGCCGTCGGTTGGGGGACGGTCGCGTTCCTGCCGCTGTTCGGCGCCGTCGGCCTGTTCGAGACGCGCCTGTTCTACCTGCTGCCGGCCCAGCCGACGCTGCTCCTCGTCGAGGGCGGCTTTCGATCGTTGCCGGCGTGGCAGTTCGCGTACGCCCTCGCCTACCTCCTGTCCGCGAACGTCGTCGCCTACCAGTGGGCGCGGCGCGCGTTCCGCCGGCACATCGTTCGCGGCGGCGATCCGGGAGTCCAACTCGGACGCGGCGAGGTCCGGGAACGACGGATGGAGCGCGATCGAGCCGCGACCGACGACCGCGCTCCGGCGGTCGCGCTGGCGCTCGCGGACCTCCGCAACTGGTTCCGGGATCCGATGCTGGTCGTCGCGGCGACCGGCCCGTTCGCGCTCGCGATAGTGATTCGAGCGGCTGCGCCGACCGTCGCCGAACTGGCCGCGCCGACGATCGCCCTCGAACCGTACTATCCCGCGATCGCCGGCTCGCTCGCCGTCTTCGGCCCGTCGATCTACGGCTTCGTCGTCGGCATGTTCGTCCTCGAGGACCGCGAGCAGGGGGTGCTCGCCGCCTACCGCGTCAGCCCGCTCTCGCCTCGCGGTTATCTGCTGTACCGCGGGGCGACGGCGTACGTCCTGAGCCTCGCCGCGACCGCTCCGGCCCTGGCCGCGGTCGGGCTGGTGTCGGCGTCGCCAACGGTCCTGGTCGGTACGGCCGCCGTCGCCGCGCTCGGCGGTCCGGCGATCGCCCTGGCGTTCGGGGCCATCGCGTCGAACACCGTCGAGGGGGTCGCGCTCAGCAAACTCCTCAATCTGCTCGTGCTCGCACCCGTCGTCGCCGTCGCGGTCGTCCCGACTCCGCTCCAGTTCGTCGCGGGAGCCGTCCCCGCCTACTGGCCGGTGAAGGCGTTCGTCGCCGGCGCGGCCGGGGCGTCCGAGTGGCCGCTGTATCTGCTCGTCGGCGCCGGCTCGTACCTGATCGTGCTCGCCGTCCTCGATCGGGCGTTCGTCCGGCGAGCCGAGTGACCGAACGGGCGGATCCGCTCGCGAGGATCGACGCGGGGTCGGCGAATGCACACCTGGTGGAGCGCAAGCGCGTGTTTGAATACGTCCGACGGGATATCCCAGGTATGGATCCCGCGGTACTGCGCGAGGACATGGTCGACGGGCTCGAATCCCCGCCGAAGGAAGTCCTCGCGGACGAGGCCCTCGCAGTGGCGATGCGCGACGTCCCTCGCCACGAGTTTGTCGGCGACGAGCGAACGGCCTACGCCGATCGCGAGCACGAAGTTCTCGGGACGCGCGTCCTGTCCCCGAGTACGGCCGCGCAACTTCTCGAAGCGCTCTCGATCGAGGGCGACGAAACGGTGCTGATCGTCGGCGCCGGAGTCGGCTACACGGCCGCCGTCGTCGCCGAACGGGTCGGCGAAACGAACGTCCACGCCATCGACATCTCCCGGCCGCTCGTGATCGAAGCGCGGCGCAACCTCGCGGATGCGGGATACGAGGGCGTCCTGGTCGACTGTCGCGACGGGGCGAACGGGCTCCCGGAGTACGCTCCGTTCGATCGGATCCTGCTCGAAGCCGCCGCGGTCGAACCCCCGCGAGCGCTGCTCGATCAGTTGACCGACGACGGACGACTCGTCTTTCCCCGCGGGACGAACTGCCAGCGGCTGGCGGCGGTGTCGCCGACGGGCGAGACGGAGACGTTCGCCGCAGTTTCGTTCGATCCCCTGCTGGTCGAGGGCGAACAGTCGGGGGCCGTCGAACGAAATCGAACGGCACGCGAGGACCGGGAACACGCCCGTCGACGCGCCGAATCCCGCCGCGGCTGGGAGCAGGAGTGGATCGAGTGGGACGAGACGGTCGGCTCGCGATCGCGGTGAGAGCCGATCGGCCCGAAAGCGGGACCGAGACGGACTCGAGAGCGGACCGCTCCGCTAATCGTCGAGTTCACTGAAACGATCGAGGCGGCTCCGGTACGGAAGTCGCGGTGACGTCTCTCGAAATCGTTAGAGTAGGGAAATGGGGGTGGGGGATTGGGGGTGGCGACAGTCTATCTCAGATCGCCAGATACTCGTATGGACTGATGTGGGTTAAATATAATCTCTAACTGTTTTGGAATCTCTGACATCGGGCACTAATTAACTAGAGGTCCCGTCGAATGCCAGCGTGACCAGCTTTCGCTGGGCCGCCCGAAGGTGATAGTGGTAGGTCGGCGGCGAGACGTCGAGCGCCTCGGCGAGATCCTCGCCGGTGCTCTCGCGGGGCCAGTCGAAAAACCCGCTGTAATGGGCCGCCTGCAGGGCTTCGAACTGTTTTTCCGTGAGTCGTTCCTCCAGGTGCGTATCGAGTTGTCGGGCCGACACCGTCGCCGTCGTTTCCCGCCGGGCGTCGAGCGAGGTCTCCGGATAGTTGTGCCGTATCGCCTCGATTAACGATCGCGTCTCGACCCGCTGGGGCACTTCGAGGACGAAGGTCGTCGTCCCGTTTTCGGTCGTCGCAGCCCGCAACTGGACGTCGTACGTCCGCAAAACGTCCAGAATCGGCGTCGACGAGAAGGTCAACTCGAACAGCGTCTCGTCGTCCCCGTCGGAGACGACTGTCGCGCTCTCGACCGACGCCCACTCGCCGACGGCCGCCCCGAGTTCGGTCCCCGCGGGAACGCTCACGAACACGACGACGTCGTTACCCCGATCGATCACGCCCTCTAACGTGGCGAGGCCGTCGATCCGATCGGACAGCCGGTTAAACAGTAGTCGCTCGTCGCGACACGTTAACTCGAGTTCGACGCGACTGTCGGTGAGCATCGCCCGCGTCTGCTCGACCGACCGGATCGCGTGGCCGATCGTCTCCCCGAGTTCGCCGAGCACCTCGCGTTCGCTGTCGGTGATCGAATCGACGCCCGGAACGTGGACGAGTAACGCCCCGTAGCGGCGTTCGTCGTCGCGAAGCGGCACCGACAGCACCGTCTGGTAGCCGTAGGTGAGCGCGTCCTTTCGTCGCCGATCCCAGTCGTCGGCCTCGAGCACGTTCCGCACGACCTGGACCCGTTCGGACGCGAGCGTCTCCCGCACCAGATCGACCTCGGGCGCGCGGTCGTCATCGTCACGGACGCGATCGATGTAGGCCGCGTCGACGCCCGCCCACGTCGTCGGCACCGGCGTCTCCTCGTCGGTCGCCGCGATCCACGCGAACAGGTATCGATCGGTGTCGGCGAGCCGATCGCAGACCGTCGTCTCGATCTCGTCGCGCGTCGACGCCTGCGCGACGCCGTGATTGATCTTGCGAACGATCTCGTTCGTGTGGTTGAGCCGCGTCAGCTCCTCGTTTTGCTGGGTCAACGTTCGATCGTGTTCCCGGAGCAACTGCTCGCGCTCGGCCCGATCGAGCGCCGCTTCGGTGTTCGCCGCGAGGATGTACAGCAGTTCGGTCATCGTCTCGTCGAACCCGTCGACGTCCTCGGTGCCCGCCACCAACACGCCGTGCGTCCCGAGCGGGACGATCAGCTCGCTCCGACACAGCGTCTGGGAGTGCTCGACGCCCGCGCGCTGAACGTCCTCGTAGTACGCGCTCTCGCCCTCGGAGAACACCTTCCAGACGAGCCCCTCGCCGCGTTCGAACGACAGCTCGGGATCCACCAGTTCGCGGGAGTCGCGCATCGAGGCGGCGTGTTCGAGCGTCCCCGCCGTCGGCTCGAACGCGTAGGCCGCCGCGACCGGCACGTCGAGGATCTCGCCCGCGGTGTCGACGGCAGACTGATAGATGTCGTCTTTCGTCTCGGCCCGCATCAGATCCCGCGTCGTCTCGTGGAGCGTCGTCAGCGTCCGCTCGTACCGCCGCTCGCTCTCGCGGAGCTCCGTCTCCGTGCGGTACTGGGTGACCGCGTTCGTGATCTGGTTTGCCAGCAACGCGTACCGCTCCTCGCCCGGTTCCTTCTGGAAGTACTGCGTCACTCCCGCCGCGATCGCCTCGCTCGCGAGTTCTTCCGATCCGCGGCCCGTGTACAGGATGAACGGCAGATCCGGGTCGTCGTCTCTGACCCGCTCGAGCAACTCGAGACCGGTGATCGTCGGCATCTCGTAATCGCTGACGATACAGTCGACGCCCTGCTGTTCGAGTATCGACAGTGCTTCTTCGGCGCTCGTCGCGGCGACGGACTCGATCGCGTCGTGCTCGCGTTCGAGCATCGTTCCCGCGAGGTCCGCGAACCCGGGTTCGTTGTCGACGACGAGAACGGTGATCGGCTGAGTCATTTGTTTTCACGCCAGCTGGCCACGCCCGACCCCTGCGCCGGTCGTCGCCAATCGCATTCACTATACGGGCGTTCGAATGTACTAATAGATTAGGATCCCGTGACTATCGATACTAACCGATTACATGGATCGTCACGTTCTCCGTCGAGACGATCGCCGACGCCGACTCCTCGCCGACCGAGGCTCCGACCGCCTCCCGTTCTCTGTGTAACAATCCCGAAACGATGTTTCTCACATTCGGCTATATGCCGGATTTATGCCCGATCGTTTCCTAGATCTCGGTTCCGTGACCCGTCGGGAATACTTACAGATGATCGGGACGGCGGCGCTGGGTTCGGTCGTCGCGGGGTGCGGCGACATCGATCTCCTTCCGTCGCCCGAACCGCAGGACATCGAGACCCGGGTTACCGACGACCGGTTTCAGACGAGACGAAACGGGGGACGGTGACGGGACTTCCTCGTTCACGGCGTGAATCTCGGCATGGGGAAGCCGGGACGATTCCCCGGCGAAGCGGCGATAACGAAATCGGAGTACAGCCGATGGTTGGACGATATTTCGGAGATGAACGCGAACGTCCTGCGGACGTACACGCTCCACCCGCCGGCGTTCTACGAGGCGCTAGCGGAGCACAACGTCGATCGGGACGACCCGTTGTTGCTCTTGCACGGAAACTGGCTCACCGAAGAAACGCTGCTCGAAACGCGCGACGCGTTCGATCCCGAGATCATCGCCGAACACCGCGAGGGCATCCAGCACGTCATCGACGCCGACGATCGACGTTCGGAATCGGAC